>JAPYWC010000025.1 GCA_028276605.1 Desulfurococcales archaeon
TAACTGCCTCTCCTTCCCTGAATTCCCCGGCTAAGATCTTCTCAAATAGCTCCATATTTTGTGCAGGATCCTGATTCCTATGTGGACAAGCCTTGCCAGCATTCCTGTATTCTCTAAATACCTCAGCTTTGCATAGATCTACATATGCGTAGTTCATCTCTATAAGCTTCTTAGCTATTTCATAGAAGGTCTCCATTCTTAAACTTTGAATGTACTTTTCATCCCACTTAATACCGAGCCATGCAAGGTCGTCTTCAATAACTTTGTATGAAAACACTAGTGGCCTCTTTATTCTGGGGTCTGTGTCCTCAAACCTTAACACAAATTTTCCTTTATACATTCTTGCATATTCGTAACTTAAGATAGCTGCTCTAGCATTTCCTAAATGTATTGGGAAATCAGGGTTTGGAGCAAATCTCGTGACAACCACGCCCCATGATTCAACATTTGGTAGTGGTGGTAATACCCTTTCTTCTTTCTTTACCTCTTTCTGCTCTAGCAACCCTAGAGCCTCTGCCAAGTTTTTCAATTCAGTATCGCTTAAACTATTAACTCTGTTCACCACTTCCTCAACAATCTTTGCCACGTCTTTTGCTCTTTGCTTTAGCTCCTTAAATTCGCCAAGAACCTTATTAATCACAGGGCCTACCTTGGCTGCGCCATACTTAAGCCTGTTCTCAACAGCGTACTTTAGAGCTGCTTTCTCAATCTGCTCTTTAAGAGCATCGAGGTAGTCTACGGACATCGGCCTCGCTCACCACAATACATAACATCTTTTGAGGAGCTTCTTCAGATTCAATAACATCGCCAATATAAATAGCGACTCCAGAAACTTCAGCTCTAACTGTACGTACCTCAAGTTTATTTGTAACAACGTAAAAAATCTTTGTGTCTTCACTGACTTTATCCCCCTCACTAATGAGCGGGTACACATTAACGCCTTTACCTTCAATTAGAAACACTTTTGTTTTGGCAGGCACATACAGTACTTGATTAAGAGCAGGGCTAAACACTGCTATATCCGATTTGAGTACTCCTTCAATGAGGTCGACAGCTAGTTCTGGTAATCTCTCATACACAATCTCAACAAATCTTTTTTCACAGTTGCTAAGCTCATCCTTTATAGTATAGAAACAAAGACGTTTGGTATCGATACATATCTGTGATGCGAAATTAACTATAAGATTTAAGTAGGCTTTATCTTCAAGACTTTTCACATATTCGTAATCAATGTAAGCTACCGGAAAAAACATGCTCAAAATCTTCTCACCTACAACAATCAACTAGTGCAACTGGTTTACTTAGCTCTTTCAATCATGTATAGAACAAGTTCTTTAAACATGTTAAGAGCTTCAGTATCTTGTGCAGATATTGTGTTAAGAGTATTGATTGCTCTCTCGGCATACATCTTCGCCAATGACTGAGCATATTCAAGTGCACCACTATCAATTATTAGTTTAGCTGCTTCTCTGAATTCATCCATTGTTGCAGACCTATTCCCAAGTACCTTCAGAAGTTTCTCTCTCTTTGCCTGCTCTAAGTTCTTAAGAGCGTATATTACTAGTATTGTCATTTTACCTTCCCTTAAATCACTGTAGACTGGCTTACCCAGCACTTTTTCATCTCCGATAAGCCCTAATATATCATCCTTTATCTGAAAGGCTATACCTGCATTCATCATTACATTGAACAGCTTATCCATCAGATCTTGCGATGCCCCAGCTAAAACAGCTCCAATCTTTGCTGAAAACGCAAAAAGCGCTGCTGTCTTCTTTGACACCATATCTATATAGTCCTTTACATCAACATCGGACTTGCTGGGTAGTATCATGTCAAGGGCTTGACCCTCAGCAACTGTTATTGCGGCTTCTGTTAGGAAATCCAATGCCTTGACAACATTTGTGCTTGGAACCCCTAGCTCTAAGGCTTTGAGAAGGCATTTATATGCATATGCATATAGCAGATCGCCTGCAACTATGGCCGTATCTATACCCCAAATCCTGTGAACTGTTGGAACCCCTCTTCTAAACTCATCCTTATCTATTATATCATCATGTACGAGCGTAAATGTGTGAAGAACCTCTACCGCAGCTGCGCCAGGTATTGCTATGTTCTCGTTACCTCCAGCAATCCTTGCAGAAAGAACTACCACTAGTGGTCTAAGCCTTTTACCTCCCGCTTTTATATAGTGCAACGCAGCATCATAGAGCACTTGAGGGGTTCCTTTGACTGTCTCATATATGAATGAGTCTACTTTTCTGCTCAGCTCCTCAGCATACCTAAGGAGTTCCTCCATTTAGACCCCACTATCTAGTGCTACAGCAGTATATATAAGCCTGTTTATTTCGAAGTGTTAGCCTTCTTGCACATATCCAGTAAGCAAGATTTCCCTTAATCAGTATAGGTGCAGTCTTCAACTCCTCAATATTTCTAGCTCCTACAAGCACCATTGAAGCCCTTAGCTGATTTAATAGCGTCTGAATGAACTCCCTAGCATTACCCATTATCACTGCTTTAAGGAACGGCTGAGCAATTCCTGCAATATCAGCGCCTAATGCAATTACCTTTGCCACATCTAAACCTGTTCTAATGCCTCCACTACCAATAACAGTAATGTCATTCGCTACACTACGTGCCTCACAAACTGCTGCGGCTGTGGGTATACCCCATGCAATAAAAGGCTCGCCGTGAAGTGTTAAATGCTTGCCCGCTTTCTCAGCCCTCATCAACTCAATCTTAACCCAGTTAGTGCCTCCAGCACCTGCCACATCAAAGATCTTTACCCCCACACTATAAAGTTTCTCTACAACCTCTCTGGACAACCCATTGCCGACTTCCTTCACTATTATTGGAACCTTTAAGCGCTGAACGAGCTCTGCAATAATGTTTACTATGCCTTCAAAGTCTCTATCACCCTCCACCTGCATAAGCTCCTGAGCAGGGTTTAGATGAATAGCTAAAGCATCTGCTTCAATGCTTGCAACAATTGTTTCTATATGCTCGAATGTGAGGCTCTTTAGCTGAGCAAAACCAATATTCGATATGACTGGAACGCTATGAGCAACCTCTCTAACAACTCTGTATGTCCTTATAAGTGAGGGGTTGTTTATCATTGCCCTCTGACTTCCAACTCCTATAGCTACACGAAACTCCTCCGCAACTTCAGCCAGCTTTCTATTTATCTCGTAAGCCTTCTCCGTACCTCCAGTCATACCAGATATGATTATTGGCGCTCCTAGCTTATACCCTAGAAACTCTACAGACGTATCCAACTTGTCTACAGAAACCTCTGGCAATGCTTGATGAATTAGTACAACATCTTCTAACAAAGTGGTTAGAGGTCCTTGAGATTGCGGTAAAAGAGCCAAGTCTATATGCTCTTGTTTTCTGCTCTCAATATTCATGGAGTTACCCTCGTTCCAGGAATAGCCTCTTTACAGAGGCTTGCACGTATAAAATCTTTCTTAAGTCCATTGAAAATTACAACCTCCTTTATATTGCTGTTCCAGTACCTCACACCCAGCATAAGTTTTGACCTCATCTCACCAGTAACATCAATTCTCTTGCTTTGAGTCCCAAAATCAATATAATTCACATCCCTTATGCTAACAACAGGCAAAAGTCTTGCCCCTGGCGCAGAGGGATGCTTATCGTAGACCCCATCAACATCAACAGCGAAAAGCAGTCTACAAGGTCTAAACACATATGAGAGCCTCCATACAATCTCATCTCCGGACAGCACTTCAAAATCACTGCATGAGAATATTGCATCGCCATAAAGTACTGGTACAGCACCTTTTTTAATTGCTTCCTCTAACGGCTTTGAAAATAGTTGTAGCACACCATTACAGTCTCTATAAAAAATAGCATGAGTATCTACTGAAAAGGCTGGCACACCAAACAGCTTTAAGGCGTCTACAATAATAGAATTGAGCTCCTTCATATAGTACACAACTTGAGAGAATGCATCAGCGTCTGGCACACCCTGATACTCCGCTACTGTAGGATGCCCAAAGCTTCCACCTCCATGTACAATAATAATCTTGCTACCGCAGTTACTATACGCAATGCTAATCTCCCTTGCAATCCTAATAATCTCGTCGTATCTTAAGCGATAGTACTTACTTTTGTCAGTAATTACTGAGCCTCCCAGCTTTATCACATTAACTTCTGAGGACATTAGGTCCTTGCCTCTTCACTTTAAACTATAGTCACAACTCTATAAGATTTTATGTCATTAATATCAATAACATGCTTAATATTGTGCGCGACAGGAATATCGTTTAGTTTTAGTGCCTCTCTAATTATACTGCTCTCTACTAGGTAGTACAGCGCTATGTATTTGCGTACCTGGTTATAGCTTTCCTCAGACCATGTATCCATATTCTGCGCCAAAAAGCTAATTACATGTGTTGCCATCTTGTATATTAATGACATGGCAACTTTATCGTAAGGATTCTCGATAGCTTTGTAAGCACTGGTATAGGGAATCTCAAATATTTTAACTACCTCAACAAATCTATGCCCAAGCTTCACGAATTCATCATAGCCTCTAGCAATGCAAAGAGAGTTAAAGAGGTATGCACATCTAAGTGCTGTTACATAGCCTGGATCTATCCCAAGAACTTTTTCATCCAACACACCAAGAAGTGAAAGAGCAAGTCCATAATCACTGTGACTAAGTCTTGACACAGTTTTAAAAACCTCTGCCGTAACAACAGCGAGTAACGATATTGATGGGGGCTCTGATGAGCAACCATATATCGATACTATGGGCTGAAGCTCTATATCCAGTTCATCAAAAAGTCTGCTTAGGAAATACAAACTGAGTTGGTTAAGTTCGTCACCAACACTATTCATGTATCTCTCTGCTTCACGACTTTTAATGAGCTTGACATCAAGAACACACTTAATTTTGGATGGAAGTGCTACAAATGGAAAGTAGATGCCTTTGATTGGTACACCTAACAGAGGAAATGGAACAAAAATTTCCTTCTTTATTACCCTCTCAACGCCTCTATGGTGTTGACTCAAAAGCCTCAGGACCCACAGGCAAATTATCTGAAGGTCCTATAACCCCTCTTTCCCTCAGTATCTGTCTCGTTAAGATCCAGTAAAGCAGAGCTATTGATTTCCTGCCCTTATTGTTTGCCGGTATTGCTAGGTCCACCCCCTCAAGTCTATTGTCTGTACTAACAAATGCCACTACTGGTATCCCTACCTGAAGTGCTTCCTCAAGAGCTTGAGATCCTGCCTTGGGATCTGTAAGTACAATAACGTCTGGCTCATAGTAGGTCTCTAGCTTAGGATTGGTTAGTGTACCTGGCAGAAACCTGCCAACAATAGCCTTTACACCTGTGAACTCAGCCATCTTAAGCACTGGTACCCTTCCATATTGCTTTGTCGCGACAACCATAATCTTTGAAGGTTCGTACCTGCTCAGGAACTTAGCTGCTATCCTAAGCCTTTCATCAGTTTTTCTGATATCGAGTATGTAAAGTCCGTCAGGTCTTACTCTAAATACAAACTTCTCCATATCCTTAGTGCATGTATGGGTACCTATATGAACGCCTGCCTGTAGGTATAGTTCTAATGGAACTAGAAGCTCTAATTGCTGTTGTTCGAGGACTTTACGCTCCTCTTCCATAACAATACACCCCTACTTAACATTACCATATCTAATTACTTCTCTATATAGCTCTATATGAGATATAAGCATTCTTCTACAGCAGTACCTCTTGATACCGAGATCATCAAGAACCTTCGCTGGATCTTCACCTCTTTCTACACGCTTCTTAAACTCTTCCCACTTCGCACCTATTGGGTAACCGCATGTAAAGCATCTAACAGGTATAATCATGGCATCATCACCTATACGACTTTTGCCTAAATCTTCTAGCGCTGTACCTCATCCACTTCTCAGGCTCTGTCTGCCTTGGATCACCTACAAGCATTGTTCTATCGTATGTCATATAAAGCTCTCTTATAATGGGATTCTCGAAAAACATTACAATGCCTCTAGCAACGGCTGTTCTAACTGCATAGGCTTGCGCCATTACACCTCCTCCTTCAACAGTTACTGATATGTCTATAGCATTCCTAAGATTCTCGCTTAACAGAAGCAGTGGCTCCAACATCTTTAGTCTAGCTAACTCAATAGGCCAAAGCTCAACGGGAATTCCATTAACTCTATAGCGCCCTATGCCAGATACTATAACAGCTCTCGCTATAGCAGTCTTTCTCTTACCATAGCTCAGAACGTACTTCTTTCCACCTATTATCTGCTTGTATGCACCTAGTACCTTAAGAGTTGCTTCCTGCGCCATTTACATAGCACCTCTAGGGTTCCATCCCATAGCCTTTGCTAATTCAGCTACTGTTATAATATCACGTGGTCTCTTTCTAGCATGCTCGGAATTATCTATAGATATATCTATGAGTCTATATGCTGTTTTACCTTCAAATTGCTGTGGAATTCCTATATATGCCTTTACAAGCTTAATCAGTTTAAGTCTTCTGTTTATGTTCTTGGGTAGCATGTTCCTCACAGCCCTCTTAAACAATGATATTGGATGCCTTGGTCTGTGAATTGCGTGCCTATAAGGATTTTTATGTGTTTTAACTTCAAACAGCAGCTTGTAACCCTCAATCACCCTCTTTCTGTCGCCTGTTAATACAGCCTTCTCTACGTTAACTACATGAACCCTTATGCCTAGCTTCACAAGCTTTGCAACAATACTGGCGAGTCTGCCCAGTATCAATGAGCTAGCATCTATGATTATCTCCTGCTTATTTGCTAATAGTTCTGAAGCGAATAGGTCCTTTGATGTTATCTCAACAATGTTCATATGATTATCTTCACCCCACTACCCTTTGGATTCTCATTGACAAGCTCAAGAATGTGAATAGCTCTCCCATTAGCTGCAATAATCTTCTCTAAAGCTTGCTTTGAAAACGCAACTGCTGCTATAGTAACGCGATGATCGAGCTTTCCAACACCTAGAACTTTACCTGGCACAACCACTACATCTCCATCCTTCGTATACTTATTGATCTTATATAAGTTCACAACTATTCTTCTACGTGCCGGTCTCTCAAGTAATTCAGCTACATACCTCCATATCTTGGCTTTATGAGTCCTTGCAGCCTTTCGTAACAATCTAATTGTTTTCCTTAGCACATAGTTTGTTGGCCCTGTTCTTTTCACGTCTTTACACCCTTCTTGAGGTTCTCAATAAAGCTCTGTAAGACAGACAAATCTTTCTCTAATATTTTAAGAGCTGCCCTAATAATGGTTTCTGGTTCTAAAGAACCACTTGATTCAATTCTTAAGATGTTCTTATCTTTCAGGTTTATAACATTAATTGCCTTAGTAGGGCAGGCTGCTACACACTGCTTACAGATAATGCATTCTAGAGGCTTCTCAATAACAAGCTTTTTATTTTCTATTTTCAACACCCTCTTCGGACATACATCAACACATTTACCGCAAAGTGTACAGAGGCTTTCATCTATTGTTATGTCAGCAACATTTCTGACAACAGCTATTGTAGTAGGGCTCCATTTGGCATGCTCAAGCCCTCTACCGATTCTCGCCCTAAGTTCTAACGATATTCTTTGACCTGGTGCAAGGATTACTATAGGTATGTTATCATAGGCAGGCTTTACATAAGGATCTTCAGATTTTATGTTGCCTGAATAGACAGTTACTTCTTGTTCGTGAGCCTCTACCTCCAGAAACATATTAATGAAGCACTTATCGCAAACATCTTTTGGAGGCTTCTCTTCAGAGTCTAAGGAGCATTTTTCACAGAGCAAGACGTCGGTTGCTAGTAGCTTGTCGATGTAATCCTCTGAACGTAGAGGTACCATTGCTAACCTATGTGCAAGCATTTCATCAAACATTAGTGAGGTGTTCACAACTATCGCAACTTCATCAATAGCATAGGTAGGTACCTTCGCCATACTGTAACGTCTGATAGCGTTTAAAAACGGCAAGGGGAAGCCATCTATATAAAGCTCTATAGCCTCTGAGCTCCACTCCCTAACCTCTATACTCACTAGCTACACCCTTCTACCACGCCTACCTCCAGGTCTACGCGTTGTATCGTGAGGAATTGGTGTTACATCCTCTATTCTACCAATAATAAAGCCTGCCCTTGCGAGTGCTCGTATTGCTGCTTGAGCGCCAGGACCCGGTATCTTGGGTCCGTGACCGCCAGGAGCCCTAACTTTTATATGTATGGCTGTTATGCCCTTCTCCATGGCTTCTTGAGCAACCCTATAAGCTACCATCATTGCGGCGTATGGGCTTGGCTTCTCTCTGTCTGCTCTAACAACCATTCCGCCAGACCCTCTAGCAACAGTTTCTGCACCACTAAGATCTGTTATATGAACTATGGTATTGTTATAGGATGCATATATGTGAGCAACACCCCATTTAAGCTCTCTACTACTGAACGCCATAAGTTATTCACCCTAACTTTCCTCATTCAGGATTAGTCTGAGGAGTAGTTTGCGAAACTGAAGAAACCTCTTCAACTCTCTTTCTTGCAAATGGTGAAAGTGGGTAAAAGTCAACATAGTTTTCTTCCTCTCTCGACACTAAATATCCTGGTGATGTAACTCTCCTACCCTTTATAGCTATGTGACCATGCACTATTAACTGCCTTGCTTGGTGGATTGTTTTGGCAAGTCCTTTTCTCCAGACAATAGTTTGAAGCCTTCTCTCCAATATTGCCTCAACGCTTAGGTTCAGAATATCAGATATATCAGCATTAGGTGTCTGCAAGATGCCCATGCTATAAAGCCTTGATGAAAGTTGCTGCAACCTCTTAATCCTCTCTTCCTCTGGAAGGGCAAGTAGAGATCTTGCCAGGTGCTTTATCTTTCTAAGCATTGTTTCAGCTATCCATAACTCTCGCTTGTTTCTAAGACCGTATATGCCTACAAGCTCCATTTCTCTTAATAGCCTAGCTTTGACCCATGGATGCCCAGGAGATTCCCACTTCTTTCTCGGTTTCTTTGGGTCACCCACTCACAACCACCCCATCAGTAAAACTACTTCTGTTGCTGCTGTTGCTGCTGAGCACCTTTCTTTCTTTGAACGCCAACAACAGGACCAACACGTCCTGTTGTATGAGTTCTCTGACCCCTTACCTTATAACCTTGGGCATGCCTTATACCTCTCCAGCTCCTTATCTTAATCTCACGATCAATATCTTTTCTTGCATAGAATATGAGTTCTGATGAAACTAGATGCATGTCTTCCCCTGTCTCATAATCCTTCCTTCTATTAAGCATCCATGCAGGAAATCCAAACTTTTTAGGATCTTTAATCAGCTCTTCAATGCGTGCCACATCCTCGTCTGTTAAGTACCCTACAGGCATATTGGGATCGTAACCCAGCGTTCTGCAAATTGCTACGGCAAAGTTATAGCCAATACCCTTTATTTTTGCCAAGCCCCATGCAAGGCTTATATTACCAGGTATGTCTGTCTCGGCTATTCTTACGATATGTCTGAAACCTTGTGATGACATTCTTCTAACCTCGCAATCAATATTGTAAAGGATTTAACGTTAATAAGGCTAGTTATTAGCTACTTGAATAAAAGTACTTTGAGTCCGCTTTTAAGCTATGTAGAAAATATTGCTTGAGAGTGAAAAAGAGCTGAGTTTATTTCTTTGCGTATAGCCAGCAAGCGACATAGTGACCTGGCTCAACCTCTATCATCGGCGGCTCCTCCCTCCTACAAACATCCATAGCAAATGGGCATCTCGGATGAAACCTACAACCAGGTGGTATATTGATGGCGCTGGGCACCTCGCCCTTAATATCGAGTTTCCTTAGCTTGAGTCTGTTTCGTGGATCAGGTTCAGGAACTGCTTGCATTAATGCCCTGGTATATGGATGCAACGGATTATCAACAACTTTTGCAATTTCGCCCATCTCAACAATTTTACCCAAGTACATCACAGCTATCCTATCGCAGATGTTAGCTGCTATCGCAAGATCGTGTGTTATGAACACGTATGAGATGTTTCTGGTCTTCCTTATCTCAAGCATTAGCTGAAGTATCTCTGCTCTTATTGACACATCCAGCATTGATACAGGCTCGTCGGCAACAATTAGACTTGGTCTCAGGATCAGTGCTCTAGCTATGGCAACTCTTTGCCTCTGACCCCCTGACAACATGTGTGGGTATCTATCTATAAACTCTTGTGGTGGTGTAAGCTTCACCTCCTCTAATGCCTTCATAACGTACTCTAATCTCTCTGTTGGATCCCTTCCAATGTTGTGTATTAGTAGTGGCTCCTCTAAAATATCCTTAATCTTCATTCTTGGATTT
>JAPYWC010000026.1 GCA_028276605.1 Desulfurococcales archaeon
TATGCCGCACCTCCACTACTCGCTGTGAATTCTAGTACATCTCCTGGGCTACTCTGAGAAGTATCAGCACCTATTGCCAGGACGTAGTTTGCTAGCCCGCTCTCAACATGCACAATTCCTAGCCTAATACCTTCTGCACCAGCCCTGCAAGCGAATTCGAGATCTGCTAAGGGCTTTGAAGGCTTTATTCCTAGAGCTTCAGCCACTATAGTGGCGCTAGGCTTTACTGCATATGGCTTACTTTCTGTACCAAAGTACACTGCATCGATCTTTAGTGGATCTATGCCTGCTCTCTTAATGGCATAGACGGCAGCCTGATAACCTATTGTAATGGCATCCTCATCTACATTGCCTACGGCTTTCTCCTCAATCCATATACCCTTCGTATTCTCCTCATCAAATCCCCACATAGCTGCTATCTCATCAGCCTTTATTCTGTACTTAGGTATGTAGACACCCCAACCCACAATACCGCTTTTACTACACTTAGGCATAGCGAATCAGCACCTAGGTTAAGGTTGTTGCAGGGGCTATTTAAAGCATCAACACGAAGGAACATCTTTAATTAAGTCAAAGATTTAAATAGATGACTCCACTATAAAGTATTAAGCAATGTAAAGAGGTATGAAGGTGCCTAAGGAAAAGGGAAAGATTGAGCCGTGCAAGATTGCTGAGGACAAGGTTATCAGAGCAGTTACAGAGTGTCTAGAAAAGAGCTGCGAGGAGGTAGCAGTATACGTGGATTACAATGTTGTCAGGCACCCGGCGTTAACAGCCTATGTAATTCTTGTAAATGTAAATAGTAATACTTTAGCAGAGCTAGAGAATCTTCTTGGCTCTACACTCATTGAAGTGACTCTACCCATTGATGTTGTGTCCGAGCCTCAGCAAACATTAAGCAATATGCTGGATAGAGTATCTGAAGTCAGGATTAGATGCTTGAATGGTTGGATAAGCTATGGATACGCAACTGTGTATAGCCAGTACAGAGTTCCATACACAGCTAAGTCATGGTTCTTTACCCCAGAGAACAGGATTGAAAGTACACCTTTACAGCTTAACGATAGTGAGCAGGCTGCATTAATGAAGCTGTTAGATTTAGTGTTGAAGAAGGTTAGAGAGATTATCTATACCGAGATACTCTAAGCTTAGTCTTTGCGTATCATTGCTATGAGCTCTAAAAGCAGGTTTTAAATGATGTTAATATAAACTATATCACTAAGTTATATCACGAGGAATATGTTCAAAGCATCAAAAGAGGTTGTTAAGCCTCTTCACCTAATAATAGCCGAGGCCGCACTAGAGCTCGTACCAAAAGAGATTGCTAATGAACCCAGCGTTGTTTTAAACGCTAGGAAAAGAGGTAAAAAGCCTCACGAAACCCTTCTAGACATCACACTTCACTATAAAGCTATGAAGAAGCTTGATAAGTGGTTTAAACGAGGAAGACCTGACATTGTTCATGTGTCCATGCTTCTCGCGTTATCAAGCCTTCTTAATTCATTCAATCTCTTAAGGCTATACATACACACAATAAATGATGAGGTGATATACGTAGATCCATCAACAAGGATTCCGAGAAACTATAACAGATTTGTTGGGTTAATGGAGCAGTTACTGCTACTAGGTTCTGTTCCCCCCAAAGCTTCAACCCCCTTAATGTATGTTGAGAAGATGTCGCTGAAACAACTCATTGACAGAATTGGGTGCAACATCTCGGTATTAATGCATGAGAAGGGTATGGTTATGAAACCTCTTGAACTTGGAGAGTACATTGCCGATAAAATGACTAAGGGAATCGATATTTGTGTTGTTGTTGGGGGTTTTCAGCATGGAGATTTCGAGGAGTCGACACTAAATCTGTTTAAGGAGAAGATATCTCTATATCCTAAGCCACTCGAAACGTGGACTGTTATATCGATGATTATCAACGCAGTAGAGAATAGCACCAGGATTAGCAACATTATATGGGGTGCAGAGGGAAGATAATGAAGAGCTATGCGCTGCTATAGGTACTGAAGATACTTCAACATTTTTATAAGGGTCTGAGGAGGTCTTGCTGCTAGCGCTACAGCACCTATGAGCACCACATCATCGCCGAAAGCTGTTGGCTCTATGCGTGGTATTTCTGTGACTACTCCTTGAGACCTTTTTACACCCTCCCTTACCCTATCTATTACCAGCTCCTTGTTCTTAAGAGCTACTGAGCCCCCCACAACAATGATTTCAGGATCATAGAGGTTTATTACGTTCTCAAAACCCGCTACGTTATACTTATTCACTTCATCAACAATTCTCAGTGCTAGCTTATCTCCTCGCTTAGCAGCAGAATATATAAGCTCTGAACTTAGATTGCCTTCTCTATAAGCCTTGTATACCTCTGAATCCTTCTCCTCTTCCGTCAAGCTCCATTCTTCTAGAAGTAGTGATGCGAATCTAGGTATATTTGCGCCACTTGCATATGCCTCCCAATGTCCATAACCTCCACATCCACACCTCATCCTACCACTTACATCAACTACTATATGCCCTATTTCATGAGCGTTACCCATTTTACCTAGAAGTAAATTCCCGTTCACAATCATTCCGCCGCCAATACCGGTACTAATTGTTATGTAAACCACATTCTCATAATCTCTTCCAAGACCAAATATCTTTTCACCCCAAACACCCGCTATGCAATCGTTCGCCATTATGACAGGTTTCTTAAGTGCTTCCTGAATTGGTTGAGCAAGCTCAAAAGTTCTTATTGGAATGTTAGGAGCATTTATTACAACCCCTCTAGATAGATCCATGGGCCCTGCAGTACCTATACCAATTGCTTTTATTTTCTCTAGATGCTCCTTGAAGTTGGTTCTAATAGCCTCTACTATGAGGTTTGCTATTGTATACCTATCACCTTCTCTAGGAGTTTTTACAACAATCTTATTCTCTATGCTTCCATTGCCTGTTGCTAAGGCTATTCTAATCCATGTACCCCCCACATCAACTCCAACAAAGTATTCTTCCATAATCATTCCCTTAATACGCTCATCAGCACTCTTACCGCACATCATCTAGTCAGTTAGGAGGTGCATACATCATCTACACAGTTTCTTCTTTTAGCAGTGTAAAAACTTTGTTGAGTAGTTGGTATCCGTGCTGAATCAGTCCAAGTGAGCCTTTAGAGCAGCACTCTGCCTCAGTAAACCTTGATAGTTTATCGTATTTTCTGAGCCTTTCGCATGCAACAATAATTGGAACTGGATCGCTTGTGTGTGCCTTGACCTCTGGCGGTGTTGCATGGTCTGCTGTAACAATAACTGCTACTTCTCTTAGGTTCACCGACTTTAGTAATGGCTGAATGTAGTGCTTATCGATAAGCTCTATTGATTTGACCTTCCTCTCCTTATCACCATCATGACCAGGTTCGTCAGGTCCCTTTAGGTGTACATATACAACATCAACACTCTTTAGCAATTCTAATGTTGCTGATAACCTTTCCCTCATATCCTTCTCGACGACTCCTGTAGGAGGCTGGACCTCTGCTACAACCATGTTTAAGAGCCTCCCAATACCTTTTTCTACAGGCATTTCAGCAACAATGCCAAACTTCATTCCATAGAGCTTCTCAATAGGCGTAATATCTGGGTGCCTATCCTCAGCATCTCTAAGCAGCAGTGCATTCGCTTTTGGAAGTCCTTTTTCAGCCCTCTTCACATTTACTGGATGCTTGTCCAGTATCTCTATAACCCTCTCTGTAAACTCATTTACAAGCTCACATGTAGCCCTAGCTTCATCGCTATCATCAAGAGGTGTGCATTTAGCTATATATGGTTCAAACCTCTCTAAGGCAATCGAAATCCTGCCGCTACGTCCATAGGCTGGATCTGTGTTTGAAACATTTGCTGAAAGCCTCCTCTCCTTACTTCCAATAATCACAACAGCTCTGTGCCCAACAGTTGCTATAACTCTTACATAGCCTCCATATTTGCTTAGCTTCATACCATCGAGAGTGGATGCAAGTTCCTTTGCTTCAGCAGTTGAAAGGCTTCTACCAACCCTTCTATCAATAATTCTCCTACTTACAGGATCTATCGTAGCAAAATTTGCTCTAAATGCTACCTCAAAACCATCTCTAATTCTAATCCCTACCCCAAGTGCCTCGAGAAGACCCCGACCAACATTAATTGTTTTAGGATCGTAACCAAGAAGCGAGAAAACCGCTGCATCACTTTCTGGAGCAGTGACAGCGTCTAACGGGTAAAAGCATCCTGCTACAGCTCTAGAGGCTAAGTAGTCTAGTCCAGGTGTCTTAGCTACCTCAAGAGATGTCGGTCTAAATCTCAGGCTATCTGCGACACCATCTAGTACCAGCATCACCACTTTCATGAGGTTAAGCACCTAGAGGAATTTATGAGAACCACAATTAAAAATCCTTAACCTCCGCGAATATAAACACTAGTAATTGTTTAACTCAAAGGGATGTAAAGTTTAATATATGTAACTTCTAAGAGGTCATTACACTACCGCCAATTAAACAGATATAAGGTTTTAAACTGTATGTACGTGAGTATAACTGTGTAAGAGGCTCCGAAAAAATGAGACCTGTATTTGCAGGTGTTAGAAAGGTTATTAGGATTGGAGAGAGAAGTGTTGGCATAACCATTCCTAAGGAGTGGCTCTCTATACTAGGAATAGACCTTGGCTCTAGCGTTGAGATAGCACTTGGACCTGGATACCTACTTGTAAAACCATTATCAACGACCTATACAAGAAGGGCTCAAACCATAAAGATTAAACATGATGACCCAGAAGTGCTTTCAAGACTTATTATAGCAGGCTATATCGAAGGTTTCGACACTATTACTATAGAGGATGGAAAGGATATTGCACGAACAGCTTTTCAAAAGATCTCTATGAGGTTGCCAGGTGCAATAGCACTTGAAGGACCTACCTATCGTATCAAGATCTCTGTTGATGAATTCAACACCGATTTAAATGAAGTTATAAACTCCATGAAGTCGATACTTCTCATGATGTTTGATCTTATAATTGATTACTTCGAAAGCGGCGATAAGCATAAACTTGAGGAGATACTGCGTCTTGATGACGACTTGGACAGGCTTCACTTTCTTGGAATAAGAACTATTAAGAGAACGGCATTTAGGGATCCTTCACAAGCCATTGATAGCAGTATTGTGATAAAGAGTTTGGAGCATATAGGGGACACATTAGATAGAGCATCCAACACTTTGATCAAGATAGCTGGTGACGCTATTCTATCTAGAGACGTCTGTAGGTCTATATTCAAGGACATCTTCTCCAAGGTATCATCATACATTTCAAAGGCTATTAACGCTCTCACATCCCAGAATCTAACGCTGGGTATGAAGGTGCTTATCGGCAGGGAGGAACTTGCAAAAGAGATTATGAGTAGCGCAACTCCATGTCTTGATGTGCCAGGGGTTCTAGGGCTTGTTCACGAAGCCATTGTTGCAGTATATGAGGCTGCAGAGATAGCTGAGGTTGCAACAAATAGAATTTTGCTATCTATTGGGAAGACCGAACCTGTTGCAGTGCCAAAGCCTGAAACTGCTGAAGAGTTTCACGAAGAGTCTGCAGAGACTCAATAACTCTCTTAGCAGTTTCGTTAGCCATGTAGGCCAAGTCTTCTGGTATAATACCTCTTTTTCTTGCCTCCTCAAATTCTTCGAGATCCACAAACTTAATTGTTTCTCCTGCTGCAACATCCATTATGAGATCTAAGTACCTTATAGCCTCGCCTTCTGGACACAGCTCTGGTGGTGTATTTATGTTTACATATATACCCTTTACAAAGCCGCTTGGATCCATGTACATATGTGCAATGAACCACTCATCTAGAGGTATTATTGTGAGTGCTATATCTCCCGCCTTTCTCTCTACACCAAGACCATCATATATGCCTTCCCTCTTAATAACCCTTCTCCCAACAAGCGTTAGACCAAATTTAGTATATGTTGCTTGAAGAATGCTTATGGGGCCTATTTCGATGAATCCTCTACCAGGAACCTCATGCTTGAGCACCACATCTTTACCCACAATGCTCTTGGCTATACTTTCCTTTATCTCCTTCTCCATAACATCTCTTGGTACCTTCACAGATATTCTGTCAAGGAAGTCTACGCATACACTCATGTGTTTGCCACAAGTTCTTAACATATGGTGGTAAGGTACTGATGGGGCTACACTGCTTCTAATTGAATCAAGGTACTCTTTTGCTGGTCTGGAAAGGGTTAGAAATGCTATTGCTTCACCTTGAAGCACTATAGTAGGTTCTGTAATACTTTTGCTTCTAAGCTTCATAGCCTCGTCAATTGCTGATTCTAGATCGCTTGCGATTTTCTCTATGGTTGCAGATTTTGCAGAACTTCTCCACCTAATACTAAAGCCCTGTCTAATCACTTGGTTTGATAAGGAACTTAAGAGCGACCTCCTATCATAATCCCTTATATGCTCACTAAAGAACACCTTACCCTCTTTATCGTCTAGCAGCACTAATGTATCCCTGATCACTGCCACACCAGGTAATGCAACAGCTCTGCCATTACCAAATCTCTGCTTAGGCTTTACAATGTGGACTACAGCAACTGCCCCTTCTATACACTCCCTTATATTCTGTATCACAACCTCTCTACCATCACCAAGAGTCCCTATACACCTACCCATCCTATCGTAACCTACTATCTTTACAGCAACTGTTGTGTATGGACCTAGCTCATCGAATACATGTACTGTGAAAGGCACCCTGCTGATGAGCTCTTCTAGCAAAGCTAGTACAGCGTCACGATAACCAACAACTACAAGTGTGTTTGGATCCTCTTCACTATCCTTTACCGTAGCGTGTGGCGGTACCTCAGATCTTTCAGCAATACCCAACCTTTCAGCAAGTTTCTTAGAGACATCAACAAGCTCAAAACCTGCATCCATAATTATTTTTGCTAGCGCTGTTGCATAAACACCTCTAACCCTATAGTAGTACATGACCTTAAACCCTGGACATACAGCATACTATAATTCAGTCTTTGACAGTCTCAAGAATCGAAACCACTTGCCAAAGTAATGTGCGTGCATGGAGAGGCATGTTAGGATCCTGACTAACTTCATCAAGTACTCCAACAGCATTAGCTGCTCTCACAGCAGGAGACAGACCCTTCTCGGTCAATGCTTTTATTGCATACATTGCCGCTCTTCTGATGTTCCTAGGTATTGAAGGATCATTCATAACTCTATTCAAGATTATTAACGCTTGCCTAATCTTTGCTTCATTATCGTAGTGAACTGGTTGAGCAATAAATCTTTTTTGACTTGACTGAGATTGGCTAGTAGCTTGGGATTGTGAGGCGGTAGAAGTTTCTGCTCCCTTGTTCTGTTTCTGTGGTTCCTCACTACCTACACCAGCAATCATTAATCACCACCTCTAGCTCTAGTCTAGTGTTTTCGGAGACTTATAGGCTTTTTGATTGACATTGAATCACAAAAACAGTTGCCTAATATAAACTTAAATATACATGAGTGAGATATGCTTTTAGGCGCAGAAAATGGTCTTGATCAGATGGCATGGACATGCATGTTTTGAGATAATAACGTCTAAGGGCACTGTAGTTGTTATAGATCCGCATGATGGTTATAGCCTCGGCTTAAAGCCTCCTCAAGTTCAGGCAGATATAGTCTTAGTAACTCATGAGCACTTTGATCACAATGCATATGCTGTTGTGGCTAAGCCATCAGCACAGGTGCTAAGTATGTTTGTAGGTGAGAAAACTATTGGAGATGTTTATGTAAAAGGCGTTGAAGCGTATCATGATAAGGAGAAGGGGAGAAGAAGAGGAAGGATTTCGATATATAAAGTCGTTACAGACGATGTTTCAATTGTTCACCTAGGTGACTTAGGACACGAACTTGATGAAAGCTATGCTAAAGCGTTAGAACCCATAGATGTTCTGCTAATACCAGTTGGAGGCACATACACTATTGACGCGAAGTCTGCTTGGAATGTAATAAATGTGTTAAAGCCGAAGGCTGTAATACCAATGCATTACTGGGTTAAAGGACTTAACCTACCGTTAAGACCTGTCGATGATTTCCTCGCCATTAAGCCTAGCAACTGGAATGTTGTTAAGTTGAGTTCAAACCAGATTGAAGTTAGCGCTCAAAACATACCTATTAACACTGTAATAGTGCTTTCATTACCATAACAAATATGCACACCAATTATTTGCAATTCGCAGTTATTATAAAGCTAAACTAAATTTTTGCGTTAAGGCTTCAAATAAAATATGTGCCCAATAAATGATGAAATAATGAACTTATATAGTGACTGAATTGATGATGGCAGAACCCCCGTCTGAACTGGAAGGAGCTAGCTTAAACTTGCTTAACGCACTACGCCTCTTTGTAGCTGTTTAGTGCATACGGTAAACTCATCACCATACTTTTGCAGTGCGTTTTTAGCTTCGCTAAGAGCTTTAATAATCACAGACCTCTTTAGAACTATATCTTGAATGCTTGTAACCGGTATTTCTTCAATGTAGTTATTTATCCTCACCTTCACTACTCTATCATTTAGCTCAGCAAGGAAGTGTTTTGTATTTGTCACCCCTATTGACATGCCTGTGTAGAATACACTTACATGTGGATTAAGCCTTGATAGGGTTATCCTTGTGTCAGTCTCTGTATAGAACCATTTGTAGCATACTTTTCCAACCTTTAGATCTCTGAGCACATTCTCTAATGTTGCTGCCTTGCTTAGAAACTCCTTGAGTATGGTTAGAAACGATGTTATCTCTGACAATACCTGTAGATACCTCTTATCCTCTTTCTCTGCCCTCCTAATAATGCTACCGTAGCTCCTGTTTAAAGCATTTACATACTCAATCATTCTAGATATGTTCAAGATTTTTCACCAGTACCTGAACTACAAGAGCTGAAAGTAACTATTTTAAGCGAAAACTTATTATTTTTTATGCTCTATGGTCCTACGCTCTCGATAATCATATTTCTCGCCCTTACACCATGTCTAACCGTGCAGTAGTAACATATTCTACGAACCTCATCTATCTCAATAGAGCAACTATGGCACACTTTCCTGCCACATACAGCGCAATGACCTATTGCAACATTACTTCTACATACATCGCACAAAGCCTCTGCACAGATAACGCAAATATCTAAACGTTTGTTGAAGTGGTCTTCACATACATACCTGTGACAAAGCTTACAAATATACTTAGCAGGTCTTGTTTCACAAACCTCACAGTTTTTTGCATATAAGCTTAATTTTACTCTTAGGGAGTTATAGCTATTTGGGGATGACCTGAGGAACTCCTCTGAGTAGTGATGTGGGGTGGAGCGACGGGGACCCCACATCATAGATGCCTTTCTTCAAAATTCTTGGAAGAAAATATAGAAAGAATTTAGATTATAGTTAAATGCAGATAACGTTGCTAATATTAAGCTTATGCACATCGTTTTGGAGGCAGAAAATCTTTTTGCAGTTGCTTAGAAGTTTCTGCATCTTCTCAACATTGTTGTCGTAGTACAGCCTTACTCCAAGGTCAATGTATTTTGTGAATGCGTCTCTATACTTAAACACCTCCTTTGTATTGGGGGCTAGGATAACTATGACTAAATTCTTTTCTTTGCTTAACCTTGCCTCTAATGCAGCCTTATCTATCAGTTTATGCATGTCCTCTAGACTTACATTACTAGAGGCTACAGCACAGATCATTTCTCCCACACCCATTTACTTCCATCTTTGTAGTCAAACACCTTTA
>JAPYWC010000027.1 GCA_028276605.1 Desulfurococcales archaeon
AAGGGCTTCTGGAGTATCTTGATCAGAAGTATAATGCATTAAAGGAGAAACCCAGATTACTAGTAAAGATTATGGGTGTATCTACACTACTTTCAATTATAAACAAGTTTATTCTCTGGGAAAACGTACCTGAAGAGCTCAAGAAAGAACTCAGATCAATACTGTTAGAGATTTTCCTTAAGAGGAGCTATGAGGCTCTTGGAAGGTTCCACTACAAATTCCTGTTCCTAGGAATGATGCATTTCATGGATGAGTGGAACTATGATGTGGAGAGGGTTATGAGATGCGCCATTCACTACGCGTTACCAGATGGGAGAATAGTGCCATTCTGTGCATTTAACATTCTGAATGAATTCTATAGAGATACACCTCAAAAGACTTATGGGATACCAGTGGAAGAATACATAAAGAAGTATGGAGAGAAAGCCATTCAAGGGTTGAAGTATGTCAGAACTAAGGAGCTGATAGAGAAGATGATGAAGGGAGAGCCCTACCAAAGGTTCTATAAGCCAGTAATTCACAAGCTAAAAAGATAAATCAAGTAATTAAGTTTAAGTATATTGGTAGTATTAGCAGGGGCTCACTTCAGTCCCTATACAAGCTTTTATATATTTTTCCGCTATGTGAACTTAAAATCCTTCTCAAGTAATTTCTCAGTGGTGTTGTGAGGAGTGAGTCACAGTACTGAGCATGCAAAGGTAGTGATGTTTACACCACTAAAGTTTGGGAAGTACAAGGTATATGTTGTAGAAACTATACCAGTGAGACCAAGTATTAGGATAATGGGTCTTGCCAATATAATAGTGAAGAACTTGATGGATCCTATAGAGATAAACATTAGGCAGAGGATTGCAGTTAAAAACGTAAAGAAAATTGATGATTCTGAGCTGGGCTACTTAATATACCTTCTATCTTCATCGGCTGTTCCATACCATCTTCAAAACTACTTACAGAGATATGATCCTCATGCCCAGTGCGTTCTATCCTATGCATCGATATTGAAAGATGGTTCAATACAATTAAATGTAGCAGCCCTTGTTACAAGAAATGATACTAGGTTTACTGGTAAGAAGCCAACATTGTTCATGGCTATTGTGAAGGACCCGAAGAAAAAGTTTAGGCTTAATATGGTACATCAACTCTACAAACTTTCCTGGAACCTTCTTGAGTATAAGCTAAGTAAGTATGGAGAGGATGTAGACTCGTCATTAGCACAAAGAATTTACAATATAGTGGTACAGCTTGTTTCAAAGCTTGAGACGAACAACATAGATATAGTAATTCCCGAATATAATGAGACGATAAGGATTAGAATACCTATAAGACAACCGCAGTGGAGCCTCAATGATATGCCAGCAAAACTTAGGAGCAGCATAGAGACAATAATAGTTAAGCCAATTTTAAGCAGGGCTCCCTATGCACCACGAGGTATACTAATTACTGGGCCTCCAGGTGTTGGAAAGACAGTAACAGCTGAGGCTATATCTAGCGCGTTGAAGATGAAGATAATAGAGCTTAGGCCTAGCAGCTATCGCTCTATGTGGTACGGTTTGACGGAGAAAATACTGGAGCAAGCGCTGATGGCGGTCAAGAAGAAGAGAAGAGCTGTGTTGTTGCTCGATGATGTTGACTTTCTTGTTGGTAGGCACATAGCTATACATGAGACGCATGTTGCTGAGATAACAATATTTCTCAGATTTCTGCAAGAAGAGAATAGACCTCCAGTAATACTAACCACCAATGTGCCGGAGATCTTGGATCCTGCACTTATAAGACCTGGACGAATAGATGTTGTCATTTTAATGGGTTATCCAGATAGAGAGTTCCGAAAGTACATAGCGATGAGGAGTGCCAAGAGGTATGGAATACAGCTAGAACCTGAGAAGGCCGAGCTCATAGCAAGTCTAACTAGATGGTTCACCCATGCAGAAATAGATGCATTAGTAAGGCTTGCAGCTAGCAAGGGTGAAGGTAAGATAGATGAGGAGTCCATAATGTGGGCAAGACAACAATTCGTAATTAATGAGTCTATGAGGAAAGCTATTCAGGATAGGCTTAGATGGTTTGCAGAGAACTTCCAAGGCATAACAATAAAGTATGTAGCAAGTGAGGCAGAAATAGTCTAGCTATAGTCCATAAAAAAGTTATCGTGTTTGTTGCTTTACCTCCTCTCTACACCTTTCTAAACACTTAGCGAATGTCTCAGCAACGAGCTTTAGCTCTTCCTTACCAAGCTTTGGATGAACTGGTAGGCTCAGCTCTTTTTCAGCAAGAGCTGATGAGGTTGGGCAGCACTCGGGATACCCCATGTTCTTGAATACTGGTTGGGCGTGAAGTGGAATTGGGTAATGAACAGCTACTTCAATTCCATTAGATATCATACACTTTTGAACGCAATCTCTAATACCTCTTGTACTCAGCTTCACAGCATAAACATGGTATACATGTTTAGCCCAGGGAGCTTCATAAGGAACCTCAACACCTTCCAACCTGCTAAGGAGCGACGATAGGTATGCAGCATTCTGCCTTCTCAAATCGTTTAGTCTGTCAAGCTTTCTTAGCTGAACTCTGCCTAGTGCAGCTTGCATAGAGGTTATTCTGAAGTTCCATCCGAGCTCAACATGAAAATATCTAGCTGCTTGCCCGTGGTTTCTAAGCATTTTCACCTTCTCTATAACGCTTTTCTCGTTAGATACTACTATGCCTCCCTCGCCCATGGTCATGTTCTTAGTGGCGTAAAAGCTGAATATTGCAGCATCACCGAAGCTACCTACCTTCTTGCCCCATGCCTCTGCTCCATGAGCCTGAGCAGCATCCTCAACCAAGAACAGCCTCTTGTCAGTTGCAATCTCCTTAAGCGCCTTAATCTCTGCAGGATGTCCAAAGAGGTGTACAGCAACTATGGCCTTTACCCCTGGCTCTTCAACCTTTTGTAAAACGTCATCTACACTAATATTAAATGTCTTGCTGTCGACATCAACAAATACAGGGGTAGCACCTATCATTATAGCTGCTGTTGCAGAAGCAATAAATGTGTAGTCAGGCACTAAAACCTTATCCCCTGGACCCACACCAAGAGCCTTTAATGCTAGCGCCAAGGCAACGGTTCCATTACTCACAGCAGCTGCATGCTCAACACCTATGTATCTAGCAAACTCTTGTTCAAATGCTTCAACCACGGGTCCGTGGGCTAGCCAGCCAGATTTCAGAACCTCGATAACTGCTTCAATATCTTCTTGCTCTATAACAGGTTCAAATAGTTTTATTTTGTACTGTGTCAGGGAGCATCACCTATAGATAGATTACACCCGGTAACGAAGTGAGTTTCTCGCTGCTGGTTTTCCCCACATATACGTTCTCTTCTATTCTAACACCATATCTATTGTATACATATACTCCTGGCTCAACAGTTATGACATCACCCTCTAGGAGGGCATCTCTCGACGTTGCAGAAAGCCTTGGGGGCTCATGAACATCTATGCCTATCCCATGGCCAAGACTATGTATGAAGTAGACATCAAGTCCGCGATCTTTGAGCAAATCTCGAGCAACTTTATCAACTTCTGATGCTAAAACACCAGGCTTAATAGTCTTTAGAGCCGCAGCAATAGCGTCGTTGATTATTGCCGAAATCTTCTCAACTTCTTCGTATTCCTTGCATAGTTTTTGTGGTAATATCATCCTAGTTATATCAGATACGTATCCACCAATTCTAACCCCAAAGTCGATTAATATGGGTTCACAGCCATTAAACACCACATTCTTTGGTGTATAGTGAGGTAATGCCGCATTTTTACCTATTGCTACTATGGGGCTGAACGCTATGCCGTCAGCTCCAAAGCTGTATGCAAGTTCAATAAGCTTTCCAGCTATGGATTTCTCTGTTACCCCTGGTTCAATATACGTTAGTAAACTCTTTAAGACTTTTTCTGTAATGCTAACAGCTGCCCTAATTAATTCAACCTCCTGGTTCAACTTTTGCCTACGAACCTTCTCAATTATGGGTCTTACATTTATGCAGAGGCGTTGCTCGCAAATGGAGGGCGTATCTGATGCTATTATCCTTGCATTGGTGATAGCATTTTCAACTTCCTTTCTCATATCATCGAATGTCAACACTTTGATTCCATCAGGTAGTGTAAAGCTGTATGAGAATATAGGTATAAACTTGAATGCTCTTACCTCTCTGTATGTCTCAGTAAAGCGGTTATAGTCGAGAAGGCTTGTAAAGATGTTCACACTGCCATTTCTAGCATCTATAACAACATTTAAAGCTGATACCTCCTCAGGTGGTGGATTATATAGCTCAGAGAATAGATAGGATAGGGTGTTCTTGTCTCTTAATACTATGAGGTCAACATCGCTTACACTCTTTACTTCATTAATTATGCGTTGAACCTTAAGTTCTGCCAACAAGGTCAAAACAAACCCTCCAGTTAATGGGTTCCAGTCAAAGAGAAAAAAGTTTATATGAAAGTTATCATTACGTATGTTTGGAGGCTAGTACAGTATAAAGCAGCTATAACCATAATGTGTCGAGATATTGAGCAGTTATCAAAGGATGGGAAGATGGGTATGAGGAATAGAAATGCTGTACTATGCCCAAAATGCAAATCATCGCTAATGCTATCAATAGAATCAGAGAAGAAGGAGAAACAAGAAATGATCATAAGATACCTTTACGTATGTATAAGCTGCGGTTACAAAAATGTAATTGATCAAATAATAATGAAAGCAAATGGCGATAAGATATTCGTGATTAGGAGCAAGGAAAACTCACAAAAGAGTCTAAGTCAATAAACTTTTTATATACGATTTTTGATTCTTAAAGGTTCGTGGTACAGCCAATGAAGTTTGTCTAGGTGCAATGCTGTTGAAGTTACGCTCAAAACAGGCACTAACATCATTTATCGTAACAGCTATATCGATACTATTTTTTGCTGGAATAACAACGTATCTTCCAGGATATGCTACACCACTTTTTATACTATATGTAATAGTCTATATGGTGCTCTCTTCGTTAATACCCAGAAGGACTAGGAAAAGAACAGAAGCAGAAGTCAGGGGTTCGTTGATACTTAGAGTGGCTCCTGAGGAGAGCATAAACGTGATGTCTAAGGATGTTGAGCTTGTAAATGAATTGAAGCCCCAAATGATAGCAACGCTTGCTATACCATTTGTGAGTATAGGTATTTGGTTTGCTCTATACAGTCCATTGAAAAGCTTGCTTCAGTCATTTGTGCCAGGTAGCGATTTACATTCATTGTTTCTGCAAAATCTGCTCCTCTATACTATCATCATAGCGTTGATCAGGATCATAAACTACTTAATGATGCCGAAGAAAATGATCATACCTTTAAATGGTTGTGAAATTTACAGCGATGGTATAAAGTCTTCGAACCTAGCTTTGAAGTTTCCATTAGATGGGAGAAGGTATAGAGTAGAGTTTAATGCTAGACGAGGCTTTGTAGAGATATATGATAAAGAGACTAGGTATGCTTACAGGCTCTACACAAACAATGTTGAGAAGGTTCGGTCGGCAATTGAAAGATATGCTGGGTTAAAATAGTGAGGGTAGAAGATATTTTAAACATAGTTGCAGCCACTACCACAACATACTGGGTTCCTAAATCAGAAGAAACAAGAGCAATTGACATCTGTGAAGCCCTATTTCAGAGCGCGAAACCCTACGCACCAATACTATTGATTTTAGGGCTCACACTCATAGTATTCTCATTAGCAAAAATGTTGCGGGCTCACAAAGAGCGTAGATCTGGGCTCACGCCTACGGGTCTATAGCTTTGAAATAGTATTGGAGTGTTTAGGTTATAGCTATAGAGGGTCTACAGGCTCCCCCACTCTAATGTTCTTAAATACTATGGATTTAGCAACACTAACTACTGTAACAACCTGCCATCGTTTCACATTTACGGTTCTTATGTATACAACCCAATCAGGGTTGTCAAGGTTCACCTTACGCTTTATATTCTCAGCAATATACTTAATCGCATCCATGCTATGTATTTTGACTAATCGTCCCTTCTCATCAACTGTAAATAGCTTTCCATGAAGTGTTATCCTATACGAAGCTCCTTCGGGTATTCTTAATTGTGCGAGCTCCCAAGCCTTCTCAGCAACTTTTTCAAGTATAGGCTCTACAACAGCATCAACTGGTATAATCCTATGCAATGGCGTGTCCTTTCCGTAAAGGCACTTCTTCATCTCAAACCAGAACCTGTACGGGTTCTCAACACTTAGTAGTATTAATGATGACCTCACCTTCACAACAATGTATGATGTACCTACACAGCTATTTATTTGTGAGAATGCCCAGTCAATGTTCTCTTTCGATGGTTCAAGAGTTAGCACTACGTTGAAGCTCATTATTACAACCTCTTCAATATCTTTACATATACAATGCTGTTACGTGGAATAACGTAAGCTCTATTCTCATGGGCAACAACAATCTCATGCTTAGACACCTTGACAAGGCGCCCAGCAACTTCTGCTCCATTAATAATCTTAACCTGTACATCGCTTCCAATAAAGTCTTCATCAAGCACAAACTCCTTTTCACAGCACTCACCATAGCCATGCACATCACTTTGCCCAGTAACGATATATGCAATTGCTGTTCTAGGAACTATTACAGCGCTATTTTCAACAAGCATACCTATCTCATTAACGCTAACCTCGTCTACAAGCCCAAGCAGCTTCGTACCATCAACTGTGTACGCCTCCATACTCCTACCAACAAATCTCTCATCAATTATGTATGCCCCTCTCTTTCTCGGTTGATGGTAGGACACTCTCTAAGCACCGCATTGTTTAAAGTGTTTAAGCAATATTTTAAGTTATCTACATTTCGTTCTCTAGGTTGAAGCAGAACAGCAAACCTTATAAGTTATTATTGGAGCAGTTTTAGTGGATGGTGACAAACTTTTGTGTCTATAGCAATACGAATATATAACACAATGTCTAGATCTCTTGAACCCTTTGAGCCTTTAAAGCCGCCTATAGTCAAAGCATACTTTTGCGGACCAACAGTATATGATCATACGCATCTAGGTCATGTAAGGTCTTACCTCGCATTTGACTTCATAAAGAGATACCTCAGGTTAAGAGGATATACAGTATTTCATGTTCAGAACATCACAGATATTGATGATAAGATAATTAGAAGGGCGCAGGAGGAAGGAGTTACGTGGAAGGATATAGCAGATAGGTATACCAAGGAATACCTAGAGATTCTTCAGAAGCTAAACATAACTATCGATATTCATCCAAGAGTTACAGAGCACATTAAGGAGATTATAGAGTTTATTCAGCTATTAATCGACAAGGGCTATGCTTACGTGGCTCCAAGTGGTTCGGTATACTTTGACGTGTCGCAAGTTCAAGATTATGGCAAGTTATCGAAGAGGTTTAAGAGTGAGGAGTGGAGGCAGGAAGAGGAGTACTTAGCAGAAAAGAAGCATCCATATGACTTTGCATTGTGGAAAGCTGCTAAACCTGGTGAGCCATGGTGGGAGTCTCCATGGGGTCGTGGAAGACCTGGGTGGCACACAGAATGTGCTGTAATGAGTACTAGGTACCTAGGAACGCAATTCGATATTCATGGAGGTGGTCAAGACCTTATCTTTCCACATCATGAGAATGAGATAGCAATGGCTGAAGCAGCGTTTGGTACAAAGCCCTGGGTTAAGTACTGGATTCACGTAGGCTACCTTACCGTAAGAGGGGAAAAGATGAGTAAGAGCCTGGGAAACATAGTTACAGCTAAGGAAGCTTTAGATAAGTGGGGTCCAGAAGTTCTTCGCTTATGGGTATTCTCTGCACATTACAGGAAACAGCTAGAGTTTGATGAAACGGTTCTTGAGAGCTTCAAGGTGCTATACCAAAGGCTTGTTAATGCAGTGGAAACTCTTAAAAGAATAGTCAAGAATGGTAACATAGCTCATCACCTATCCGACGATGACATAGCTATACTTAGAAAACTTGAAGAAGTGGAGATAAGGTTTCACGAAGCTATGTCAGAGGACTTTAACACGCCTAAGGCGTTGGAAGCTGTAAATGAGTTGACATCGCTTGTATTCAAAGAGATTGAGCCTAGAGAGAGGCTAGAGCTTGCACTTAGAGCTTACACAATAATTTCAAACTTTAACGTTGTTCTAGGGGTTCTGGATAAGCACCTTAAGGAAAAGATAGAGCTAGAGTCTGACATCATTGAGAAGCTTGTAGACTTGATAATTAGGGTTAGGACCGAGCTAAGGAAAAGGAAAGAGTATGATCTAAGCGATAGGATAAGGCAGGAGCTATTAGCGTTAGGAATAAAGGTGTTTGACTACAAAGATGGAAGTAAATGGGTGTGGGAGAAATGATCTGTGCTGTAGCCTCTAGTAATGTAAGTCTAGAGGACATGCATAAACTGATAGATAAGGCTGCATTAGAGGCAAGG
>JAPYWC010000028.1 GCA_028276605.1 Desulfurococcales archaeon
TACACTCTCCCTCCAACAGTTCAAGGCTTTAATCCTTGAAATAACCCTGTTAAAGTATTTCTTATCAAGGCTAAGCTCCTCCATAATACTAACAATAGTCTCTTTATCCACCACCTTGCCTTTACCACACAGTTTTGAAACTTCATACACAACCCTATAAATCTTGTTATCCACGCCCATAGCATCCTTTACGGCATTGTCTAGACTCATTCCTTCAAACCTTACTTTCAATAATATTTCTACAATCTTATTAATCTCCTTTGGCACTCCAACAATACTACCCTTATATACAATCGCTTTCCTAGTATATGGAAGCCCACGAATCAAACTCATAGCATAGGTTGCATAAGGGCGTGGAAACCTGCTGTCAACAAGAAGGCCGACTACAATTGCATCGACTTGCAGAACATCTTCAATAGTAAGTCTCTCGCTAGAATAAGGATCTAGGATCACACCTTTGTTGGGCAAGGTTGCAGGCGAAATATGCGTAATGACATTAATTCTATTCCTAAATGAGTTTATCAGATCTATAAGTTCAGATGAGGGCGACAATACCACTATATTCAGGTCTGTTAGGTACTTTCTAATAGTCTTTACAGCAAACATAAACTGTTGAATAGCATCCTTTTTCTCTTCATCAGAATGAAGCTCCCAGAAAAGAGCATCAAAAATAATTAGAGGAACCCTAGGGTAGATACCAATAAATTTGTCAATAACAAATTGCGTGACATCATTATCACAACTTTCCTTACTAATTTTCACAACATAGTTGAAGATTGTTGCCCCCTTGGCCTCTACACCTACTGCAATACCTTTGTAGTATCCTATTTCCTTACCTCTTGAAACCTGTGCACATATCCTTGCTCGACCAGTTAGGAGGAGATTAGCTACATGATGAAGTACCTTAACTCCGGTTAGTACATCAATCTCTTTTTTAAGTTCCCTGAATACCGCTGCACTCAGTAAAACTCCTTCTGCACCCAAAAGCTTAAGCACAAATTGAAGTACATCAGCTGCTATCATACATTTTTCACAGGGTATTTCAAAGAAAGCGCAGATATATAGACTATAGCTTAAGTCGTTTTAACCTTGTTGAGCAAAGTACAGCTCCTTAAATGAAAAAGACTTTGAGATTCATGCCCTATGCTGTTGCCTCAGCCAAATTAGTGCTATTACTTTGCATTGCTATAGATGAGGTCTGAGCTTTTGCTTCTTCCTGGCTCTTAATAATAATATCGAAGGCTTTTCCATTTTCAAGCGCCTCTAACAACTTCTTGCCAAACTCTGACAGTTTGTAGAGCTTGTAGTTGCCCCTAACATATACTATGTCAACTATATTAAGCGCCTCCAGTATGTGAAACGACGCCAATACCTCGTATCTTGGCAAACCAGTCAACGCTATTATATCGCTAGGCGATGCAATCCTATCCTTAAGAATTCGTAACATCATTACCAGTCTTTCACGTGGATTCACAAAAACCACCAAGTTATTGATACGCCTATAGCGAGTAGTTATAAGGAGCTAGCCATTTTACTTAATCATGAAGAAATAGAGCTCTGGTGATGCAATAAACATTTTGCTACTACACATTATTTTAAGGCTTCTGTGTATCTGGAGCCTATGAGGAAGGCAGTAAATGTTGTTGAGCTTTTAAGCGATTCTTCACTAGCAAGCAGAATTGCAACTTTAGTGAATGGTATTACTGTGTATAGGGATAATCAAAAGCTTGTAAGATTCTATGGAAAAGACATTGTAGTGCATCCATATATGGCTGTGTATTCCTTAGTGCCAATAATATCACTCACACCGTTTGTGTTCAGAGCAGGGAGCAAAGTAGTGATCTATAGTCCAGTAACGCGACACAGGCTCGATATAGACTTAAACAGCTCTGAAAACTTTGACATTGTGCCCATCACCAGCAATGGTATAGCTATAGTTTCAAAGAGCTTGCCGGGAGCAAAGGTGCTGACTATTGATGGTAAGAAGGGGTTTGAAGAGCATAGGCTAGAAAATGCTGTGTATGTGATCCCACAAGACTTATTCAGCTATGTAATCACAGCCGACGGTACATTGTATAAAGCATCAGGGTTGTTAGAGCTTGAGGCTGAAGCTAAGTGCGAAAAAGTGCATTACATAGAGAACTCGAAGCTGCGAGCCGCTATATGCATGTCGAAAGATAATGTAATTACTATGGTGAGCGACGGTGTCTATGGAGAACGCTTCGAACTTCCTAAAACACGCGTACCTTCAGTTAATGGTATTACGCAGGGATTTGGCTCCATCGCTTTACACGGTAATGACTCAACACTTATTCTAAGTTTCAAAAACAGAAAACGTTTTGAACATATTGTGCCTTACCGTATTGAACGCCCTACACAGCTTTATGACAATATTTTCGTTGGCTTTGCCGGTGAAAACCTGGCAATATACGATGTTAATAAAGAGAAGCTGACAATAACCAATTTTAGAGAATGTAGGCAGGTAAAGGTATCGCCTCAAAGAGGTTACATTGCAGTTGCTTGCAAGGGGTTTGTCGCTCTCCTTAACATAGAAAACTACAATCACATAGTAATTTCTAGAGAAGCAGATAATGTGATGCTACTTGATTCTTACCTCATTCTGCAAAGGCGTAGTAGGCTAATAATATACGAACTTGTTGAAGATGATCGTATAAGACTTCTTATTGACATCCCCACAGCACTAGCGTCATGCAGCGAAGTAGATGATAGTAAGGTTCTATGCATAGATACCTTAGGAAGGCTCGTCATTGCAGATATTGAGAGCCTTATAGAGCTAGAGCCTCAGCTATTGTTGCTCGGCAGTAAGGAAGGAGAGGTAACAGCACTTATCAAGTTCTATACACCTGGATACCCACTGAAAATTGTTCCTGACAATAATGTACACATAACATTCCAACGTTATGACTCAGCTACAACAGAAATTAGTATTAAGGGAGAAAGTAGTGTTCCTCAAAGACTGAGCATAGCATTGCAGGGCATTGTAAGAAAGTTGGAAACCACTGTAGTGCTTCCAGGCGGTGATGAGCTTCCTGGAAAAATCCATATTAGGAGGGTCCCCAAACTTCTACTTGTAAATGGAGTGCCACTAACATGTAATAGCAGTGCTGAGAGCAGCATTAAGAAGTGCTTAAAAAGTCTTTCCCAGGCATCTGGTGACGCAGCATCTATGTCTATTCTATGCATAGATAGCGAAGCGCAAGGAAGAACAGAATACAAATCGATACTTGTAGAAAAAGTGGAGGCTATCAACATTAAGCCTATAGTAAATGCAAAGCAAGGCATGATCTGCATAGACAAGTTAGAGAAGACCAGTGCTGATATTCAGGTGGAAGTCATATGCAGAAACGGTGTTACTATAAAAGGTTTGAACTGCATAGAAGTAATCGACAACTGTGAAAACCCCATATTCATATTAACATTAAGACTGTACGAAGAGGGCAACACCTGCATCACTAGTATACCGATGCACATAGATGAAACGGTAGCTATAATTGAGCAGAACACATACGAAGCAATTGCAAAGCAGAAAGCTTCTTACAACATTATCCTGCCATCCAAGTGCATAGATGTTAAATCCGCTGAAGTGGTCCATGACTCAGGCCTAAAATTGCGCATAGAGCTTGAAAATAGGTGCACGAACATTGCGGCAACAGTTATTGGTGAAGGTATTTCTGTCCTATTAGAACCAAACTCTAGAAAACTGATTAGCATAGCTATAGATGTTATCGATGCTGTACTTGGCTGGAAGAAGCTCACTGCTATAGAACCTGCAAAGATTTTTGTCATTAAAGTGCCTATACCACTTCAACAGATACTTTATACAGCTCATCAAACCGCTTTAAAACTACTTGCTATTACTGGGTTCAGAAAGTGAGAATACTCTTCCGCAGTCTTAGTCCATCAATAAATAGATTCTTGAACTTTCTTAGCAAGGCTAAAAAGATCCCCACCATGCTACTCAAAACAAGTAATGCCATAGCGTGTATAGAAGTGGAAAGAGGTATTTATAGGTGTAGCGACAGCTATAAATCAAAGCTAGTAGCATTCTATACAATAACAGATGTGAGTATAAGGCTTGAAGAACTAGAGCTTATTGATATTGTAACGCATCTGAAGAGGCTTGTAAACGCTCTTGCACCGCCTGGATGTAGCATAGTAACTCTATCAAAGATCGAGCCTGTGAATGTAGATAAGTTCCTATCTACTATAAACACAAAGCTTCAGATGAAGCTTATAGAGCTTGAACAAGACAAGGCGAACACTAGGCTGAGATCATCTTTAGAGAAACTTATGGAGACTCGGAAAAAGGTTCTAAGCGGCATAACGCCCGTCACCATTGAAAACATTGTCGCTGTTATATGCGATGACTTAGAGCTCTATCGTGAACAGCTCAAGAAGATCCCAAAAATTGCTGAGCAGGTTCTCAACATTAAGCTAAAGGCTGTGAAAAACCTGCAACTTGCTAACTATATAACCAATTTTCGCTTATAGCATTAGAAGAAGCAAAACAATGCTTCTAGATGCAGTTACATACATTCAGCCACAAATACTTCTAACATCATCTAGAGCTGGGCAAGGCGAAGGACTTTACATAGGTGTTGACATAGTATTTGGTGGAGAAGTATACTGGAACCTTAAGGAGGCTCCAAGAAAACATATACTGGTTATGGGTCCAACAGGCTCTGGAAAAACGATTGCTTTAAGCATCCTTGCATCAAGAATTGCAAAGAAGTACGGAGCACAACTAACAGTAATCGATGTTAAGAATGAGTATAGGCATAATATAGAGTTGTTCATGGGGGAAGACCCTGTTGTTTGGGATATTGTGCAGGACCCCATACCACTATGCAGCTGTGAAGACCCTGAACATGAGAAGCTTTATAGTGTCAGACTCTTTGTTAATACCCTCTCCAAAGTATTCAATTTACCGTCATACGCCAGAGATTACATGACCGAGCAGCTCAAGAAGGCTTGTATTAGCTGTGCTAGTGATAGCTTAGATACCATAGTTCAAAGCTCATGGATAGAAGAATCTGAACAAATACAAACAGTTCTGGGAGCCTTCAAGGCATCTTCAAACATGTCAGCAACCAGCATGCTAAACATCAGGACACTCATTATCGATGCAAGCAAGCTTCTAATGCTAGACACTAAGTCAACAGCAACAGTAGCATTATATACTCTCAGACTTGCGCTAAGGGCCTCTCACAAACATCGAGCATCATTATTATCAAGAATCATTGTACTTGATGAGCTCTGGTACATAACCCAAGAAGTGCTTGATGAATTCATAGAAATGCTAGTGAGGCTTGCCAGAGGCTACGGAATAGTTGTTGCAATGGCTACGCAAAACGTAGAAGACCTAGAACCGTACGCAGATAGCATAGCTGGCAACTGCGGACTTCTGATAGCACTATCATCAACATCGAGAAGCCACTGGCTAAAGGTAGCACGTTTGTTGAATATGAGTAAAAAAGGTGTAGAGATTATGCAGAGGTATTCAGAGCCAGGTATTGCCGCCGTAAAAATGGCTCAATATGAGAGACCGTTCTATGTGTATATAGATCCTCTAGACTAGGCAATGCCTACTTCTCTAGACCTAGCTCCTCATAAACCTCCTTAGGAGCTATTAGCCTGGCACCGCGACTAGCTTCATGCCTCTTCTTAAGCTCTCTCTCTTTCTGCTTCTTCTTCCACTTATACTTGTGAGTCTCCCTAAGCCTTGTTGAGACCAAGCCTCTCATCTTCCTACCAGCAGATGTCTTCCCTCTGAATACACGTCCGCGTTGACTTGGGTTTGCAATCCAGTTGATGTCTGGATCACTAAGTATTGCTGGGTGATGAGGATCTACAAGTATTACCTCATAGTACTTGTATAGACCGTCTTCACCAACGTAGTAACTGTTAAGCACCTCAAGGTTCCTGTATTTCCTGGCAGCCCTCTCCTCAGCTATTAGCCTAAGGCTCTTAGCTGGTGCAAACCCGTATATACCCATTCTCTTAGGTCTTCTACCAGACCTTGGCCTGGGCTTTCTCAGACCACCTTTCCTAACCCTAACCCTGACAACAATGAATCCTGGCTTAGCCTTGTACCCAAGCCTTCTAGCCCTATCAATCCTCGTAGGCTTCTCAACTCTAACAATTGATGGTTGTCTCCTCCACTCTATTAACCTCTGCTTCATCAGCAGTCCATGCTCACCTTCATATGGTCTCTTCCACATTAACGCCATGTAGTGGTACATTGATTTAGCCAATAACGACACCTGCAATACTCTGATCAGGTGCTTGCTTGCTAGTTGGATAATACGTAACTATAGCAAATTTTTAAGCGGATATGAAAATAGAGTAATAATGAGAATGATGGCGGACAGGTGTTAGAGAACGCCACCACCGAAAATATATGTAGGGCTTCTTGGAAAGACAAACGTTGGTAAATCTACGTTCTTTTCAGCTGCAACGCTCATACCCGTAGCAATTGAGAACAGACCCTTTGTTACTCTAGAACCTCATGAAGGAATTGCTTATGTTAGGAGAACCTGCGTCCACAAAGAGCTTGGCTTACCTGGTTGCAATCCCATTAACTCGCTTTGTATAAGAGGTGAGAGGTTCATACCCATAGTTTTAGTGGACCTGCCAGGACTTGTGAAGGATGCTCATAAAGGAAGAGGCTTGGGGAACAAGTTTTTAGATGCTATAAGGCAGGCCGATGCATTAATACACGTTGTTGACGCTTCTGGCTCTACAGATGAGGATGGAAGACCTGTTAAGCCTGGTTATAGAGATCCGGTTGAGGATGTTCTGGAGATAGAGAGGGAATACGATGAATGGATGTACGGCATCATAGCAAAGGATTGGAGCCGATTTGCAAGAGCCCTTGATACGATGAACAAGTCGCAAATGATTGAAGCGCTTACACAAAGACTCTCAGGACTATCAATAAGGAGAGAGCATGTGACGCTAGCATTGGCTAAGACCAAGCTTGAGAACATTAAGCCATCTATGTGGAGAGAAGAGGAGTTAAGGCTATTCGTAAAAACCCTTAGAGAGATCTCAAAACCCATTATTATAGCAGCTAACAAGATTGATATACCGGAAGCTAAAGACATGCTAAAAGAGATGATGAAGAAGCTACCAAACAGGATAATAGTTCCAGTAACAGCACTAGGCGAACTTGTACTAAGAAGACTTGCACAGAAAGGGGTAGTTGAATACCTACCTGGAGATCCTGACTTCAAAGTCAAGGACCATTCAGCGCTCACCTCTCAGCAGGTGAAGGGGCTAGAGATAATTAGAGAGATTATGAAGGAGTTTGGTGGAACAGGAGTTCAGAGAGCAATAAACGCCGTGGTGTTCGATGGGCTGAAGAGGGTTGTTGTCTACCCTGTAGAAGATGAGAATAGGTTCACTGATAGCAAAGGCAATGTTCTTCCTGACGCATACCTAGTGCCAGAAGGAACAACAGCTCTTCAGCTAGCCTACATGATTCACACAGATCTTGGCAAAAAGTTCCTTTATGCGGTAAACGCAAAGACCAAGCAGAGGGTTGGGAAAGACTACATACTTAAAGACGGCGATGTCATAAAGATCGTTGCGGCTGTATAAGCATGGTGGTGCATGAAGCTAGAAAAGTAGTATTAGCCGAGGTTATCCTTACAACCTACTGTCACGCGACAGAGGATTGTAATAAGGTTAGGCAGGCAATCCTTAACATAATTCCTCGAGACCTTGCCTCCTCAATAAGCGTAAGCGAAACGGTTATGAGGGGGTACTATGGGAACCCAATAGTAGTTATTGAGGCTAGGCTAAAAGGAGAGGAGGCACTTAAGGCGCTGAAATACATGGCATCAATTCTTAGTGAGTCGGATAAGAGGTACATAGTAAACTCCTTTGAGCTTAGATACGATAAGAAAGCTAACAAGGTCTTCATTAGGATAGATAAGCAGAGTGCGTACATAGGCAAACCAGTGGTTGCAGAAGGAGATGACGTGATAAAGATAACACTATCTTTCTCAATGCGTAGGTCTGCTGAAGATGTGAAGAAGTTCCTAGAGGAGGTATTCTTTGGTCAGTCCACCGAGAGCTAATATGCTTCTACACTTCGCAACATGCGATGATATACTAAAGTATATCTCAGAAGATGATGTCACTATACTAGGGCTTGATGAAAACACCTACAACAAGTGCTTTGAGTCTATAACAAAAGCCGATAAGGATGTTGTGTTTTTGCCTAGAAGAATTGTTGAGGTAAGCGTAAACAGTATTAGGGAGGTGAGTGT
>JAPYWC010000029.1 GCA_028276605.1 Desulfurococcales archaeon
ACGGGCGCGCCCAACTATTGCAATATTCAATGGTCTTTCACCTACGAAACATGGTCTTAAGCTACACTGAATTCTTCAAAAATCAATTAATTTGAAGCACACAATGCTTTCCGTTACTTAACCTACTTTACGTTAGTGAGAAACACACCTTTAAAGCCTTTTGAGACACTCTAATGGAGCAAAGATTTTAGTAATTTAGTGAAGTAGCTGTTGAGGCGAGATGCAGTTGCGACAACACCTCACTGCATGGATATTTACATTGGGAACAGAACTTGCACAAGGAAGGGTTGTAAATACTAATGGAAGCTATTTAGGGAGAAGACTAACACTTTTGGGATTTAAAGTACTTGGAATACTAACCCTTGTAGATGACGTTGATCTGATCGCTAAATACCTGCTATATGTACTAAATGAGAAGCCAAAGCTTATTGTTACTACAGGAGGTTTAGGACCTACACCAGACGATTTAACGCTTGAGGCTATAGCAAAAGCCCTTAATAGAAGGCTCATCTTAAATGCAGAGGCTTTTGAAATGGTGAAGAGGAGGGTATCTGAAAGAGGATTCCAGATGACCCCAGAGAGAGCTAAAATGGCATATCTTCCAGAAGGCGGTATACCAATACCTAACCCTGTTGGTACTGCTCCTGGATGCTGGATAGAATATGAGGGTACTATTATTATATCATTACCTGGGGTGCCAAAGGAGATGGAGGCTATGTGGGAGAGCTGGGTAGAGCCAAGGATAAGAAAGCTTGTACCAAACATCTTTATCGCTGAAACCACTATAGAAACTGTTGGGGTTCCTGAGGCATCTCTAGCCCCTCTAATAAGCAGAATTATGAAGAGCTATACCAACGTCTATATAAAGTCCCATCCTAAAGGATTGAAAGAGGGGAAATCGTGGGTTGATATATATATAATGGTCTCAGATAGTGATAAAGATAAAGTGATTGGTATGCTTAACGAGCTTATCAAGATTGTTGTTGATTTTGTTGCGAGTCTTGGGGGTTCCGCTGCTGTTGTTGAGACGAGGATTGTTTAAACCATTTGAGGAGAGTGTGGTGCTTGATTAGAGGCTCTACATTAACAGGCTTTCTCTCAATCTTCACAATCTTTTGAACTTCTTCTTGTGGCACAGGTTCGATTAGCTCCTCGACAACCTTTTTGACAAAACCATCTCGAACAGGTTCATAAACATGTTTATAGAACTTTTGTGGGTCAACCAAGATGTGTTTGGGGAATCTAGCCACATACTTTAAGGCCGCTTCCCATGCTAGATCAAATGGTAGTACTGCCTCAATCTTTCTAACAATCTGCCTATCAAAGTCCTCTGGTGTTTGCTCTTTGCCACCTATCATGAAGTATCCTCTCGATGATATCTCTGCACCATCATTAACCGGTAAGATGTCGGTAGGTCCTCGCACTATTTCCTTCTCTTCCACGCCTTTGCTGCGCTCTGAATCAATAGCTCTTTTGTGATAGGCCTTGAACCTGCCATAATACTTCAGATAAGCGTAAAATATTGCCCTGTTCAAGCCAAAACTCTTCGCCTTCTCTAAATCACCTGTTAATATGTAATACCTTGCTGCTTGAAGTAATGCCATTACGCTGAATCTATCAATCTCACCTTCGATCTTGACCTTCCGTACCGCACTGATCTGTGTTCTGCCTCGGTATCTTCTACTAGTAAGGAGCTTGAGAGCTTCTTTAACAATGTTTTCTGCCTCATCTGGGCTATAGTAACGCCATGAATCATCGCTCCTAAAGTTTGTTGGGTTAGCCCAACTAATGTCAAATGAGTCAAGGTTGCGGGGATCGATAACAACTGCAACAAGGTCATGCTTTCTGTGCAGTGATAAAGGTACTGTGAAAACTCTCTTCATATCTATAAGGTTCTCTACCTTTACTTTGCCTCCAGACTTCTTAACTATCTCCTCTATCCTGTCCTTAACACCTTCAAGAACGTACTCAACAATAGCATACGCAACATCTACAGGATTATAAGTGCTATACGCTTCTGGTGGAATTGCTTTCTCATGCAACCTGACATGTGCTCCCTCACCACTCCACACAATGTAGACAGATTTCGAAACACCGCTTCTCTCAAGAAACTCAACAATAATCTTTGCAACTTCTATGGCTAGCCTCCAGTTCTCCAAACCCTCAACATCAATATCCCAGAAAGGTGTTGCAGATACTATATTCAGCGGATTATTGACATCATCTGCAGAGCCTAGAACTCCGTATTGAGCTATTGATGCGTAAACAGTTCTTACACCAAGGCTCTTATACTTTACGAGCAGGTTCAGCAAATCATTTGGGGAATCAAGTTTTAGAGGCTTGCCTGCAACATACCTCACAAATATTCTTCCACTCTCAACACCTCCTTCAAGTGCAACCCACCTATTCTTGCAGAACTCAAAGACAGTTTCTTTTACTATGGGGTTAGAGTAATGCTTTATAATATCGCTGAACTCCATGCTGAAAACATCCCCTGAGAATAATTAGTTCCTCAATCACAATATTTAAATTATGAGGCTTGATACATGGTTATACATGGTTCGTGATATCGCTAGCGCGAAATATCCCTCCATAAAAGACCTAGCTTATCGGCATACTCATAAACTTCCTCAAGTTCCTCCATCTTCGGTCTCCTAGCTATCTCCTTATATTGGTAAGCCTTGTATTCCGGTCTATACTGATCCATTATGTTAACTAGTACCCTATCCTTGGGCAAGTTATCCGCTATCCACTTAAGCACTTTCTTGGAGCAGCAATCCACATGATTTGGAAGCACGAGATGCCTTATTATCATATCGCCCCACTCAACCGCAATCTTATGATTTCTTCCAACAACTTCGACGTATCTTGGCACCTTCGATAGCCTAAGAGCACACTCGTCGTTGCCGTACTTGAAGTCTGGAAGCCAAATATCTATAACATGTTTCAAGAGATCCATACTCTCTAAGCTCATGTAGAAGTTGCTATTCCATAGCTGTGCAATGTTAGTTTCGAGGTACTTTAAGCTTTCTAGTATTGTATGGAGATTTGGTGTAGGCTCTCCACCTACATGATTAATGTTTCTTGCTCCATCTTCCTTAAGCTCTTTCTGAATCAATGCCAACTGCCTTGGTGTCACTTCAACTCCTCCGAATGGATTCTCCTGAGATATATCCCAGTTCTGGCAGAAGACACACCTAAAGTTGCAACTTCCATAGAATATTGTACCGCTGGGTACTAGAGGGGCTTCCTCACCCAAGTGCAGGAACCAGCTATGAACATAAGTCTTTGTTGATAGCCTACAGACACCTACCTTACCACTAGTTCTATCAACACCACATCTCCATTCGCAGAACCTGCAACTCTTTAGAATCCTATGAGCAATTTCAATCTTTAAGTCTAGGTAGCTTCTCTGAGCCTCTCTATAGCTTTTCTTGAACTCATCAAACCTTATCCGCTCCCTTCTAATCTCATTCCAAAGGGATACAAAGCTTTTCTCCAACTCCTTATGAACACCCCACAGACAATCCATATCACAGCTCTCAAACCTTATATCGCTCGGAACCTCAATAACCTTTACAATGTGAAACTTCGCTGGAAGGTTTTCTAACAGTACTGCATAGTACCAACTAAGAACTCTCCTAAAGGTTTCATTCTCAAGCGCTTCAACAGCATCGGGTCTGACTATGTACCAGTAATGCCTTACATTATTCAGCATGGGGGGTTCCTATACCCCGATAATCATCATTATGATTCTCGCTTCAGTGGGCATGACTTAAGACATCCCCACAAACAAGTTACTGTGAAACAGGAAAATATACTTTATATAACCCTGCCTAAGTGATGTATACTTTGATGAGGTGATGTATGCTGAGGAAAGTCTATGTCGTAGGCGTCGGAATGACCAAAGTTGATAGGCATTATGATAAAGGGTTCCAGGAATTGGCTCACCTTGCTGTTAAGAATCTTGTAAATGATGTTAAGGACTTCAAGCCTGAGGCGATAGTTGTTGGCAACATGATGAGCAGCTCCCTTTACCAGCAAGACTCACTAGCAGCTCTAGTGGCTGATGCTGTTGGTTTGAGAGGTAAAGGAGGGTTTAAAGTTGAGGCGGCATGTGGTAGTGGAGGACACGCTGTAGCTGCGGGTTTTGCTCTTGTAGCATCAGGGCTCTACGACCAGGTTCTTGTTATAGGTGTTGAAAAAATGTCTGACTATCCAACACGAACAGTCACATCAGCACTAGCTCAAGCAGCTGACTTTGAACATGAAACAATTTATGGCGCTAGCTTTGTGGCTCTAAATGCACTTGTCATGAGGCTTTACATGCATGCTTATGGGGCTAAGAGAGAGGATCTAGCTTTATGGCCTGTTAGAATGCATGAGTATGGATCGCAGAACCCCTACGCGCAGCTAAGGAATAGGATCACTGTTGAGGATGTGTTGAAGTCTGCTGTTATTGCAGACCCTATTAGGCTCATGGACTCTGCTCCAATTGGTGATGGAGCCGCTGCTGTCTTGCTTGCATCAGAGGATGTGGCTAGAAAGATCACAGATACACCTGTTCAAATAGCTGGCGTAGGGCTTGCCTCTGATGGCATAGACCTTGCATCGAGGGAGGATCTTTTAAAGCCTATGAGTATTATATTAGCTAGCGAGAAAGCATACAAAATGGCTGGTATAGAGCCCAGGAATGTAGATGTTGCAGAAATCCACGATGCGTTCACTATAACTGCATTGCTTTCGATTGAGGGCATGAAATTTGCGAACTTTGGCGAATCGTGGAAGCTCATAAAAGAGGGGAGATTTGCTGCAGGAGACAAACCTTCTATCAATCTTAGCGGAGGGTTAAAGGCACGAGGACACCCTGTAGGCGCTACTGGTGTATACCAAGTAGCTGAAATAGCTATGCAACTAAGAGGTGACTTTCCGGGGGTAAAAGCTGGTAAAGCTGAAATTGGCGTAGCAATGAACACTGGAGGTGTAGCGACCCTCACATCAGTAATTGTGTTGAAGAGGTGAAGGTATATGAAGATGTCTCCGGCTCGTGTTTGGAGGGAAAGAGGAGCAAGATACAGATTAGAGGGAGCAAAATGCAAGAAGTGTGGAAGGGTATTTTATCCACCAAAACCTGCCTGCCCTTACTGCGGACATCTAGAGGTTGAGAGGGTTGAGCTACCTAAGAAAGGAAAAGTTATTAGCTTCGCCATAGAGTACACGGTGCCTGAAAACTATAGGCACGAATCTCCCATCATTGTTGCATTAATAGAGCTTGAAAACGGTGTAAAGGTTCTCTCAACATTAACAGATGTAAAGCCTGAGGAAGTCTACATAGGGATGCCTGTTGAAGCAACTCTTAGAAAACTTTGGGAAGAATCTGAGGAAGGAATAATAGTTTACGGATTAAAGTTTAAGCCACTAGAACAATAGCAAATTATATAAAGACTCTTTTAAACAACCTTTTTAAAGGTTTTTAATTCATATAATCGGCTCGAATTTTTCAGAGGTACCAAGCGTTGAGCAATAATGTGCGCAAAATTAGGGCACTTCTTAATGCAATAGCATTGATAAACTTCTCAATAGCAGTGTTAGCAACAGCAAATGGATTCTTATTCTTGCTCTACTACAGAATTGTAAATGATATTGCAGGGCTACGGATAGCCAGTCAATTTACAGAGGTTTCTCTTCTTCTATTACTCTTTTGGCTTGCAATAGTGCTTACAAATAAGGGGTACACGATTGAAAGTGTGGGTGACGCTATGCTTGTTGTAGCTTTAACATGGATTACTGTGCCCTTATCCTCTGCAGTAATATATATTGCAAGTCTTGGTCTAGACCCCATAGACGCTTTCTTTGAGTCCCTCAGCGGATTTACAGGTACAGGGCTTTCCATCCTTAGCAATCCAGATGTAATACCTTACGTTATTCATATTTGGCGAGGACTTACACAGTGGCTTGGTGAGCTAGGAACTGTCGTCATAGCCGGCGTGATCTTGCCTTACGTGCACCCTTCCCTGATAAAGGTCTATAGCTTAGAGAGAGGACCTAGACTCATGCCAAGCATAAGAGAATCTATGAGGACTCTCTTTAAAATCTACAGCATTTATACATTGATAGGAGTAGTACTACTTCTCATCGCTGGAATGAATGTGTTAGACGCTATAATGCATTCAATGACAGCTATAGCAACAGGTGGAATGTCCTCAAAATCTATGAGTATAGGCTACTGGGTGGCAAACGGAATATATGCAACAATACCAGCAACAATTGTTGTAATGGTTCTAGGAGCCCAAAACTTTAAAGACCTCAACAACCTGTTAAAACTACGCATAAGAGACTTCATAAACTCTCCTGAGGTAAGAGGCTTCTTCGCAATACTAGCTATATTGTTGATTCCAACAATATTATCTGCTGAAATATACAAAATTGATTTAGTGGAGGCTACATACCATCTTATATCAGGCTATACAACAACAGGATTTCAGATAGCAACATCGCTGTATTCATATCCAGATGTATTGAAGTTCATTATTACGATAGCTATGATCATTGGTGGAGCAACTTTTTCTACTGCTGGAGGTATAAAGACGAGAAGGATCTTGATAGGGGTGAAAGCCATTGCGTGGGATATACAGAGGTCTGTACTTCCTAAAGGCAGTGTAATTGTTAAGCGTTTGGGGCGCGAAGTTTTGGACGAAGATTCCATAGTGTCTGCACAGTCATACATAATACTGTATATGATAACATTAGTTGTATTATCAGTAACGACTTACATGGTGCTCAGAGTTTATGGCTCTACTCAGTTTACCTATATTGACGCGCTCTTTGAGGTTAGTAGCGCACTTTCATGTGTAGGCTTATCGGTTGGAATCACGTCGGCAACTGCCCCCATAGCTGTAAAGGTTTTGCTTATGCTTGCCATGTATCTTGGAAGACTTGAGTTCCTTCCAATATACTTACTTATAGGTTACTACTACATAGAAAAACGTTTACCCGGATAATGAGAGAATATGCAGAAGGAGTTGAGTATGAGAATACATCCACAGTGCATAGTATGTCAAGTCAATGTTAGATATAGAGATTTAGAGAAGCTTGGTTCAAGGTTTAGCAATGAGGAAAAAATCGCCATTATGAAGAGCATTTTAGATACTATTTCAAAGTTTGTGGTGGAGTGTCAAGAAGGTGTTACTCCATGTATGCCAGCGGTTTTAGCAACAAGGCTCTATAGATACATTAAGCATGTAACAGGTGTTAATGATCCTTACTTTGATGAAAAGGTTAATGCTCACAGGGAGGCTCTTAGATTGTATGAAGAGGCAAAGAGGATTATCTTTAGCGAGAAAAACGTAAGGGCAAGGCTTTATAGAGCTCTTCAGTTCTCTCTTATTGGAAACCTGCTGGACTTTGGTGTAATGGGTTTCACCCCTCCTAGTATAGATGAGTTAATGAGTAAGGCTCTTAATCTGAGGATTTGGGGCGATACAGATACAGCCATAAATATATTGCTTAAAGCGAAGAGTATAGCAGTAGTTCTTGATAACGCTGGGGAAGCTGTATTCGATAGATTACTGGCCGATGTACTAAGAGATGTGGGGGCAAAGGTTTATGCCATTGTTAAGGGAGGTTCTTTTCAAAATGATGTAACGATTGAAGATGCGTACTTTGCAAGACTTGATGAGAGCTTCGATAAGATTGTTAGCACAGGATCTGACGCAGCTAGCATATTTATCGAAGAGCTCAGCAGCGAAGCAAGGGAACTCATCAACAGCAGTGACGTAATTGTATCGAAAGGCATGGCTAACTATGAATACATATCTGAAATAGCCCCAATGCTAGGGAAGCCTATAGTGTTTGTTCTTGTAGCAAAATGTCTACCCATATCTATATCAACTGGAATTCCTCTGGGTGAAGCAGGAATAGCTATTTACACAGCAGGCGATTCGGTATAAAGTAATCCTTAGCAAAAGCAGGATTTAGAAATATATTCTGATTTTTCGGAGGAATTTAATGGTATCAGATTTAGTCAATGGAATGGTGCAGCAAATGGATTATGCAATTGAGCTTCCTGTACAGAGGAGAAGGCAAAGGGCTTGGGCAACACTAGCAATAATATTAATTAATGTTGCTGTTTACA
>JAPYWC010000030.1 GCA_028276605.1 Desulfurococcales archaeon
TGGGGTACCTCTTCATGTGAATATCAAGTGCGTACCTCATTATAGGAGGAGTAAGCCTTAATGCACTTAGGAATTTTAGGTTTTTGGGCACAATACCGTGCTTAAATGGTATAGCATAGGAAGGTGCCGTAGTTTCAAAACCTATTCCAAGGAATAAAGCTTCTTTACCATACTCTTTCGCATCCTTTATTGCGTCAAGAAAACTATACACAACCTTTACGTTTGCACCCATAGCTGCTGCTTCAAAGAGCGAACGAGGTTTTTTAAGTGATGTTGTTGGAAGCTTATATGCATCGCCAAACACATAAACTCTTATACCATCCAAAGCAAGCTTTATAGCTTCTTCAACAAAGGTAGCGGGTGTTATACAAACGGGGCAACCAGGACCTGCTATAAGTTCTACACCTCTAGGCATAAGCGATCTAATACCATAGTATGTTATAGTCCATTCATGAGTACCGCAAAAGTCCATCACTTTAACATTCGTTACTCCACGAGCTACAAGAATGCTGAAATTCTTCTGAATATTCATTAGTACAACTCTTGAAGCATCTTTGTTCAGTCTAAAAGCTTTTACCGTAATACCGACAACATCACTTATTTTCGAATTATCTACAACCATCATTAAATTCCCCCTATTCACCACTCTACACTACTCTTTCTCCTTTGCTTTACCCAGAAATACTGTACCAATTAGAAATTTAAATATATGCATTGAAAGTAATTGCCATAAATGCATAGAATAGATTTCGTGTAAAGCACGTAGTCAATAAAATAAAATAATGTAATTAATTTTAATTTGTTCTATGGTGATAGGAAGTCTTCTGGCTTTGGTGGTTCCGGCTTCAAACCTTTTCTCTGCCTAATCTTCCTAATTAGGTCTAGTAACATGCTGTCTGGTACAGGAGCCCATCTACTGAATTCTATGCCCCAGAATGCTTTTCCTGCTGTTGCACTTCTAAGCTCATTTGCTAAATCCATTGATTCTGCAACAGGTATTTCTGCTATTAGCTTAACTATGTTACCTGCTAAGTGCATTACTTCAATTATTCTTCCTCTCCTCTTCGCCAAAACTGCTGTTACCGAACCCATATACTCCATTGGGAACTTTATCTCAAGCTTCTGCAGAGGTTCAAGTAGTGTAGGTCTTGATGTAAGGATAGCTGCAAATATTGGATTCCTTACAGCTGGATAAATCTGTGCCGGTCCTCTGTGAGCTGGGTCTTCGTGTATCACAGCATCGTGTAGAATGACCTTTAATCCTCTAACAGGTTCTGCAGCTAGTGGTCCCTCCCTCATTGCTAATCTGAAACCTTGTATTATTGTATCCTTAACCTCCTTCAGGTACTGAACTCCAGATGTTCTATCTACTAGTATGTTTATGTTTTCATCTATTGCCCATATCCTCTTTGCCTCATCATAGTCCCATCCAGCCTGATCACGCAGTATCTTAGCCCTCTTATATGGGTCCATGTCTTCGGTTACAACTCCTTCCTGTATTAATCTAATTGTTTCCTCGTTTAGAGGCTCTATACTGATGTATAGTTTGTTATGCTTGTTAGGCGACTTACCTTCAAATATCTGGCTTTTCTCTCTAGCAGTCTCTCTGTAAACTACTATTGGTGGTGTAGTCTCTACTTCTAGTCCAAATCTCTCCTTCAACAATGTTAGGACGATCTCTAAGTGGAGGTGACCCATACCTGATATTAGGTACTCACCAGTCTCTTCATTTATTTTAACAACTAGGTTTGGATCCTCTATACTCATCTTCTTTAGAGCGTCAATAAGCTTTGTTAAGTCTGTGGTTTTCTTGGGCTCAATAGCCATTGTCACTACAGGCTCCGATATGTATCTCATTCTCTCAAACGGCACCATAACATCCTTGAGCCTCACATCAACAACCGTCTCACCTGATCTAGCAAGCTCTAGCCCTAGCACACCTGCTACATTACCTGCCGGTATTCTATCTACAACTTCCCTATATGGACCCATGTATATGCTTACCTGAAGAACTCTCTGCACAGTTTTTGCATTAATCAAGTATACCTCTTGTCCTCCATAAATTGTTCCTGAGAATACCCTACCAGTAGCAACAAATCCTGCATGTGGATCCCAACGCATATCACACACAAAGAACACTAACGGTCCATCAGGATCTGCCTCCAACAATGCTCTTCCAATGTCTGAGTTTAGATCTCCCTTCCAAATCTTTGGAATTCTATACCTCTGCGCCTCACGTGGGTTAGGAACAAACTTCACGACCATATCCAATAAGGCTTCATGTAATGGTATCTTCTTCTTTAATTCCTCTAGAGCCTCTTTGTCTCCCTTAGAATACACTTCAATTAGATCATCAATCTTTATACCTTTCCTCTTACTCATCGGTACCGTTAGCCCAATAGCATCCTTAGCAACGCCGAAAGCTACCATGCCTTGGGCAGGATCTAGTAACCACTTCTTCTTAAACTCTGGCTCAGCATAAGTTTCAATTAGGCTGTTTACCTCTTTAATTATTTCAATGAATCTCTGCTTAATTTCATCAGGGCCCATCTTAAGCTCCTTAATTAGCCTATCAACTTTGTTTATGAATAGTAGTGGTCTTACCCTCTCCTCCAAGGCTTGTCTTAAAACGGTCTCTGTCTGTGTCATCACACCCTCAACAGCATCGACAACCACTATCGCTCCATCAATCATTCTAAGGCTTCTAGTAACTTTGCCAGTAAAGTCAACATGACCTGGAGTATCAACCAAGTTAATAACGTATGGCCTTCCTTCATACTCGTGATATAAGCTAACATTAGCAGCCTTTACAGTCATCTGCCTCTTCTGCTCTATATCTAGGAAGTCCATTGCCAGAACTTGGCCTGCTAGTCTTGGTGATATTAGTCCTGCAGCTGCTAGTAGGCTATCCGTAGTTGTTGTTTTACCGTGGTCTACATGCGCTATAATACCTATGTTCCTGATCTGTTCTGGGTTATTCATTATCTTTAATATTTGATCAACTGTTTTTACAATTCTCATTGAAGCTTACCCTTTGTGTTACTCTATATCTTCACCTCTTTAAGCTTAATAATTTTTGCACTAATCACGAATCACAAGTCAGGAATCTAACGTAGTAGAAGGTATTAAAGGCTATTGCTGCTTAAGGTAATCATCAAGCGATTTATGACCTGATTTTGTTTGCTCAGAACCTTTGAACTCCTTGTAGACTGCATGAAGTATTCTGTAAATCTCTGCTGCTTTGCTTTCACTTAGTCCTTCAATTCTTGCTAGTTCAGAAAGCGAAGCATTGCAGAAGTTTACAATTGAACCAAATCGCTCTAAAATTCTTACAGCTATCTTAGGACCAATATGAGGAAAGGCTTGTAGAATGTAAAGTTGCCATTCAGTTACATCGCTTGATGTAGGTTTTTGTACGGGTCTCTTAATAGTGGCAATGCCTTTGCCATGACCTTTTTCTGACTCCCTTAAAGCAATCCTTTTTATTACTTCTGCAGTCTCCTCCTCATTTAGTGTATTTATCACAGTTATATCCATGTCAAGTGCTAGCGCAAGATATGCGCCTACGAGAGCTGATCTTCTTAGATTGACTTCCTTGGACGCTTTGAAAATGCTTCCCTCAACAATTATGATAGGTTTCTCAAAAGCAGCTTTAAGTCTTGAAGCTTGGTCGAAGAGCCTACCATCAACAATAGATTTAGCGAAATCTGTTGCCGATTTCCTTTCTATACCAACTCTATTAGATACAATGTAGTCGCCAACCTCAAGAAATTTGTATATTATAGTAACCCCTTTTTGCATAAGAAGTTGAGGCACCTTTGAGTTACGCTCTCTCTCATCCACATAGACTACAGGCATTCTCTACAACGCCTTTTTATATCTTTTCTTCTGCAAACTCTACAACTCCTATCTCACTAATAGAGTTCAAAACCTTAATTAGTTGCATAACCGCTGATTTGAGATCGTAGGTTCTGAGAATTGCTCCTCCAGCTGATTTATGTCCTCCACCACTACCACCAAATTCATCTATAAGCTTTTTAACGATATTATTAAACATGTCAAGACCTGTTTGTTCAATAACATCATCCTTCCCTCTGTAGATAAGCCTAAGCGCTTTCAGCTTCTCATCTTCGGTAAACACGAAGGCAATGTCATAGCCTATTGAAATTAGAGCAGAAGCACAGTCAGATTCGTATGCTCCTACACCTGAGACTGCAACAAATATATCCTGCCCCTTAATCCTTATCCTAAAACCACGGTGCCTTAAAATACACTTTACCCTAGCTATACGACTTGAAGGGTGCTTCTCAGATGCAAGGCTCTTCAAGGCTCTTTCATAGTCTGCACCATACTTTACAATCTTTGATGCTATGGAGAACGTTTCCTTTGCAATTCTCTGAAACCTCTTTGTCTCTGCTATAATACCCGCAAGAGTTATTGTAAGCACTTTCCGTAGCTCATCCTCACCAATGCGTTCCTTAACTTTTTCAAGAAAGAGAAATGCTAACTCTGAGCTGGAGCTGAAATTCTCTTCATCTACAACCTTAACTACTTTCTGATCATCCTTAAAACCTATTAGCTCCTGAAATCTGTGGTGATCCACAATAGTTATGAAACTACACCTGCTAATCACTAAGTCCTTTACAAACCTTAGCTGTTCCAGTGATGCAGTGTCTGTAATGATACATAGTTCAAACATCTCTTCAGCAAATTCTCTCAAATCCGATAAATTCTTCACAATCTTAATATTTGCACCAATCTCGTTGCATAGCTCTTGAAGTCCTCTGCCCTCTCTACTTATGCCCTCAGGAATCAATATGTATACATTTGCATCCTTGTTTAACGCCTTTGCAACACTATTAAATACACATGCTGAAGCTACTGCATCGGGATCCGCGTTAACATGTGTTGCTATAACAACGTTCCGTGCTTGTTTCATTATTGATAGTATCTGTTCTATGTTCTGCTCTAAATCTTGTAAGAAACCGTTCTGCTGCATTATAGGCCCTCCTTATCGCACTATCAATTACTGTACCTAGATCTATGTTACTGAGAAAATATGCCTTCACCTCAACATCGACAGAGATAACTAACTCTTCGTTTTTTACTTCAGCACCTATTGTAATATTACAGTCTGTTAATCTATCCCCTAGCACTTGTTGCAAATGTTTTAGTATCTCTTCCTCCATTAATTGCGCTATTTGCGCTAAATCCTCTACCTGAATTCTCTTTAAATCTAAGTTAAGCTCTACTCGCTTCTTCATGATATGCAACATCTACTCATGTAGATAAACAGCCCTGTTAAGCCCTGCCTAGGTTCGCGCTATTTCTTCTGAACAGATGCAATATATTGAGTCAACCTAGATTGAATCTCACTTAGTTGTTGCCTTATTAGTGCTTCTTGTTTAGATAAGGTTTTCAACCTTAACTCAAGAAGTTCCTTTCTCTCAGTAAGCTCTTTTTCCGCACTTTCTTTAGACACCTTCACAAGAATATGGCCAACAAATTTATAGATATCAGCATTTGGAGGAACATCCTTCAATACCTCTAGAGCTCTATTGATTTCCCTTAGCTCCTGCTCCAAAACACTTTTTTCAGTTAAGACCTGATTTAGCTGTGCCTGTAGCTGCTGGTATTTTACTACTTGTTGTTGAATGTCTGGAGGTATAACTTCGGCCATCCTTAAAACACCTAAACTACCTATATTACTTCTCACAACATAATTATTTAGTGTTAACTTTACTTTATTTGCTTTTGTAGTGCCATGGTATTATTCTCATCTATTTTTAAGCTTACTTGAATAACTTCAATGGCGGTGTTTAAGAGGTATAGAATTGAATTTACAAATGCACGTAAATGACTCATCTTATCACTAACTACATTGATTTTAATTGAACATTTATCAATCGATATATATGCCTTTAACTTCCTAATATTAACAGGATTTACAACTTCTGCATAGAGACTTCTAAAGATATCTTCAGTTAATCTGCACTCATCATTAATGAAATTAATTATTACTTCCCCTTTGTAGCCCAGCTCCATCTATAATCACTTACCTCGTAGCCCATAACGTGTTTGTAGTAGACAAATAATTAAATTATAAACATAAACAGTAAATAATGCAATAACATAGGTCATGCACTTATATAGTGGAAACAATTAAGCTGTAACTACTTGTGACATTCTTGATGAGCTACATATACTTATCCTGAAGAGCATTTTATTGTTATCACATCTTGTAAAAGTCACATCAAAAATCTCACCTTTCTTATGCTCGTTTTCCTTATGTGATGTAGTAATGTGCATACATATGCCTCCAGATATGTTGCTGTGCCTATCTCTTCCTGTAGACATTATAACATTGAACATTTTGATTATGCAATCCAAAGTTTTAAGCTCGTCTGTTTGTTCATTTCTGTTTTGCTGCTTACTTTCTTGTAAAATTTCTTCTAAGTTAAGAACAACTTTTGTTGCCTGTGTAAGCTTTTTATAATCTGAGGGTATTGTGTATCCACATACTTTTAGTGTACATTCTTTAATTAGTTCGCCTGATGGCGTCACAGTGTAAAAGTCTATATAGCCTGGATTACCTTTCCTATTCCTTACAACAATAATGGCATTGAAACCTAAATCTATTGCCTGCAATGCAAGCTGCTTTAATGTTAGCTTACCCCTATTCACCCTCTTTGAGTAAGGTATTACCTTAGAAAGTACCTTTACGAATCTTCGAGTATTTCTAGTAGGTCTATGTGATGTTGTTATCAATACCTTGTATATATTATATCACCTATTCAATATAAACAGAATACTCATGTAATAGGTTGTGAATCCTGATGCTGTAAAGTGCTTCTCATAATTTAATGAAGGAGAAGGAGTTAAATACGGCTTTGGCAAGCTAATGTAACTCAAATAGGTGGCTCACTACTTTTCAATGGTCCACGGAGTATATGCTGCTCCAGCCCATTTCGCTCCACATTTAGGGCATTGCCAAATACCGAAGGCTATTCTATCAAACACTGTTACAGTACCACAGTATGGACATTGATATTCTGCATATCTCTTCTCCATCACCTCTTTCCATTTCTTTCTTAAAGTTGATCCATATCTTGCTCCAAACCTACCTGCTATTCCAACAACTTTTGTTCGTCCCACAGCTTTAACACCTTGTTAAATGTGTTCTAAGCACATAGGTAGTAGGTCTGAAATTAAAAAGCTTTTACTATCCTACTTTTGCATGGCGTATTGTTTAATCATCTGTATTAGTTCCTTACCCTTGGACAAGCTTATTTCTACTATACGGTCAAACTCCTTTTCCTCAAAGTATCCAAGCCCTCTTTTTTGTATACCACCAATGTTTCCTTCCTCAGTTATAGCCATGGTTATGCTTGCTGTCGCCAGAGCCTCTTCCTCAGCTGTAGGATCAATCAATAGAATGTCTTCGATTTTATACACAGTAACTGTTGCTACATATCTATTTAATGGTAAGGGGGTTTCCCGCACCGACTTATCTATCTTTATTTCCCCTGTATTTGGATCTACATCAATCCGTGGCAACTTTAACTGTGCTAATGCTAGCATAGCTCCAATCATTGATGCATCAACAAGGTTGCCGTCATGATCAAGTATGTATATATCAAGCCATATAACCCAGACCTTCTTTCCAGGTATGATAGCTAGTTTATCTAGTGCTACTACGCGTGGTTCTCTAAGGGAACGGTCTATCACCCTGGCAAGTTCAATCGCATTTTCGTCTGGTGGTCCAGGTTCAAAACTTGGCGATGCAGCCGGAACATACTCAGCATTCACTATTAATACGCCTTCATCTGGATTATCCGGAAAAGGTTGGCCAACCTCAAGTTTTATCCCTACCAGTACCTGTGTATGACCAAGTTTTACAAGGACTGAGGAATCCGCATTAGGTGCCACATTCTTTACAATCTCAATGTTTCTATAGCTATACAAAGGTCTTTTATCTATGTGAAAGCCCTTTGACAGAACAT
>JAPYWC010000031.1 GCA_028276605.1 Desulfurococcales archaeon
AGACTCAAAGGAGGTGATGATTCTGTTCAGCTTCCTAAAGTTGATTACTCTAATCTCAATAATGAAGTTGTGCATGTTTTCAGTACTGCCAAGGTACTTGACCTCGGGTTCCGTGGCAAGCTCTTCCTTAATACTTAAAAGAGCCTTTTCAATAGCGGATCTAATAGCATCAACACTATACGTTAATGGTGCCTGCACCTTCACCCTACTTACAAGACCTAGTACCGTAAGCCTATTGACTATTACGCTATTGATAAGCTTTGAGTAGGGTATGAATACCCTTTCAAAGTTTACTGTCTCACCCCAAACACCAAAATCATCTAGATCCAGCACACGTATTTCACGACCATCAACCTCTATCCAATCACCCTTCCTAACGATGCCTCTAGATCTAATATATAGCTCCGCACCGAGATTTCTAAGAGCATCGTAAAACATTACAATGAGTGCTAACCCAATTAGTAGGACCATTATTGAGAACAGGATTATTTCTGGTGCAAGTATTGAAGCAGCTATGAGTATAGCGAGTATGTAGAGAAAGAGCCTTAGCATAGCAGAGAGTCTGGCTATAAACTCTGTCTCAACACCCTTAACAAACGCACCTATAATTTTGTCAAGAACTTTAGTTAGTAGGTATGTAGCAACAATAATGATTGTTGCAGCAAGGATTCTATGGAGTAGTGGTGCTACTGAACTCAGGATACTTATTACTTCATCCATATGTTTCTACCCATACTCTCTCAATCTAATCTGCTGAGAGATTCTTGAGGCATGCATCTCCTCAACCTTTCTAAAAAGCATCTCAATTGCATTGATAGCTTTCTTCACATCATTTTCAAGCCCTGCAACAATAATGAAATCACCTGGTGAGATCGCGGGATTTTCTGCTCTTGTTCCAAATCTATTGAAATGCTCTAAATATATGTGTAAGCCTTTAACAGCAGACTCTACATCATTTATTGATATACCTAGTAATCCTCTCCTAAGAACCCTATAGACTGCAACAACGAATTTCTGTAATGGTGTTATGGGGGTTACTGTGATCCATGTATCAGGTAGTAAAAGGCTTGTTATGCTGGTTTGAAGGTAGCTGTCAACGTCTATGATAAAGCTCGCGCCTTCCTCTATAAACGTAGCCCTATTCTCTTTGTTGTGAAGCACTGCTATAACAATTGGTATGCCTGCGCCTTTAATCTGCTTTAGCAGGGATATATTGGCGTAGTCATTGTCTAGAGCAAGTATGGCTATATCAACATCTGTTAAGTTCTCGGCTACCTCTATATCTCTAAGCCTTTTGTACTCGTAGCCTAGCTGAAGGCTTAAAACCTCGACATCCTCGTCGTCACTCGTGACAATGATTTTTGGAGTTGGCTTAACCGCTGAGAGAGCATCAATTATACTTCTAAACATATTCTTGCTAACTGCTAGTAGAATTCTCAATGTAGCTCCTCCTCAATGACTTTAAGGGCTTCTTCAGCTCTACTCTTACTCAAAGTACCCTTCTTTACAGCAAGATTAATAATGCTTTTTGCTAAAGATCTTACATACCTTAGGGCTTGGCCGCTGAATATGGCGGGAACATCATCTACGCATTTCGTGGAACCCACCTTAATCCTCTTATTACCGCTTATAATGGATGCGAAGACTGCTAGGTGTTCATAGCTCCACAGGGTCTCTGCTTCCACGTTCAAGTACTTCCTCAGACCAATGATTAGGGAGTATGATGGGTGCGGAGGAAGCATGGAAGCTTCAGGCAGGAACTTCTTCAAAATATCTAGAGCCCTTGTGTAAGCATCTTCAAGGCTTTTAGTTGTGTAGGGTACTAGAAGGAGAATGCTTTGTTCGCCTAACTCAATAGAGCTTAAAGCTTTTTCAACAACGTCTCGAGTAATGCATCTAGACTCAGCATTCACAATAACTATGACAGGCTGGTGAAGCACCATTGTTGCAGCTTTAACTGCTTTACCTCTAATAAGTGGAGGGTCAATATAAATAAGCCTAGCTCTTGTAACTACACGCTTCTTTGGGTAGCCATAGAAAAGAGTGTACCTCTCAGCAAAAGTCTTGTCCTCTACAATCTTCCCAGCTTTACCAATCCTCTCTACAACTAATCCTGCAACACCAACCCTTCTAATGCCACTCCTTAGCTGAAACAAACAACTAAACACCCTTGCAACAGTAATTTATATCTGAAAAGCTTTTTGGGTTTTCTACTCTCAAAACACTTTTCTGTTTAAAGATGGTGAAGCTACGCAGAAGTGGGTATATCAAGAATGAGCGTGGTAATGGTAACTGCAAGAGATTTAGAGGCACTTGTGAAGGCTGTTAAGCTGGGCGAGGAGATTAAGCCTAGTCAGCAGGCTAAGAGGGATGTATTTGAGGAGTATGGTATTGCAGGCACATTTAAGGATAGAATACTTACAGCAATATACTACGACATTTGGAGAAGGATAGGAATCATAGATAGGATAGCAGCTCAAATAACTGGTGTTCAGAACGTAGCGATATTGGATCCCTGGCTAAGGGCAGCCCTTAGAGTTGCTATTGAGATTCTTGTTTTTGAGAAGTTTGTTAAGGAGCCTAAGTACGGGGATATCAAGTATACCTTTGTTAACTACTTCAAGAAGAGGATAGCAAAGTTTCTTTCAGATACTACACACCCTTATGTAGGTATGTACTTCTGGGAACTTGTTGACAAGATCGCTACCTACAGGTGGGAGCCTAAGGGGCTTATAGAGAAGTGGGAGTATAGATACATGGTTTCAGAGACTATAATATCGAGGTTGCTGAAGCTGTTGAGTAAGGAGGAGGTTAAAGCAATACTGAGGGAATTTAATCGTGTATACCCAATAAGTATAAGGGTAAACACACTGAAGAGCAGTGTTGAAGAGGTTATCGAAACCCTTAAGAAGGAAGGTGTAGAACCTACAGTAAGCAAGGTTGTTCCAACAGTTATCAAGTTTAAGGGGCCCTACGACTTCACGAAATCGAGGCTATTCAATGAGGGGAAGATAGTGATTCAGGAAGAGGCAGCCGCATTAGCAGCAATAATACTTGATCCTAAGCCTGGTGAGGTAGTAGTTGATATGTGTGCAGCTCCAGGAGGTAAGACAGAGCACATGGCCGAGCTTATGAAGAACCAGGGAGTGATACACGCTTTTGATATTGATGACTTGAGGATTAAGAGGATGGAGGAGCTTCTCAAGAGGACAGGTATAGAAATAGTAAAGATTTATAAGCAAGACGTTAGGAAGGCACCTAAGATTATAGGAACTAACATTGCCGATAAGGTTCTTCTTGATGCTCCTTGCACTGCTAGCGGTACGATTATGAAGAACCAGGAGCTTAGGTGGAGGATAACAGATAAGAAGATTCAGGAGCTTCAAAAACTTCAGATAGAGCTGTTGGAGACGGCAATTAAATTGGCTAAGAAGGGTGGAAGAATACTCTACACAACATGTTCGCTTTTTAGGGAGGAGAATGAGGATGTTGTAGAGACTATACTTAACAAGTATAAGGATGTAGTTAGGCTTATACCACTAAATGGTCCCTATGACCCAGGATTCATACCAGGTACAATGAGGGCGTGGCCCCATAAACACAAAACATTTGGGTTCTTCTATGCCTTATTCGAGAAGGTATCAGAAACGGATTAAGTTATAACAGATTAAGTTATATTCTATTCAAAGCTTTTAACTGTGTTAGGAATTAATCTCCCTGTTTCGGTGTTCTAGGAGATGGTTAAGATAAGCAGGTTAGAGATTCCTAAGAGCGAAGAGGATTTGAGGAAGATAAGCGAAGAGATAATGAGGGAAGAAGCAGAGAAACATGAACATGAACAAGAAGAGGTTGTGGAGGCACATGAAGCTCATGGATATGGCCACGAGCATGAGGTAGATCTAGGAGTTATAGCTCACCAGCTAGGTCATCTTCAAGAGCTTATGCTTCAAGTAATTCAGGGTGTTAGGGAGGTTAGGGACTCCATAGATGACTTAAGCGCTACTCTAAGGAGAAGCCTTAGAGCATTAGCATTGCTCCAAGCAATGAGCGTTATTGACGATGCTGAGTTAAAGAAGAAGCTTTTGGAGCAAGTAGCTAAGGATCTAGGCATAGACATCACTAAGAAGTAGCAGAAAGCTGTTAGCATCTATATGTTTTCTCTTTGATAAGAACCTCTATATACAAACTTTGTCTCCCTATCAAGCCTTATGAAAACTAGTTGAGCTATCTGAGCTCCACGTTCAATCTCTACTCCGTAGGGATTGAAAACAACTAGTAAACCTTCGCCACGCCCCTCATATCCAGGATCCCAGACAGCAGTAAATAGTGTTGCTCCAGATCTTAGCAGTGTTGATCTGGGTATCGCCAGAGCAATCATATCTGGGGGAACCTTTACCACCTCTCTGTACCTAATTTTGTATGCTCCTGGCTTCAGGTAGTAGATTCCGTTTTCATCCTTAATTTCTTCAACATCCGCAACAACCTTAGAGCTTACCCTAAGGGATCCTGAACCTTTGAATACGAATACCTTGTCCAGGTGTAGTCTTACCCCACTACAATCAACATCCTCGGGTCTCAGTCCAAATAGCTGTAGTAGTGTTTCTGGGGATAGGACAACCATAGTTTTGTAACCCTGTGATGCAGTGCTCTCCAAGTGAATTGGGTGTCAGTGAACAGTTTTTGATAAGTACCTAGGGCTATCAATTGGTCTTTGCAGTATTACTCCAAGTTTGTAAGCTATGAACTGCAGAGGTATAGCAAGAGCTATTGGTGCTAAGTGCCTTGTTGCATAGGGTACCAGAACCTTTATTACCTCACTCATTTCCTCAAGCTTCTGATCATGTTCAAAGCCTATAGCAACTGTTGTAGCCCCCTTCTCTATAGAAAGACTTAGCAGTGCATAGGTTGCCTGAAGAGCCTGCTTTTCAACAGGCATTATAAATATTGAAAATATGCCTTTCTCAAGTATTGTCTGAGGACCGTGCCTGAACTCTCCAGCCTCAATACCCTCAGCATGAATGTATGCAGCCTCCTTAAGCTTAAGAGCACCCTCAAGTGCAAGTGGATACGTAAGACCTCTAGAAACTACATAACCGCTTCTACAGGTTGCAAGAGCTTTTGCAGCTGCTTCAGCACTTCCTTCAATTGATTGAAGCTTCTCCCTAAGCTCTCTACTAAGCTTCTTAACATCCTCTACACCAGCCCTATACTCATCAGCACCAATACGCTTTTTGTAGAGAGCGGCTCTTAACGCTAGTAGATAGAGTACTAGTAACGTTGATGTAAATGTCTTTGTAGCAGGAACAGCAAGCTCGGGTCCTGCCCCTATAGGTAAGTAAAGGTTTGAAAGGTTGGATAGTCTAGACCCTATATAGTTCGTTATGGCCAGGACTGCTGCACCCCTTAGCTTAGACTCGAAGACAGAGGTTATTACGTCACCTGTTTCACCAGACTGAGAAATCGCTATAACAACTGTTCCTGGCTCCACATTACTAACATGGTATAGTGGGAACTCAGCTGCACTAACAACAATTGGTGTTACTTCAGCTAGTTCTGTGAGGTAGTAAGAGCCTATGTAAGCTGCGTGAAGACTTGTACCATTTCCTATCATAAATACTTTCTCAGCTTCAGCTACAAGTCTTGCTGCAAACTCCAGGTACTTCTCCTGAATAGAGTAAAGAGTTCTCATCAACGCTTCCGGTACTTCGTAAATCTCTCTCAGCATGTGGTGTGGATACCCATCCTTGTCAGCATACCTAGGATCCACATCTAATGGTGAAAATGTCTTCTCTATTCCTATACCATCTAATGTCTCAACCTTCACACCATCTTCGCTAACTATAGCTACCTCACCTTCACCAAGCTTGAAGTATTTATCGGCAAGGCCTAGCATTGCAGCCTTACCTGACGATACCGCTATGAAGTCTTGCGACACCCCTATGTATAGTGGTGGTCCACGTGTGTATGCAGCTATGCATCTACATGACGAGTCTATAGCAGCTACACTAAAGAATCCTTCAAGCTTTGCAACAACTCTCTTAAACGCCTCCTTAAAGTTCTTCACATTCCAAAGCTCTCTCTCAATAAGGTGAGCAACTAATTCAGCGTCGCATCTAGATACAACCTTATGTCCTTCAACAATCAGCGAATCCCTCAATAGCTCATAACCTGCTATAGCCCCATCCTCAGCAACGGCTATGCCGCCACTGCAATCAGTATGAGGTTGTGTGTTATCAGCGTGAGGCTTGCCGTGAGTAGCATACCTTGTGTGCCCTAGAGCCATCCACGAGCTTAGGTTTCTAAGGCTGAACTTCTCAGCTACAACATCTATTCGCTGAGCATCCTTATACACAGCAATCTTATTGCCCTGAAGAACGGCAATACCACTACCACTAAAACCTCTGTACTCAAGAAGCTTTAACCCCCTAATAACGTGCTCAACAACGTTTCTCTTAGAAGGAGATAGAACAGCTAGTATACCACCCAATAACAGCGCACCTCAGCGAAACTTTTCTAAGTATAATGCAGATAAAAATTTATTCAGGGCTTTAACTCACAGCGGTGTTAGATAACCTCCGAAGTACTTCACAAGCCCAAGCTTTATAGCAAGCCTTATTGCGTTTAATGCTCCTTCCCTATCAAAGCCTCTAGCTTTAACAAGGTGTTTAAGGAATTCTGAAGCCTTAATTGAGCCTCCATACAGTTGCACAACTTCACGAAGAATCGAATAAACATCGACAACGCTTTGAGGTATTGAGTAGTCGCGTAAGGAGCACTTCTCAACCTTTACAGCGTAAAGTTCTGGAGCTTCACCACCAACCCTCCTAGTAATTACATAGACGCCGCCTCCAACATTCCTAACATAGTAAGTTCTACGCTTCCTAACACCCTCTCTACGCTTTAACGAACCTCTAAAAACTATGTAGATGCGTGTAGTGGCATTAGAATCAAATGCTGTTAGCAGATCCGCTTCGCCAACAGCTATAGCCACATCTACATCTTGACAGGGAGTTGTAGGGTACTCGATTCCACACAAATGCTTAGTATTGCTCAAGAACTCTTCCGCTCCATAAAGACAGGGTCTGTACCCCTTCTTGGCAAGCTCACTATAAAGCCAAGCTACAAATACTATGTTGAAGTTACCGTAGGGAGACCTAACTACAATGTCCTTTTCCTTATATGGTTTCACAACTCTCAGAAACTGTGCAAGCTTACCTACGTAAACCAAGGCTTTGAACCCGGCGTCAAGCGACTAAAGAAAACGAAAAGGAACAGAAGATAAAAAATAATTTTGTTTTTATTTCATGTTCAACTGTGGTAATCTATCTTGTTTAGCCGCATTCTGGGTAGTCGTCTGGTACTTTTGCTCTGAAGTACTTTCCTGTTGCTGGGTCCTGGAATAGCCCTATCTTAAC
>JAPYWC010000032.1 GCA_028276605.1 Desulfurococcales archaeon
ACCTGCTGACGAATATCAGTATGTGGAGTAATTGAAGGTGTGGAGAAAGTTGATGTAGGTGTGTACATAGGTCTTGCAGGTGAAGGTGCGGATATATACACGTGTATAAGTAGTAGCCCTAGTGCAAGCAGTATCGCTAAAACCATTAATATTACTAGAGCAGGCCTCAAGTAATTGATCACCTTTCAGCAAAATGCTGAATTCTGTAACAAAGCTAAAAACTAATATTGCTCTTGTTAGTGAGATAATGTGCTAATCAATTCAATGTATATGTGATTATGTTTGCTAAAGCTTGAGCCACACACTTTTGTCGAACTTGTCAATCTTCTCATAAGCAGGTTTCACCAAAACTATGCTGTGAGATGCTATACCCATTAGTAGAGTCATCTTCTAACGTTTCGCTCTAATGCTCTTCAATACCTACTTTATTGACGTATATCACTCATATCAATCTTTATCTTATCGATATCCCTCAAAGTACCTACTACTAGCTTTTGTGTAACCTGCTTGAAGCAGTATAGGAGGTTACATCGAATTAATTCTGATAGTGATTACGAGAGATGTTAATGGAAGCAATGCGCTATTGCATCTCAAGAGGTTTAAAACCTTGGGTGCTCAAGCTATGTGTGAGTGTTATGAGAACGAGGTTTGTTCTAGTAGGGCTTCTCCAAATTGTTGGCAAGATGATTGACTTGATGGGTAAGGCTAAGGAGCTTGCAAATCCATTTAACCTTCCATGTGAAGTCGTGGAGGTGTACCTAACAACGAAGATAATTGCTCAGCAGTACAACCTGAAGTACAATACGCTAGTTCTTTGCATAAATGGAGAGGTTTATGGAAGCAATTCATTCGATATAGGTTCTAAGGAGTATGCAGAGCCAGTGAGATACATCCTTGTAAATACCTTCAACATAAGGGGACACGACGCATTCAAGCTATCCCTAGTCCTCAGAAGATCTAGTAGCGTAGCTGTGCTTAAGCAAGGAGGTATTGTAAAGGTTTTGTACTCAATTTAGGAAAAGTTTATATTGGTTTGTACTCATGTAATCTTTCTTAAGAGGTGTTCACCTGTAATGATGCTCTTACAGAAAGGAGTTTCAAAAACTGTTGTAGCTATTGCTATAGCGATAGCTATTATTGTGGTAGGAATAGTTGTATACATTGCTTTAACTACTCAAGCTCCTAAAGCCCCGTATAAGCTAGTGATATTTACTGGAGGTACTGGAGGTGTTTACTACCCTATCGGAGTTAAACTTTCTGAACTCCTCAATAAGTATGCAGGAGATAGGATAACAGCTTCTGTATCCACAAGTGGTGCTTCAGTAGCAAATGTGAGAGCTCTAGCTGCAGGAGATGCCAACTTAATATTTGTTCAGAATGACATTGCTTACTATGCCTATAAAGGTATCTACATGTTTAACGGCTCTCCAGTAATAACCATAAGAGGCTTGGTTATTCTATACCCAGAGATTATACAAATTGTTGTTAGAGCTGATAGCGGTATTAAGACCTTGTACGATTTAGCAGGTAAGAGAGTTGCTGTTGGAGCTAGTGGTAGTGGCACAGTTGTAGAAGCGGAGATAATACTTAAAGCTGCTGGGCTATGGAATAAGATAACGCCTCAATACCTAGACTTTAGGCAAGCAGCTGAAGCGTTAAGGCTTGGACAGATAGATGCTGCATTTGTTGTTGCAGGTATACCAACAGCTGCTATAATGGAGCTATCAGCTACTGTACCCATCAACCTGGTTGAGGTACCAGATGAAGTGTATCAAGCCCTTCAGCAACAAGGCTACAGATTCTTCACAAGGTTTGTAGTTCCCAAAGGCACATACACAGGTCTCGATAGGGATGTTAAGACCCTTGCAGTTATGGCCATGCTTGCAACAAGAGCTGATGTACCAGACGACGTAGTCTACACAATACTTAAGACCATGTATGACCATATTGATGAGCTTCAACAAGCTCATGCAAGAGCAAAGGATATAAAGCTTGAAACAGCATTAGAAGGAATGCCAATACCTCTACACCCTGGTGCCATAAAATTCTTTGAGGAGAGAGGAATTAGAGTACCACCAGAACTTAGACCCTAGCGCCATGGTCTCACACAAATAAAGAAATCATGAAGAAAAGAATATTTTTACTTTTTACACTTTTCTTATTACTTCCTCCAACCCTACTTACACCACTTATAGAGGTTAACAAAATAAGTATCGATAACGAGACCGCTATTTACCTACTCACAAAAGAAATTATTGTAACCCTGAAATATATTCACAGCGTAGAACTCACAGAAATAATTGAAGAGTATAGAATTCATGATTGTAGCATAGAGCTGAAAAGGTTTGAATGGCCTGGTTATGGAGCAGGACTACCTTCAAGAATCAATGATATTACAAACTATAGAAGGATGAACACAACGTTTATAATTGAGGGGGAGAAGCTAAATGTGAAATACCTTTATATAGACCTCAAGTACCGAGTTAAGCCGGAGCTCTATATCAATGGTTACGAGGTGAAAGGGGATAAGGTATTAATAGCTACATGCGTAAAAATCTCACTAATTGAGTTCTTGTTAAGTAATGTCATACAGCAAACCTTGATGGATGTAAACAACAAATCTAATTATTCTTTAAGTAATCTAAACCTTCATAGCCTCACTTAAAAAGATAGGGTTATAAAGCTTTACCTTAACCTTACTATACCTAACTCTGAGGTGCTGGAGATGGCTGAAGCTTTTGTTATTGAGAGAACTTTATCTAGATGGTTACGAGTGCTTGTGTTAGTTCTAGCCTTCATATTTGCATTCTATGAGATATTTGTTGTTATGGGTCTTAATTTCGCTCTTTACACCATCCTAAAGAACCTGGGTTTTGATGTGAAGGCCTTATTATATGCTCCAGACATACAGCAAAGTATGGCTTTTCTTCTAGGTCTTCTCCTACTTACTGCTTACATGCTTTATCCTGCGAGAAGGAGAGGAGCTAGTATAAGTAAGGTCCCTATCTATGATTACTTGCTAGGCTTAACCGCCTTTCTATCCATGCTTTACCTTGTAATAATTTTTCCACGTATTGTTCAGTTAGGCTATGTTGAAGCAACTATAATTAATGTACTTGTACCTGTAGTAGCGATATTGCTTCTTCTAGAAGCTTCAAGAAGGGTCCTAGGTATTGCTCTACCTTTAATAACTTTAGCTGTGATGCTCCTTGGCTTAGCTTACGAAGGATTCAACATTAGGAGGTTTGTTAATCACATGTTTTATGCAAGAGAAGGAATCTTTGCAATTCCTCTCTACGTAATGGTATCCTACGTTTACGCATTTGTCTTATTTGGCTCTATACTTGAGAAGATTGGCGTTGGTGAGTACATAACAAAGTTCGTAATGTCTGTTGTTGGTCATAGATGGGGAGGACCTGCAAAAACAGCTGTTGTTGCAAGCGCTTTGATGGGCACTGTTAGTGGAAGCTCAGTCGCAAATGTTCTGACTACAGGTGTTTTCACCATACCCCTCATGAAGAAAGCTGGGTATCCGCCAGAGGTTGCAGGCGCCGTAGAGCCTGCTGCATCAACAGGAGGTCAACTAATGCCTCCTGTTATGGGTGCAGCAGCGTTTGTTATGGCTCAATTCCTTGGGAGACCCTATAGGGATATAATGATTGCGGCAGCAATTCCTGCAATACTATACTTCACAAGCGTCTATGTATTCATTGATAGAGTTACTAAGAAGCTTAATATAAGACCTTTACCAAGGGATGCCTTGCCAAGATTTAGAGAGATGATTCCAGGTATATACCTGCTAAGCCCCATACCCATTATTACATGGCTTCTACTTGCTGGTTTAGAGCCTCAATACTCTGCTATAGCAGCTATAGCAACAGCTATCATTAGTGCCTGGATATATCAAAGAAACCTAAGTACAGCAGTAAAGCTCGTAGCATCAACTGCAATCATCTTATTAGGTGCTTTAGGATACTTTCTTGGTCTACCCCTAAGCACATCGATGTTCTTTGCAGGTGCTCTATCAATAATCATAGCTATAGTTATAGGTATACTTATTAAGGGTTTGAAAGAGTTTGGTAATGCTATTATAAATGCTATAGAGTCCTCGTTTAAGAGCTCAGCGGTGGTCTTCTTTGCTGCTTCATGTGCAGGGCTTATACAAGGCGTTCTTACAATGACGGGTTGGGCAACCGATATCGGTTATAGGTTAGTTGATCTCTCTGGAGGAAACGTATTCATACTCATGTTCACAGCTATGTCTATAAGCCTCATCCTTGGTATGGGAGTCCCAACAACCGCTAACTACATAATTACGTCTACAATTGTTGGAACGCCTATGGCCAGAGCACTTGCAAGTATTACTGATATCGATCTAGAGCTTGCAAAGCTTGTTGCTCATATGTTTGTGTTTTACTTTGGAATTATGGCTGACTTAACACCACCTGTAGCATTAGCATCTTATGCAGGGTCGATGCTTGCAAAATCATATTTCTGGAAAACTGCTTGGAATGCAACGAAATTTGCATTAGCAGGTTATCTAGTACCCTACATCTTTGCCTTAAACCCAGTCCTACTAATACTCCCAGCTCTAATCATGCCTCCAACAGTAGCTACTTACAAAATGGTTATTGGTATAGCTAGCAGTATACTATCGATACTGCTCTTAAGTGCAGGAATAGTTGGATGGCACTATACACATATAGGTCTAGCACAAAGAGCGCTGCTGATAGTTCTTGGTGTAGCAGCGCTAACACAGAATGAATTCATTGTTATAGCCTCACTGATTATCTATATAGCACTTTACCTATACAACAGATCAAAAGCTATACGTGTGCAACAAGATATTCAAAAGCGTTAAACAAGTGTTATGCCTTTACCCTCCTAATTGTTTCCTCTAACTTGCTAAGTATGCTAGGTATGCTCTCCTCAATTGCTTTTCCCGGCGACTCTTGCTCAGTCTCAACAGGTTTCTTAATGTCTAGTAATCCCTCTATGAAGCTTTCTGAATCCTGATACAAGTCCTCTTCCATAGCCTCCACCAAGTATTACTACTGCTCCTCTCACTACCTCACGCCTTATCAGATCCCCTATATAGCTTCCATAGAGTGTAAATGTTGTTTCTGTAGCTTCTAACCCTGTTAACGGGTCATCCTTGTGAGCATCAAAGCCTGCAAACACTACTAGGATATCTGGCTTCACAATGTTTATAGCCTTCTCCACAACGTTTCTCAGTATCCATGCGTATTCAGAGTCTCCAGCACCACTGTGAAGAGGTATGTTTATCTTTGTCCCTTCTGCCCCCTTGCCACCTATATCTGTTAACCAGCCTGTTCCTGGGTAAATACCCCACTCATGAATGTCTATGTGTACTGCTCTAGGCTCATTCCAGAGTATCTCCTGCGATCCGTTACCGTGGTGAGCATCGAAATCTATTGCTAGTACGGTAGCCCCCTTCTCTATAGCACTTAGAGCTGCTATTGATGTGTAGTCAAATATGCAGAACCCTAGTGTTGGTGCATTCATTACTTTTCCCTCTCTACCAGCGTGATGACCTCCTGGCCTAGCGAGAATTAGCCATGCTCTACCCCTGCTAAGAACATCTAGTGCTGCTAACCTGGATGCAGCTGCAAATGATGCTGCTATATCACATGTGTATTCAGTTACATATGTATCTGGATCTATGTAGTGAAATCCTTTCCTACACTCACTCCTAACCCACTCAACATACCTTGAGCTATGAGCCATGAGAACAGCGTTATAGTTTGGTTCTGGAGCATCAACAAACTCTACATATCTTGATAGCTCTGTGTAACGAAGCTCAGCAACAATGCTCTCTACCCGCCAAGGACTCTCGCTATGCGAACCAGTTGGATCAGCGTGAAGCTTGTGCTTCTCTGTGTAAACAACGCGAAGCCTATCAATCACCTGCTTCACCAGAAAGAATGAATGGTTTTAAGGGGTAATAGCTTCTCGGCAAGACATTGTGATGTACCTATACATTAATAATGTGTTGACTTGTTAAGGTAGTTACTAAGGGATGAATCAAGATGTTTGCTAGGTATGCAGCTATAGTTAAGAACCTTAGGGGTGTGGTACTCTTCGATCTTAGTGAGGATGATGTTTGGGAGTCTGTTGAGTGGCTTGTTAAGAGGTTTAGGTACAGAGACCTTGGGCTACCACCAAGTGTGTATAGGAGGTATCCTGACAAGTTGGAGAAGTATATGGGTGGAAACCCCTTTAGGCTCTTAACGTATCCTCTACAAGAGCTTGAGACTTTTGCCCAGGAGTTTGCTAAGTGCCTAAATGCTGATTATGAGGTTGCAGAGCTTCTAATACTTTCATCGATATACATATCCCCTGCTATGATAGTTGGTAAAAGGTTTGAGCCTGTAGTCAGCAGGTTTAGTGTTGAGGTTGTGAAGACTTGTAAAGAGCTTGATTTAGAGGATTGGAAGCTCCATATGAGGATAGCTGACTACACAGTTTTAGACATGTACGAGTTTTCAATAAGCAGTGCTCTAAGCGTTATTGAGACTTGCTCTGAGAAGAACTTGGTGGATGTTCTGAGTCAGAGGATTGAGAGTATTAGAAAGGATGTTAAGAGGTACTGGAGAATACTATGCAGTGATGCACAGGCAAAGCCCTTCCTCTACTACGTAGATAACCTAAGACTATACACACAAACATGTGGGTTAAAGAGCTTGTGTGGTAGAAGCAATGTAGCTGCAGCACTTGCAACTATACCAGTAATAGCTATTCCACCAGGAATGAAGTAAGCATTTTAGCCTCTTCTACCCAAAGCTAATAATGTGTGTGATGATGCTGCCACCACTGATTATAGATGATGTTGCATGGGGTGGTCTGAGGCTATAGCCATACTAGCTTTACTGCTCTTGCTACTCATTGCATACATTATTATAACCACTCCTCACCCATTCCAACCATCATTCACGGTAGAAACCTTAAAGAATGC
>JAPYWC010000033.1 GCA_028276605.1 Desulfurococcales archaeon
TTGAAGCTCCATGAAATCATCTACGCTGTATCCTAGCTCCTCCTTTATGCTAGTAAGTATACAGTCAATATTCAATGCGTTGCATATGCTCTTCATATAGTTGAATACCTCTGACCTGTTATAGCCTCTAATGCCTTCTTCTATCATGACACCAATAATCTTTGAACTATCGTGAATCTCCGACAAAATCTTCAAAAGCACGTAACTATCTTTACCTCCTGAAACACCTACAAGTACTCGATCTCCAGGTAATATCATACGATACTTCCTAACTTGCTGCAATACCCTCTGTCTTAGATCATCCATAAAACATTCTTTACATAGCCTCAGTCTAGTATGATGCTGGAATACTATTGCCTCTCGAACTTTACATCTATCACATTTAGTCAATGCATGACCTCCCAATACTACTCTTTGCTTAACGAGACCTCGTTTACACTATTAATGGTAGCGCCCACTTCTTCAAGAACTAACTTAACCTTTTCAAATTCGATATTGGAGCCCACAATCTCTATTAGTAATGCAAGGGCATCGGCACTAACATCTTGAACCTTTATATTCACACTTTTCACACCATTTATTTCAAGCAGATTATAGGCAAGCGTGAATATATTTGGCTCCTTTAACGGCTTTACAACATCCATAACAATTTTTATTGTGGGCACAACCATTTCCCAGATGTAATAATAAAAGATTGTAAATTTATTAATCTACATAAGGCCTGTGTTCAGTGCTAGAAAACTAGGATGATGAGTTACTCCCGAATTGAGCAAAGATGATATAAACTTACCCGTCTGAATTCAAGCATTCATGGTATCGGGTTATGTAGGTATTATTAGAAAAATACATGAGGTCACGTTCTAACTCTGTAAAGCTATGTGCGGCGTTTATATATTGCTGTAGGTACATTATTTTCTATAGGTACTGATATGGAAGTGTCAGCGCTGCGTAGCATTGTTCTTGACGCATACCAGAGATATGGGCAGAAGTTTCTACTTGTAATAAAGACTGCCATAGCTATAGCTAAAGAAAATAGACTGCGGGGGCAGACCACATTAGGAGACTTTGACTATAAAACACTTGTTGATAGGCTTCTCTCTACAGGGTTTCAGTATAATCCATCACTATTGCTGAGAGCTCTTGAGCGAGAGTATAACCTTCTGGAGACCTCATATAAGAGTAGTACACAACGATGGTATAGATTTAAGTATGATATAGCGCAGCTCGAAGCAGTTATTAACAGTATATCGCTAACAGGTGAGGATGTTGATGACCCTGACGTTATCTTACTGAAGGTTCAGTTGCGCAGCTTAAGACCTAAATATTGGTTATCAAAGTTAAAGAATATGAGTGTGAAGGACAAATTATCCAAAACAGACATCAAACTTTTTGAGCAGTTTTCTTTCAATGTTTTGCCAAAGTTTGTGAAGATACTTAAGCGAGCAGAAGAATATGAGGATTTACTGTTTGTGGAAATTAATGTTATTAAAGAGTTGATTCAATTGTCACAGCTTATTGCTGAAAGAATAGAGCATTCGGAAATGATGGTGGATAATGTCTCGGCAGAGTCTAATTATTTGACTTCTCAAGGTATTCAGTACAAATAGATAGGCACTGGCTTTGAACTTCTTCGCAGATTTTCTCACAGGTTTCATCTTCACAATTATCACAAACAACTATACTATCACAGATTTCATCACATTTCTTGATGGTCTCCATCTTCAAAATTATCACCTCAGCTCTGGAATTGATGGAACAGCCTTTAAAAGCAATGTTGCTACATCATATTCTCTCCATTCAGCAATACGACCAAAAAGATGTATGTTGTAATTGCTTAGCATACGTCTAAGCTCATCAACAACATCAAGATTTTCAGTACCAAGAAATCCATATGTTATGTTAACATCGGCATAGTCAATTATGGCTGCAGGATTTATTAGTCCAAGCCTCTTTGCTTCGGAGTACAGTTTTTCACCTATCCCTGCATGCAAAGGATAGTTTTTCGAATAGCTTGTCAATACATAAATGGCGTAGAGGTTATCACTTATAGGAATTTTTATAGCGGTATGCATTCTATACGTTTTTGCGCCATGAACAAAAACACGGACTTTTTGTTCACTAATCTTTTCGTTAATCAAGTATAGCTGTAAATATATTGAGACATAGTTAAGTGCTGAATCAATTGTTGTGAGCATCTTGTTTATAGTAATGTCACTAATATTGGCTAAGATGTTCCTTAGGCTATGAATAGGCCAGGTGTAAACAATGAAATCATATTCAATTATAAGACCTTGTGAAGTAACTATATGTTTTCGTTCTGCATCGATTTTCCTTATGTTGTCCCGCACTCTATTTAGAGATGTGGCACTAACGATGTTTAGGGATTTGAATATGCAATCGTTAGGCTCAACAAAGAAGCATACTTCATTCCTTTTTAAGATTTCGTAAATCCAAAGCCTTTGCACATTAATTGTTGTATAACCCTTGACTTTATCTATTAAATCTCCTTCTTTAAGTACTATGACCTCTAGTGGGAGGCATTTAATACTACAGTGTGGAAAGAAAGAGACAAGTTCAGTAGTAATGAATATTGGTGCCTTTGGAACAACACGACTCAATTTTGTAATGTCAACGGGCATCATCAGGCTTCCTCCAAACGTAAAGTCTATAATTAGCGGAGGACCATCTAATTGTTTAGAAAGAAGAGCATAGGATTTCAGTCCTGATAATCCACCACCTATTATTACACCTTTTACCTTCATCCCGTCACCTAAAACTCTATGCTAAAGGATGAAATCTTGTTAACTACAATTCTGCGTAGTCCAGAAGTGTATACTATGCTCTAAGTACGCTATAAACGTTTTAGACAAGCTCGTTGGATTTGAAAGAATTATGAGAGTAACTAAGGTTTTGCTTTTACCAATCAACAACAGCAACATTCAGGAGAGGGTTTTCTTCAGGAGTATAGCCATATAAGTGCTGCTCATTATTACTACGTTTCCTCATCTTTACAGACTCGAGTACAGCATTTACGAGTTCATTTATTGTGGGGACATATCCAGAGAGCACCTTCTTGTTATCTATTATTATTACTGGTAAATTCCTTATTGATGCTTTAACAGGATCTAGCCAAAGATTAACTGGATTTACAAATGCCTTAATTTTATAGTTTTTCATCAGCACCTCACATGCCTTCATAACATTACTAAGTGCTGTGGCACTCTCTGTATCTAATCCAATCAGTACTGTTATCTCAATAGGTTTTTCCAACATGCAGTTAACCCCCTTTTCAGCAATGCATATCTCACTAGTTTTACTTGTTACCTATAGCAATGAATAAATAAGGAGTGAGGCGCATACATTAACTCAAAAGGTTTGGAGGTGCTTTTAATGTGGTTTGTATATCGAAAAAGTCCTCTAGGCACAGTTGTGAAGGAGTATATGAAGGCTTGTTTAGGTATTTACAGCGAGCAGGAAGCAAAAAAGATTGTAAGCATGGCTGCAGAGACCAATTTGTCAGGTAAGGTGAAGGCTATACCACTATCTGAGGATCTTCTTAAAATGTTGGCTCAGCTTGACGCTGATTTACTTGACTTAATTAAGAACAGTAATTGTAAAAGAGATGTCTGCTACGCTGTAATTATTACATGGACTAATGAATAAAAGATAGAATGTGAAATGTAGTAACAGGGAAGTAATATCAGTTAAGTTATTAGCGTCTAAAGTTTATAAGTTAACTAAATGTATAAAGAATATGAGTAGTTGAAAGGAAGTGGTAGAACATGTCTGAAGAGGGAAGAGAGAGGAGAAGGAGAAGAAGTATATTTGATTTATTTGACGAACTATTTGAGGAGCTTGAAGAGGAGCTACAAGAGTTTGAGCGTATGTTTAGCTGGAGTTTAGGTCCCGAAGAAAGAGTTGAAATAGTTGGAAAACCTATTGTATATGGTTTTAGAATTGAAATAGGACCTGATGGAGTGCCCAGGATATATGAATTTGGCAATGTTAAGCGTAGTGGCAGAGGAAGACCGAGAATTGTTGTAAGCGATGCGTTAGAGCCTCTTATGGATATATATGAAGATGAGGATAAGGTAAGGGTTGTTTTGGAGATGCCGGGTGTTGATGAAAATAAGATAAGAGTTGAAGCCATAGATGAAAGACATATAGTTGTTGAGGGCTCTAATCACAATAGGAAGTATAGAAAGGAAATAGAATTGCCAACAGAAGTTGATGTAGATGCTGCTAAGGCTGTGTACAAGAATGGCGTTCTTGAGATTACATTACCGAAGAAGAAAGAGAGCAAGAAAGGCAAAATTATAAAGATTGAAAAGGGCTAAGAAACTGGAAAGTTTTCAACAAACTTCATAGTTTTTTTCCCTATAGCTCCTTATGATTCCCACTCCATTATCGCTTTTTACAATAATTTCAAGTCTGTGTTTAACCTCACCTTTTTGTAGGATGCTTTCAAGCTCTTCGACGTAATCACAATTCTTTGTGTCTGTAGTTCCCTCTGTACAAATGTTCTTTACATGTTCAATTACATAAAAGAGTATAGCATCGACCGTGACAATATTGCCTATGGCAAGCTGTTCTGATGATAATTTTATGTTAAGGGCTGGAATATGCACTTCAGCTTCTTCGCCTATATAAAGTATGGTGTTTAAGTCCTCAGGTTTTTCAACAATAAGCCTTAGGCAATTATACCTCAAATCTGTGGTTAATGTTAGTACAGTGCTATACTTGAATCCACAGTTATCGCATTTCACAGTAATAAAAGCTACTCTCTCTCCATATGGTGCTCTATATACATGAAGGTAAACATTAATATTGAATCCACATACAGGGCACTTGGTTGTTCCCAACTGATAGGTTTCTATGGGTATCTGGTCATTCATGACTCGCTTCCAAGTAAGCATGAGATGCTGTAACTTAATTAAAGCTTTTATTTCAATTCGTGGTAGCTAATATTGCTTTGGTTTCGAAGCCTTCAGAAGTAGATGTAAAGGGTTAGAAAATGGCGTGGATGTACTCTCTAATGAATTTTTGGAGTAAGCATTCAAGGATAATCTCGGCTGTTATAATTGTGTTGGTGGCAGTTTTAGCGTTTTGGCTTAGGGTGCAGCAATACTTAAATGTTGTTGGCTCAGGTATTGCATCTGTATATCCTGAAGCTAAGCTTGATGAGCTAGACACATTCTTTAACTATTGGGTTGTTAGTTACTTAGATAAGCACGGTCTTTTATCTTTACCAACATTGACTAATAATAATCCAGCCACATGCATCTTCTGGTTTCCATCGTGTAGAAACGTCTTTGCAACAGAATTGCAAGGGCACATTATAACACTATATCTGCTTTACGAGGCATTCAAACCATTTGGTGTATCTCTCTATGATTTAATGGCATTGCTCCCCCCAATATTTGGAGCACTAGCAACGATTTTCATAGCATTACTAGTGAATGAAGCAACAAACAGTAAGGTGGCTTCCATAGTTTCAGCGCTTATCTATGCACTAATGTTTGTTAGCAGAGAAGTTGCTGGTTTCACTGTAAAGTACACTTTTGGATTATTTACAGCACCTCTCGTTGTCTGGCTCCATATAAGGGCGTTAAAGTACAGTAGATACACAGATTTTGTTCTAGCAGGGATAGCGGCAGCTTATGCTGCAAGTGTTTGGACTGGGGCGGCACTTTCATTTACACCCATCTACTTATCACTTGTTATTTGGCCCCTATTTAATTATACAAAGCCTGAAGGAGAATTGAGAAAGAGTGTAATAGGTTTCTTTATTGAGGCTGTAATTGCCTCTACTGTAATATTGATGATGCCTGTTTATAGGGGGAGCAGGGTACTAATTCCATTAGCGTTCTACATTGCGTTACTGTTTCCAATAGCATTCTATGTACTTAAAAGATTTATGGAAAAGAAGGCGCTAAAGATATACACCTGGTCTCTTGCCAGTCTTGTAGCACTAGGGATAATACTCATCATCTTATCCAACATAGTTCCAGGAGTGCTTGAAGCAATACTAAAAGTTGTACCTCTAGCAGGGAAGATGCTACTTGCACTAGGTATTGAAGTTCCAGGACTTGCAGAAACTGTTGCAGAATACCAGCCCCTACATGAAATCGGACTAATACCGCACATGGTTCTAACAATTGTTGTTGCAGTACTATTCCTAATACCGATAGCAATATATAATGCTATAAGGCGTAAAGATTTGTTGCTGGCCACAATTACGCTATGGATATTGCTAGCCTGGTACGCTACATACCATCTAAGCTATTTCGTAGACTATATGAAGATTGTTACAGCAGTCACTGTCGGTATGACATTAGGAGCTCTTCTCACGTATGCTTCTCCAAGAATGGTGAAGTTTGGTAGATTTGTAAGGTTCAAGATTTCATTCTTGCAGACAGTTACAATCGTACTCGTTATAGCCATAACGTTTGCATCAACTTATATTGCTTATGCCGAAAAAGATGCGTACCTCTCTTCATATACGATGATTTCTAGAGCTGAAGGGTTCTGGTATCCGACAACCGTGTGGCTAGAAACCTTAAGGTTCATTAGGGAGAACACATCTGCAAGATCACTAATCATTTCATGGTGGGACTACGGATACTGGATCTCAACAATTGGTAACAGATCAACAGTAGCGGATGGCGCAACAATTGATAGCAGGAAAATACAGCTGCTAGCAGAGTTCTTTACAAGCTTCTACAACGGCAATGCCACATCATTTAATAAGGCTATTTACATTCTACCAAAGCTTGGGGCATGCATGGTGGACGAGGTTTACATACTTATATTTGCACATGTCGATGTATATGTAAACGATGAGGCAAAAAGCGTATATGTTGCGTTCACCGCCCCTGGTGGTCTCAGCTTTGGCGATATGGC
>JAPYWC010000034.1 GCA_028276605.1 Desulfurococcales archaeon
AGTTAGCGAGTCTCTTAATCTCATCCTCCGTAATCTCGTAGTCTCCCATCGACATACCCACTCTGATGCCGTACCTGCTCCAGAAGCTGAACTCCTCATACTTCTCGTAAGCCAATGCCTTGAGAGGGCTTGTATAAACCCCCTTAAACCCCTTTAATGCAGCTGAAACTAATGCAATTTCGCCTATGAGGGTCTTCCCACTAGCAGTTGGAGCAGACACAATTAGATTCTCTCCATCAAGAAAACCTGTTTTCAAAGCTTCAAGCTGTGGAGGGGTAAAGCTTGTATACCCTTTTTCACGCAACCCCTTAACAATAATCTCGTTTAACGTGTTTAACACCTTATTCTAGCACCTCTCAACATTAAGATCAAGTCTCTGCCGAGGGCTCAGGCAACTTTGCAACCATTTCTATTTCCTCTATAATTTCTATGAAATTTCTAAAATAAAAGAAATACTACCCTAAAACTATTTTATATGATTTCAACTATTTGCCAGCTTAACAAAAGCTTAAATCGGTGTATCTTGAGATCCTCAATAATTTGAGAATCTAGGATATTATACTATAAAGTATTGATACTGCAGTGTAGTAAAATGAATACGATGCAAAAAATTGTTGTAATATTCGTTGCTTTATTAACATTTTCACTAATCCTCATGTTTTCTATTCATGTAGGTTCAGATAGTATAGGTATGGCTATAGCGAAGTCGTGGTGCAGTACTATAGGTATTAATGCGAGCACCTATAGCTGTTTAACATATCTAAACAGCTATAGGTATAGCATGGAGCAGGGCCTCACCTTAGCACTATTCTTATTTGTAATAGCTCTCACAGCATTAAAGATGGAGTGGAGGCTTGGAGCAGCAATACTAGCGCTTATAGCATTAATACTGACAGGTATTGCTGTGCCTCAAGAGATTATATCTGCTGTTCGATGGGATCTAATACTATTCCTTGTAGGAAGCATGGCATTGGTTGGTATATTAAGGGCGTTGGGGGTATTCAGGTTTATTGCAATTAAAATGCTTAAAATAACTAAAGGGAATGCTGTAGCGCTCATAGCATTCTTAGCAATTCTCGCATATATACTCGCAGCAACGCTAGGTGAAGTTGCGAGCATAGTTTATGTTACTATGCTTGCTCTAGAGCTTGGACGCATACTGGGGGTAAGTATTGCGCCACTAATAATCTTGTTGGTATTGGCAACAAATACAGGTAGTTCAGCACTTCCAATAGGAAATCCGATAGGGATTTACCTGCTATACAAAACAAATATGAGTATGTCAGCGTTTATTAGGACATCCTTTCCTGCATCACTAATAAATCTCGTAGCTCTTTTGATAGTCTTTGTTGTAGTTGAGAAGGGCATTATCAAATCATTGGCGGATTCGTTGAGCAAGCGTGGAAAGAGGGTTGAGGCATTCATAACTAGGTATGAAATTGAATTGCAATCTGAAGTCGATAAAGTTGCGAGGATTAGGATGGGGCTAGTCATATTCCTGCTTTTTGTGTTCACTATAGCATTAAATGATTTTATCGTTCATGGGTTATCAAGGCTTTTCAACGAGTATATAGATCCCCACGAGTTCCTATCATTTATTCCCTACATATACATTGTAGTACTATCTGCTGTCATTGGGTTAGAGGAGGTTACAAGATTCATTGAGAAATCAGTTGAATGGGGTTCGCTGCTATTCTTCGTAATGCTCTTTATGTTGAGCGATAGACTCACGTATACAGGTGTTATAGCAAAGCTGACATATGTGCTAGCATCAATTTCGTCCTCGCCAATAGCAGTAATAGCTCTCATGCTCATATCATCAGCAGCACTAAGTGCCGTTCTTGACAATCTTTCTGTGATAGTCACGTTTACACCTATAGCAATGACGTTTAAGAATGTGGGTTTAGCATCTTCATTGGTGTACTTTGCGTTGCTGTTTGGTGGTGTGTATGGAGGTAACTATACCCCAATAGGCTCAACAGCAAATATTATTGCAGTTGGTCTTGCAGAGAAGCATAAGGTAAAGATAACATGGGGAGAATGGTTAAAGCTTGCACTGGTGGCCACAACAATTCAAATAGTTATTTCGTTGGCGTACCTCTGCATATTGCAGTTGTTTGTATGAATAATGCTCTATATTAGGAAAAGCATTTTATATTTATGCACTAATATGAATGTTATAAAATAGGTGCGCACTTACTTCATCTCTATCTATAGATGGTAATCAGCTTGTTTTGCCTGGCTTTGTTGTGGTGGCTGTGGTGGTTGAAGTGGTGGTGGTATACCCATTTCTCTCGATATTAGGGCAAGTATTGGAAGGGTATAGCTATAGATGCTCAGTATCAGTGGGTATGGTATGCCTTTCTTAAACTCTTCATCAAGCATTTTAGCCTCCTCACTACTTAGAGGTGCCACAACTACAACACCTTTAAGGTCTATGGATGCTACTGGTGGTATGCAGTCGATTTTTATCACGAATCCAACAATATGGTTATTATCCTTCTTTTCGGGTCGACTAAACATTATGTTTACGTTTATGTTGAGCTGAGGAACAGGTTCGAAACTGTACCTCTCAGCCCTAATGCTATCGATTCTAAACATAAGGTTCGGCACTTCATTCACCTTTTCTGTGCAACCTCTTTATTTCGTTGGTTAACAGGTATAAATGCTATCGCATAGACATCATCTCTAGGCGACTCAACCCTGAACACCACACCCTTGTTAAGCTCAGCCTCAGACACAATCCTATCAACAATGCTCTCATCTTTAATCTCAATAAACTGGGGTTTAGATTCTATGCATAACTCATCAAATACTGGCTTCAGCTCCACATCACTTATGATATTGCTACAGCCATTCATGTAGTTCACTATCCTTCTAGCAATTTCCTTAAGGTTCTTGCTATAGATTATATATGCCTGAAACTTTGAAACAGTACTGTCTTTGAGCACCATAACTATGCACAGCCAAAAGATTAGGTCTACTTAAAAATATTAAAAGTTTGCGAGTATATTGACATAATCTAGGAGGAGCATGACTCAAAGCAACGATAAGGTTCCTGATCTTGAGAAAGCACTTGAGAATGTGCCTAAGGAGGCCCTTGAGGAAGTTCTAGAGTATGAGGAGCAGGTATATGGTAGAAAAGCTGGTGGCAAGAAAAAGGGTAGGTACCCAAGTAATGAAGATATTGTAGAAGCAATAAAAGAGGTTTCAGGAGGAGTTCTGACAAGATACAATGTAGATACGCTTTTTGAAGCCGTTAAACAGTACCTAGAAGAGCGAGGCTTCGACACCTCAGCACTTAATGAATCTAGGTTTTGGAGGCTAGTAACAAACCTTGTTAAGAAGGGGCATCTAAGGGCAGAGCTAGAGTAACGAATAGTTTCTAAAGGGATTATAGTATGTCAGCATTGCAGCTGGATGACCTTGACAAGCAAATACTCAGTGTACTCATGCAGAACTGCAATAAGAGTGTTAGGGAGGTGGCTAAGATTGTTGGCAAGTCCCCATCGCTTGTTCTAAAAAGGGTTAAGAGACTCTATGAGCAAGGCTTGATCAAGAAATGTGAAGCTGTGTTAGACTACCTAAAGCTTGGATATGGATTGACAGCTCTAATACTGTTCAAGGTTGAGGGAGCATACATTGAGGAGGTTGAGAAGGAGTTAGCTAAAGAGCCTAGAGTTCGTGGGGTATACGACATTACAGGGCAGTATGATATAGCTGTACTCGCTGTTTTTAGAGATGTTTCAGACCTCAATGCGTTTATCAAGAGGATTTTAAAGAATCCTCATATAAAGGAAAGCGTGACAAGCGTAATACTTAAAGCTGTGAAAGACGAAATTAATATAGAGTACTTCGCTCCCTAGAGCCTGTGTAGATGATGATTGTGGTGGGCTCTGAGAGATGATGTCATGAATCCTCTCTGACATGAAACGGTGCTAACTATAATGAGGGTTCTAGATACAGAGAAGCTCCTCATTGAGCTAGGCTATGACTACATAAAGAAAGTTGAGCCCCCAATAGAGCCAAGGACTGTTAACATCAAGTTTCAGGATATCATCCCTGAGTTTAAGGCTCACAACATTGCAATAGCTGATAAGAACCTCTATGAGCATCAGTTCAAAGCATTGGAAGAATTGCTAAAGGGAAACAACGTAGTACTAATCTCCGGTACAGGTTCAGGAAAGACTGAAGCATGGTTCCTATACTTCTACAAGATGTTTAAGTCAGACCCAGGCTTTAAGGTCATAGCTGTTTACCCAACACTTGCATTAGCAAATGATCAAATCTCAAGGCTTTCAATATACTGTAAAGCTATTGATGCTAAGGTAATGCAAGTAGATGCGATGACAAGGGATGAGATGGTTAAGAAAGTTGGGGTCTCAGGAGTTAGAAGAATGATTGCAGAAGCAAATATAATAGTCACAAATCCTGCATTCCTATTCCATGAAATCAAGAGGTACTTATTGAAACAGCAATCAACACTGCTTTACAATGCGTTCACAAATCTAAACATGCTTGTTCTCGATGAGCTGGACTTCTATACACCTAGGGAAATAGCTCTCCTATTAGCAGTGATAGACATCTTGTCTAAGGTCTCAAAGCAAAAACCTCAGGTAGTGATACTGACAGCCACGCTTGCAAATCCAGAAGATGTCTGTGCATACCTGTCATCTAAGACTGGTAGAGAGTGCTCCATAGTGAGGGGCGAGCCCTTTAGGGTTGAGAACAGGGTTTACATAGTTCTTGGAAAGAATTTGAGAAATGTGTGGAACATTATCCAAAAGTATAGAGATATAGCAGTGAAGAATGGTGCACCCCAAGATATTATTGCGGCTTTCAATGATTTTGAGGCTTTTAAGCGTAATTCGTTTAAGGTTCTTCAATTCCTAGAGGCTTTAGGTGTTCAAGTACCATCAATATCCGTAGACATAGTTGAGTTGTTATCACAGTACGTCAAGGATGATGGCGTGACGCTCGTTTTCACAAGGAGTATAGCAAGAGCAGATGAGCTTGCTAAAGCACTTAGAGAGAGAGTTGGAGATAAAGCTTTTGCTCATCATCATCTAGTGCCTAAGGATGTTAGGAAAGTGATTGAGGAAGGTGCTAGATCAGGTGAGGTGAAGCTAATAATTAGTCCACGGACTCTTATGCAAGGTATAGACATAGGAACTGTTGTAAGAGTTGTTCATGTTGGGTTGCCGGAAGATGTTAGGGAGTTTCTTCAGAGAGAGGGAAGGAAAGGTAGACGTAGAGAGGTACCGTTCACAGAATCAATTATAGTTCCCTCAGCTAGATGGGATGCTGAGCTACTGTCTAAAGGCTTTGCAGCGCTAGAGAAGTGGCTTTCACTCCCACTAGAGAAGGTTATTGTAAACCCTAACAACAAATACATAGCGTTGTTTAAGGGTTTGGCAAAGATTCTTTCGCCATGGTTCAAAGAGGAGATGACCAAAGAAGAGCGTGAGGTGCTTAGAGATGTTAACGTTATTAAGAAGGATGGCACTATAGACATGGACAAAGCTAAGTGGATCTGGGAGAGAATAAACTTCTATGAGTTTGGACCACCCTACGGCATCAAGAGGTACCTAGAGGTTGATGGCGCGCTCAAGCCCCTTGAACCTATAGGTCACTGCGATCTTGTTGAGAGATTCCAGATAGGATGCTTTGATATAGGTGCAGATGCCATTGTTGTTAGAATTGAGAGCGGAAAAACATCGAGAATTGTGAGAGCAGTTTATGAGAAGCCTTTATCAAAGCTAAACATATTTAGTTATGATGCGCTCGCAGAAGCATTTGAGGAGTACCGCTACATAAAGATGATGTGGGGAGAGGAAACATCATTCCTAAGAGATATCGCTAGAGGCAAGCTCCACAGTTATGTTCTAGCAGTTGTCTATCCTCCTAGGCACGGCTTTGGGGAGCTCAAGAAGATTCCTAATAGAGTTATGTGGTATCTGATATCAAATAAACCAAGAATTGTTAGAGCAGGCGATAGAGTTTTCGTAACATACGATAGGAAGGTCATCTACGTACCTGTGGAAACCTTTGGTGAGTACAGGGACTATACGTATGGCATGATATTCCCTGTTGATGATAGAGAGGACCCCACACTTCTTAGACTTGGACTAGCATACATAATGATTGTGCTTAGAAGAGTCTTTGGAATAGCCTTTGAGACAATAATGTATAGCGTTGATAAGATTGGTGAGAAGAAGTTCATAGCCCTGCATGAACCAGAAGCAGCAGGATTAATAGAGTCGCTAGACTGGTTAGCAGTCAGGAAAGCTATTGAGCAGTACAGCTTCGACGATCTTGACATAGTGCTCCTATCGCAACTAGATGATATAGCATTCAGCGACTTTATAGCCCTGGGCATAGACCCGTCAAGAATCAAAGACGTAGCTATCAGAATAATCAACTATATTCTGCTAAAGGATAAGGTTTCGGCAATTGTTGGAGGGAGAAGGATCTTGCTACCAAAGCCAAGTAAAGCGCTACAGATACTAGCGCTTGATGCCACATCAGTTATTGTTGAGGAGGAGCCTATACCCAAAGTGTACACATCTATAGCTCTGTACGATGGTGAGGACGAGAAAGTTGTTGGAGATCTCTACGTGAAGTTTCCATTCACACCACCACCAAAGACATTGAGAGAGGTTGAGACTATTGTTGAGGACGCCCTATACTACTCAGGTTTTAAGCTAGTGGTTTTCGATAAAGAATCATTAGTCAAGGAATTGCAGACCTCCAACCTAAAGAGATTGGCGGAGATAGTTAAGGATAAAGCCATAGAGGTGAGGCAAGAGCTTCTAAACCTAGGGGTAGACCCACCATCACTAATGACATTCGTTGAAGGTTTAGAGTTCGATGAT
>JAPYWC010000035.1 GCA_028276605.1 Desulfurococcales archaeon
TAAGAAGGCACTCTTACTTTATGGACCTCCAGGTTGTGGGAAAACCTCTCTAGTTGAAGCTGTTGCAAATGAGCTGGAGTACGAAGTTCTTGAAATGAATGCTAGTGACTTTAGGAGGAAGGAGGATATAGAAAAAGTTGCTATTAGAGCTTCAACAATGCAAAGCCTTATTGCTAGTGGAAGGAAGAAGCTAATACTCTTAGATGAAGTAGATGGTATTGCTGATAGGGAAGACGCGGGAGGCCTTGAAGCAGTAGCTGAGCTTGTTAAGGTTTCTAAAGTCCCTATTATAATGACGGCTAACAATCCATGGGATCCGAAGCTTAGGATTCTTAGAGAGATAGCAGAATTTGTTGAGTTTAAGAAGCTAAGGAAAGATGATATAATAAGGATATTGGAGAGGATCTGCATTGCGGAGAAGCTTAAGTGTGATAAAGAAGCCCTTGACTACATAGCTACAAGGGCTGAGGGCGATGCTAGAGCAGCTATAAATGATCTTCAAGCCGTTGGCGAAGGATTTGGTGAGGTAACACTTGAGAGAGCTAAGGCACTTTTAAGACCAAGAGATAAGGAAAGAGATCCCTTCGAGACACTAAAGCTGTTATTCTCAGCCAAGTATGCATGGCAAGCCAAGTCGGTATTAAATCAATCACAGCTTGACTATGAGCAACTAAAGCTGTGGTTGGAGGAGAATATTCCAAATCAGTTTAGCGATCTTGAAGATATTTCTAGAGCTTATGACGCTCTTAGCAAAGCTGATGTATACTTAGGGAGAATAATTAGAACTGGAGACTGGGATCTTCTAGCATATGCAATAGATCTTATGACTGCAGGGGTATCGTTGGCAGCTAAAAATAATCCACGGGATAAGGATAAGTGGACTAAATATAGCTTTCCACAAAGGTTGCTATTACTGTCTAAGCTTAAGGATAGCAGAAAGATACGTGACGATTTAGCGACCATACTAGCTCAGCACCTTCATATATCTACCTCAACAGCAAAAGCAGAGATAATTCCTATCCTAAGAGCTATATTCATCTCTAATCCTGAATATGCCGCTAAGATAGCAGTAGGGCTTGGGCTTTCTGAGAAAATGATAGAATTACTTGCAGGTCCTAATAAACAGGCTGTGATAATGCATTACAGAAGGTTGAAAGAAGAGATAGAGAAGAAAGCCGCTGAAACAATTATGCAACTACAAGTCAAGGCAGGGAGAACCGAAAAGCAAGAAGCTGGAAAAGATAAGAAGGGAAAACTGCAATCGAAAACTACCTCAACTGATCTGACGTCTTACTTTAAGAAGAAGTAGCTTACATATTGAGTAGCATCAGCATGCTCTTTACATAGTTATTTTCCATGTTTAGCTTTATTAGTCGTACCCTGCCAAGCTTAATCTCCTCAATCATGCCCAAAGACTTCATGAGCTCTATACATTTGGATACGTATCCATAGTTGCTATTCAATTCGCGTATCAATGCAGTTATATTAATCGTTTTTGCATCTAGTTGGCTTAAGTGAGCTAAGATGCTCCATATGCATGGCTTTCCAAAAATCTCAATTCTCTCCTTTACCTTATCAGGAAGATTTGAAAGCTTTTTTTGTGTCAACATTGTTGTAGAACCCAATTATATTCTAGTTTTTATAAGGTGTTGATCTCCTTTTCTTCAACCTTCTTTCTCTCTATTAACTCATCTACTCTTTTTTCAAGAGCGTCTAGAGGTACAGGTACAGAAATTAATGTTGTTCTTCCTCTAAATCCTTTGCCAGATAGTTTCGTATTTATTATGCCAAGGTTTCTCATATTACGGATATATTCATATACTTGTGTATGTTTTCTAGGCTTAACCTTGTACACCTCTGTACATAGGTATGTATATTCTTCTTCTGCATCTCCCATCTTAATGTAGCTTTCTCCACTCTTTCTGAGTCTTCTTATTATTGCTTTTAGTAAAATGAGTTCATGAAGTTGAAGCGCTGGCAGTATATCGGAGATCTCAATTAGCATCTCCTCACGTATTTCCCCTACAGCCTTTCTAACATGCTCTACAGTAACACGTTGAGCCCCCTCATAATCGGCAATGATACCTGCTCTAAAAAGCATCTCTATTGCAGCACGAGCATTACCCTTACCACCCTTATCGTAGCCCTCGATATCAGCTATGAATGTTAAGACATCATCATCAACAGTATTCTCATAGAATGCTAGCTCTCTTCGCTGTGCCAATATGTCGAAGAGTTCGTTTGATCTGTATGGATTAAACTTGATGATGTTCTTAGTTATGTAACTTTCAGTTGCAGGATCTAGTTGACCCAGAACCTCAAGGCTTCTGGTAATGAGGATATAATGTATTCTTTTTTCACTTTCTGGATACTCATCATAGATTCTTAATAAGAAGTATACAGCATCGTTTCCTGCTACCTGTACGAAATAGTTGAATTCATCAAGTGTGACTATGGCATACATATTTTGTTTCTTTAGGTGATTAAGTATGAGGAGCATCATCTCCCTAGGTGAATAACCTCGTATTGGAATGGCTAGGCCAAGGTCGCGAGCCATGCTTTGAACTACACTAAATAGCGTTCTAGCATTGTGACAATTAATGTGAATATAACTAAGATTTATACCCTTCTTTTTAGCTATTTTAACCATATCCTCGCCAAATCTTTTTGCAGTAGCAGTTTTACCAACGCCAACATCTCCCACCAGCAATGCAATCACAGATACGCTTCCAGGCTCAGTAATAACAGGTCTAAAGAGTGTGGTCAGCATCTCTAATTGCTTTTCTCTGTGAGGAAGTTTATCAGGTACAAAGGATCGATCTAAAGCAGCTCTATTCTTGAAGACACTCGTCCTACTAAGGATATTCTCCACAATACTTTCACTACCCATAGGTGGCATCACCTCATCTAGGCATAATACTCAATTTAATTAGTTATTTAAGATTGCGTTCTCGCAAACAATAACTGTTCCGAAACTTTTACAATTAGGTGAAATAAAGTATTAATTGGTTCAAAATTAAGCTATTAAGTTTCGTATAATTCAAACAGAACTGTAATAACATTCTATACCTTGAGATATAGTAAAGAAAAAACTTAATGAAAACCTTGCAAATGTAGACAAGGTCATAATATAAACATTTAAGTATTTTGTGCGAGAGTAATTTTAATGAGATAAGGTAATATAGTTAGGGGACTTCAATATGTCATTCATTCCAGCAGCAATGGGGTATGATAGAGCTTTAACAATATTCTCGCCTGATGGAAAACTATATCAAGTTGAATACGCAGCAGAAGCTGTTAGAAGGGGGTGGACCTCGTTAGGAATCAAATCAGAATATGGTGTTGTTCTTATTGCTGAAAGAAGAAAAATATCACCGCTTCATGATGTGTTGAACCTTGAAAAGGTGTTTATAATAGATTCGCATATAGGAGCAACTTTTTCAGGTCTTGGTCACGATGGCAGGGTCTTAATAGATTATGCGAGGCTCATTGCAATAAGAAATAGGCTGACATTTGATGAACCTATAGATGTTGAGCTACTTGCAAGGATCATATGTGACATTAAGCAAGCGTATACTCAGCAAGGCGGTGTAAGACCATTTGGTGTTTCAATAATATTTGGTGGTATAGACAGAAAGGGCGTAGAATTAATAAAAACGGAGCCGAGCGGGCTTTACTTTAAGTACTTTGGTGTTGCTGCGGGCTCGGGTGAGCAAACAGTTTCAAGTTATCTTGAAAAGCATTATAATCCTAAAATGAGTGTTGAAGAACTCATAATTTTAGGGTTAAGAGCCCTAAGAGCAGCAATTGAAGAACCATTAAAAGTTGAAAGAGTTGAGATAGGATACGCAGATATATCAACAAAGGTATTTAGGAAGCTGAGTATTGAGGAGACTCAGAGATTCCTAGAAAAGGCAGGTGTACTTACGTGAGCAAAAAAGAGTATGTTATAGCACGCCTAGAGATTAAGGGTAAGAGGTTTGAGGTTTTAGTAGATCCTTATAAAGCTTATAGGTTTAAAGAAGGAGAGAAGATAAGTATTGAAGAGGTAGTGGTTGGAGACTACATATATAAGGATGCGAGGAAGGGTCTTAAAGCCTCTCCAAACGAATTAAAAGAGGTTTTTGGTACAGATGACATATATAAAGTAGCTGTTGAGATAATAAAGAATGGCGAACTACAATTAACTGCTGAACAAAGAAGGCAACTTCTTGAAATGAAGAAGAGACAGATTGTTCACACCATAGCCAAATCAGCTATAGATCCTGTAACTAAAACACCCATTCCTCCAACACGCATAGAGAAGGCTATTGAAGAGGCAAAAGTTCGGATAGACCTTTACAAACCTGTGGAGGCTCAGATTCCAGATATAGTTAAGGCTATATCGAAAGTCCTCCCAATAAAAATTGCAAAAGCACTTCTACAAATCATTGTGCCCGCAGAATATGCTACGAAGACCTCAAATCAGCTTATGAAGCTTGGCGAGGTTAAGAAGAGTATATGGCTTGCGGACGGTTCTCTACTCCTAGAGATAGAAATACCTGCAGGGATGCAGACAGAGGTAATAGATAAAGTGAATAACCTTACAAGAGGAGCAGCAACAGTAAAGGTGATAAATGTTGGCTAATGCATCTACAATAATAAAAAGAACTATTGTAGTGCCTGGCGATGTAATAGTAGTAGACAAAGATACTGTTATTGAGGGTTCCAATCTTTATAAACTTGATGAGAATAGATACATAGTGACATCTATATCTATTCAGGATTTGGAGCTGGAGGGTGATAAGAAGAAAATAAGAGTTATAGGTTTAAAAGGGCGTTACATACCTAAAGAAGGAGACACTGTTATTGGAATAGTTTCAGATGTTTCAATCACATACTGGATTATAGATATTCGATCCCCTTACCCAGCTATACTCAACGCGTCAGACTATCTAGGAAGACCATTCAATCCTGCTACAGAAAACATTAGAAAATTTCTTGAGATAGGCGATGTTATAATAGCAAAGGTAGTACAATTCGATAGAACAAGACCTCCGCTACTATCAGTTCAGGATAAGGGGTATGGCAAGGTAACAGAAGGGCTATTGATAGAAATTGAGCCTAGCAAGGTTGGCAGAGTGATAGGAAAGAAAAGATCTATGCTGAATATGCTTATAGAGGAGACGAAATGCAACTTTGTTGTTGGCGCTAATGGCAGAATACTCCTTAAGTGCCCGAACAGCGAACTTGAATATATTGCTATCCTAGCTATAAAGAAAATTGAGGAAGAAGCACATACACTTGGATTAACTGAAAGAATTAGAGAATTTATTTTAAGTGAGAAGGTGAAAAGGGGTTTAATAAGATATGAAACGTGAGAAACCTCAACTTATAATAAATGGTAGAAGGCTTGACGGTAGGGCTCCTCAGGATTTGAGACCAATAAAGATGGAAGTAGGTGTGCTTAAGAATGCTGATGGCTCAGCTATAGTTGAGTTTGGCAATACTAAGGTGTTGGCAGCAGTATATGGACCTAGGGAGGTTGTGCCAAAGCATCAAGAACAAATTGATAGAGCTATAATAAGATGTAGGTACAGGATGTTATCGTTTTCAACGCCTGGAGAAAGAAAAAGCCCTGCACCATCAAGGCGAGAGATAGAGTTATCAAAAGTCATTAGAGAGGCTCTCGAGCCTGCAATCCTAAGCTATCAGTTCCCAAGAACAGCTATAGATATATATGTAGAGGTTATTAATGCTGATGGAGGTACCAGAACAGCAGGAATAACAGCAGCCTCTCTTGCATTAGCAGATGCAGGAATACCAATGCTCGATTTGGTAGCGGCTGTTGCTGTAGGTAAAGTTGATGGAGTTATTGTGCTAGACTTGAACGAGGTTGAGGATATGTATGGCGAAGCTGATATGCCTGTAGCGGCAATGCCATCACTAAAGAGGATAACAATGCTTCAATTAAATGGCGTTCTAACTCCTGATGAATTTAGGCAGGCCTTAGCTTTGGCTCTGGATGGAATAAACAGAATTTATCAGCTTCAGAAAGAAGCTTTGAGAAGAAAGTATGTTGAGGTAAGTGAATGAGGTGAGCGTCTCATGTCTGTAACGCCTGAGATACCAATTATTCCTAAAGTTAAACGTGATGCTATACTCAATGTTCTGTCAAAGGGCTTTCACATAGATAAAAGACCTTTGTATAGCTATAGAAACATTGAGATTGTAAAGAATGTGGCACCTAATGCGGATTCCTCAGTCCTTGTAAAACTTGGTCATACACAGGT
>JAPYWC010000036.1 GCA_028276605.1 Desulfurococcales archaeon
TTGCAGTAACAGCAGTCGTGTGAGATCGGAGCATAAGCCTTGATGCTTTCTCAAGAGACCATTTATATCTCCACCCAGTACTACCACTATTACCACCAAATTCGTGAACTGCCCTCACTCTCTTAATCACTTCATCGAACCTTGAAATATCAGCGTAACCTTCAACAACTAGTATGTCATGAATATCTCTTGATGGGTGATCCTGTGCTTGGAATAGTATGTCGAAGTTCCATAGCTCTGGTATTATGTAATCATCATGAATTTCCTCAAACCCTAGATCCTCCATAACATCCCTAATCATGTCGATGAACTCCTTAAAGAAGTGCTTCTTTCCAGGATAGGTTATAGGGGGTAAAGCCTCTAGATTAAATGGTTTAAGTATGACCTCTCTCCACCTACCTGTTGCGAGAAGCTCATGAGTTAGCTTAGACACAGCTTTTTTGCTTATGAGCGTTCTCGCCTCTTCTGCAGAGACAATGAGCCTTACAAACCTTTGCTTAATTCTGCGAATCTCAATAAGCTTCCTCTTTACCAGTTCCTGAAAGATGGGGTCATTTTCAATGTTTTTATCTACTTCTCTTTCACTTAAGAACATCTTCAACATCTCTCTATGCTTATCTAAAGGCGTAAATGAGATTAGTTTAGCAATCCCTTTCTCTACTTTTATCCAACCTCTTTTTATAGCCCAAGTAATCCCAATACTTGCTATGGACTCACCTAAACTGCGTTTAATCTCGCTAACTGGTGCCTCTCCACCTACTTCTTGAAGAAGCCTACAAACCTTTTCTTCAGGTAGTGATTCTATATAGCTCGCCCCTTCCTCAGTAGCTTTTCCAATAACTTTACTCTCCTCAATAACTTCAATAATATTTTTGGATTTGAGAAGCTCAAGTATCGATGATAATCCCTGCTCTGATATTCCTATAAGTTTCGCTAGCTCTGAGACTTCAATAGGTCTACCTACTTCGAGGAGCTTCTCGACAACTGCTACTTCACTAGACGACAATAAGTGCTGTAAAACAATGATTGAACACCTACTCTTTGCAACTCTCAAAAACTGAAATCTAGTGAGAAAATAAGGGTTTACTTTTAATGCATGAACATATTGCTTTACTTTATAACTTTCCTTAGGTTTTCTTCAATCCACTTCCTATTAACTTTCTTAACTGTTGCTGCTACAAGCCTTGCTGTATTAACAAGATCATCTAAGTGAAGCACCTCAACAGCACTGTGAATGTATCTTGTGGGAATTGATATCACTCCTACTGGTATACCCTCTCTCGCAATCTGAATTGCTGAAGCGTCTGTTGTACCACCACTTAAAACCTCAATTTGATAAGGTATTCCTTCTTCCTTAGCAACCTCAGTAATTAGCTTAACTACTGCAGGATTTACTATAACTCCTGAACCTGCTCTACCATCCATAATCTTTATCGCAGGTCCCTTACCCAAATATGTGAATCTCTCATGCTCAGCAGCGCCAGGTACGTCAGCAGCTATTGTAACATCTATGGCGATACCGAAGTCAGGAGCTATTGAAAAGGCTGCTGTTCGAGCTCCTTTTAGACCAACTTCTTCCTGAACCGTGGCAACAAAGTAGACGTCAACATCGGTTTTAACATCTGCTAGCATCCTTGCTGCTAGAATCATTGCAACAACGCCTGCCCTATCATCAAAAGATTTCCCTGTTACAACATCAGGATTTGCCAACCTCTCAACAGTTCTATCAAATACTGCTACCGAGCCTATAGTTATACCCATTTTCTCTACTTCATCCTTTGACGAAGCACCAACATCTATGAAAAGGTCTGAAAGCGCCAAAACCTTTTGTGCTTCCTCAGGTTTCATTATATGAGGGGGTTTAACCCCTATAACTCCTCTGAAAATCTTACCATCTAGGGTTCTTATTAAGACCCTCTGACCTGGGACTATCCTCTCATTCCAACCACCAATGGGTACAAACCTTAGGAAACCATCACTAGTAATTGCATTTATCATGAGCCCTATTTCATCCATGTGCGCAGCTATCATTACCTTACCTCCACCTTCACCCTTCTTCAACCCTATAACATTGCCCATCGCATCAATCCATAGTCTATCAACATACTGCTCAAGTTCGTTCACAACAATGTTCCTTACCTCATCCTCAAACCCTGAAGGACCTACCTTTTCACATAATTTCTTTAAGAGGGAGAATGAAATTTCTTTGAGCTCTACCATCATTAGGGACCCCAGTAAACTAGTGAAATGTGGTGCAGACTAAATAAATGTTGATTATCGCAATAAGATCGAAAATATTCTCTTTACAATGTCTTTCCTAGAATCATCTTCTGCAATCTTGTACTTCTTTGCCAACATTAACATATGCTCAATCTCCTCATCTGACAGATCCGAAAATAAGGAGTATGCTCTCCTATATCTCACAATAGATGCTATAATCCTTGTTACATTTGAGGCATTACGCGAGACCCTCGCAGATTCTAAATCTATAAACCTAGGTTTTAGCGGATCTCCACACTCAAAAATAACTTGGGTATCCGGTCTACTAATCTCATCAATGTCGATTCCTATTCTATCCAAACTATATGCAGCTTCAATTAATTTTGCAAAACCATTTCTTAATTGCTGAAGAGAGGCGGTAGCTATAAACTCCTTGAGCGTGGGACCATCGATAAACTCCCTTACGATGAAATCCCTGGAGTATGTATACACCTTGGGAACAAAACCACTTGCTTTAGCAAGTATTAGGAGCTCTGCTTCTCTTTCTAGAGAATCTCGTTTTGAGTCCAATCTTCTAATCTTAACAGCAACCAATTCATTGTTATACCTTGCAAGCACAACAACAGCTGCATGCCCTTTACCCACAACTCTTACACCACCTTCAAGCACTACTTTACCAAAGTCATAGATTTCTACCACACCCAAACCCCTAATTTGCGAAAGCCTGCTAAAGCAACATTCCTCCTCTACCCTAGGAAAACACAAAACCTTACACAGCTTCTCCCTATCAACTATAGGTTTAAGCTCATAATCCCTACACAACATAATGCTACCAGCAAGTCATTAGCTCTAGCAAAATATTTACGTAATCACTTATCAAAGAGTAACACATTACTATTATCCAAAGTCAGCATTAAGAATACTGAAAGAAGTTAATTTATATTATTTGCATTAGTAATTTAGCAATCCTTATTTCAATATGCAAAAATTTAAATACACCTGCTTAGAGGATAAAATATTGTGTGAGCAAAAATGCCTATGTGGAAATGTAAGGTATGTGGATTCGTATTTGAAGGACCTGAACCACCAGAGAAATGTCCAAAGTGTGGAGCACCAAAAGATCAGTTTGTTAAGTTGAGTGAAGAAGAAGAAAAACTAATTCTAAGAGCAAGACTGACAAATAGTCTCCATATGGAAGCTTACACCCTACTTCAAAGATTACTCGAAATAGCCGAAAAAGGGATTCAAGATAACCTTGACCCGTCATGCGTGAAGATATTTGCTGAAGAGAAGGAATTCGCATTAACAATGATGCAGAAGATCAAGGCAGAGCTTGAAGCTCATATGAAGAAAGGGAAGTGGTAAATCACTCTCTTTTTATCTTATCCTACCTCTTTCAAAGAATTTCCTCCACTATTCTGCCAAAAGCTAATATTAGTCGATAGTTCTTTGTAGCTTAGTGAAGTTGAAAATGCCAGAGATAACAAAGAAACTACTGGAGGAGATATGCTTAGATGCTGACGTACTAAAGCGTAAGGTTGAGGTATTAGAGAAAGAATTGAGTGAGGTTGAGAGACAGCTAGAGGAGCTTAAGGCTAGGAGGAACTACTTGAGGGAGGAGCTTAGGAAGAGTAAGAAGCGCTTAGAGGAACTAGAGAGGCTGTGTAGTAATGAGTGAATACAATGCATATATAGGTATAGATCTTGCGGCAAAACCTCACAGATGCACAGGTTTTGTGGCTATTGCTTCTACTGATCTTAGAGTTGTTGAAGCTGTATGTCTGGGAAGCGACGATGAAATAGTGAACAGTGTTAGAAAGTGGGGAAGAGCTGTTGTAGCTATTGATGCACCTTTTGGATTCGGTAATGGCTTTATTAGGAGTATTGATAGGAAGATGATTTCGCTCGGATTCAGGGTTTTTCCGCCAGGATTCTCCCATATGAAAACATTGACTGCAAGAGCCATTGAACTTGTTAAGAGATTGAAGAGCCTTGATGTAGTAGTCTTAGAGACTCACCCCAAAAGCATATTAAAGAGTAGTAAATGCAGAAATGTTCAAGAGCTTTCTGAAAAACTTGGTATAAAAGAGATTGAGAAGGCATTAAATGGTGTAAAAGATATTGAAGATGCTTTGCTTGCTGCAATAGCCTCACTATGCTATGTAATTAACTGCTCATACAAGGTTGAAGATATTGATGGAACTATATGGCTTGTAAAAGAGTTGTGCTGAAAATAGGCTATGCCTCTATCAATTCATAGTCTTGCTCAATTGGTCTGCCCCTGTTGTCTACCAACCCCATTACCCATTTTCTGCATGTTTCAAGGTCTCTGAACAGGAATGTTCTTGGTACGTAGTGTATGAATATCTGGTTAGTTGCTTTGTCTAGACCTAGTAGAGCAACCCATTCTACGCGCATCATGTTGAAATCCTGTGTTACGTTTACTAGCTTCACCATTGCATAAGTGGGCTTGACTACGCATTCCATTGCGTATATGTCTATGGGTTCCTCATGTATTCTAAGGTCAAGAACTATTATACCGTCTCTTGCTAGCAGAAATACTGTGCTGAAGCCTCTGCACATTCTGTCTGCGTATCTCCTAGCCCTATCCTCGTCGAAGAACTTCTTGAGGTAGTTGAAGACTCCGTTGAAGCAGTTGCTGTAGCCTACTGAGTCGTTTGTGTATACAGCTGGGTCACCAAACCTCCTTTCCCTGAAGCTCAGATAGTTCAGCACGTCGCTGAAGTACTTCTGTAGAATTGGTAGACACCTCTCATGTGATTTCCTAAGCCTCGTTATAAACGCCTTTCTCCCCGCTTCCCTCTTCACACTTCTTATGCTCTCTATGTAGATAGCCCATTCAGCAATAGCCTCAAAACATGAATCTATACCTTTTGAGCACTTCTCACTCAAATCACTCAGAACTTTGTTGTAACAATAGTTAGTCTCTATAACATCGCCATTGTAGCAATACCTGTACAAATTATATGAGAATTGCATTAATGTGTCGAGAAGTTTCCAAAGCTCTTCTGTGTATGGGTACACCTTGTAAACCCTATAACCATACCTGTACTCATGTATTGGGTTCTGTAGCTCTGGTATGTGGTTCTCTAGCCAGTGCAGGGGCTTATCGACGTACTTAGCCGTGAATACAAAGCCGTTGCGTCTCTTAGCACATGAGCTAGTCACTTTCTCGCATTTGAGCAAGCGGTAAGACCTTTGGTAGGGTTTCCCAATGCCTAGGTGAATAAACATGTTTTCACCATCGAGAAAGGTGTTAAAAATAAAAATGGGTTTGGGTTTAATCATATGGTCTCGCTGTCTCTAATAACCAATCCCTCACGAACCTTACCCTGTAGACACCAGGCTCAATCACTATTGCTGGGTGCTGCGGGTGTGTCAGAGGCGTAGGCTTCTCAACAACCACTAGCAGTTGGTCAGCATACCTGTACACCTTGACATTGCTTAGAACATGTACATTACCCGTCTCGCTCCTAACCTCAAGCCTATCACTAACGAGCTCTGCATACCTCACAACATCTTCGTACTCAACCTGCTCCAAAATCAAGTCTCCCTGACGATAAATTCTGACTTTGCTGAGCACTGACATTACCCAAAAAGTGGACTACTTAATATAATGTTAAAGTTACTGCGATAGAGCAACGCTATTTGATAGAGGCATTATTAACGCTGAAAAATACTGACGTAGTAGCGATTAATACTCTCAGTTAAGGGTTGCATAACCTTGGGT
>JAPYWC010000038.1 GCA_028276605.1 Desulfurococcales archaeon
CGATAACCTTTGCTATCAGAGGGTCATAATATGGTGGAATTTCAATGCCTGGAGCAAGTGCATGGTCTATTCTGACATGTTCAGTTTTAGGAAACTCAACCCATGTTACAGTACCTGGTGATGGTAGAAGCTTCTCAGGATCCTCGGCATAGACCCTAGCCTCAATTGCGTGTCCATTAAATCTATATATGCTCTCCTTAATTTCTAGCTCTCTACCTTCTGCAATCCTTATCTGTTGCTCAACAATGTCTATGCCTGTAATCATTTCCGTTACAGGATGCTCTACCTGTATCCTCTTATTAACTTCTATGATGTAGTAGTTGCCCTGATCATCTCTGATAAATTCTACGGTACCTGCATTTACATAGCCCACACGTTTCATAAACCTTATGGCATACTCATATATTTTTCTTCTTTCCTCCTCTGTAACAACAGGTGAAGGAGCTTCTTCAATAACCTTTTGGTATCGTCGCTGAACACTGCACTCTCTTTCACCTAGTGCTACAATGTTGCCATGTTGATCTGCCAATATTTGGACCTCGATGTGCCTTGGTCTAGGGATATACTTCTCTATGTAAACCTTGTCAGAGCCAAACGAGGTCTTAATCTCCTCAATAGCAATATCAAATAACCTTTCTAGTTCTTCCATACTCCTAACAATTCTTATGCCCCTTCCTCCACCACCTCTATCAGCCTTTATTAGTACTGGAAATCCAAGTTTCTCAGCAATTTTCTTAGCTTCAGCAAGACTTACAGGCTCTAGTGATCCTGGAACTATTGGAACACCTATTTCATGGGCAATAAGTCTTGTTCTAGACTTTGACTCTAACAATTCTATCACGTTCCATTTAGGGCCAATCCATATAATACCCGAATCCTCAACAGCTTTAGCAAATTTAGCATTCTCTGATAAGAATCCATAACCTGGGTGTACAGCATCTACTCCACTCTTCTTTGCAATACTAACTATTTTCTCGATGTCTAGGTAAGAATAGGGGTTAGACCCTAGGGAATAGGCCTCATCAGCTAACTTAACATGAAGTGCATTAGCATCTACATTTGTGTATATAGCCACAGTCCTTATGCCTAGCTTTCTACACGTCCTTATTATTCTAACAGCAATTTCCCCCCTATTTGCTATTAAAATCTTTGAGATCCTATCAACCATCTCTATCCCTTACAGCTTTGGCTACTCATTAATTGTTAATTTTAATTGAAGTTGATGAAGAGGTACTATAAGTGTTATGCTAAGATAGTTACAGTCACTTGAAATAATTTTATCATGTTATTCTCCTAGTTCAGCTCTATATCAAGTATTAATGATGCAGATCTAGATATTCCCTTAAGCTGAACCTGCACGGTTTTCCGTTGGATTCAATCTCAAGTAATCTTCTCTTAATCTCAGGAGCTTTAACACCATTAATGGTATACCCACCTAAGCTTCCATCAGATCTTATCACTCTGTGGCAAGGTATTATAATGGGGTTTCTGTTTCTGCTAAGCAACTTAGCGACAAGGCGAGGCGATATATTGAGAACCTCTGCTACATCCTTGTATGTTGTTGTGCATCCTATAGGTATGAGTTGAACAAGTGTGTACACAGCTTCCTCTATGTCATTTATACGCCACTTCCTAGCGATAATACTGTTTTCCGCTATTTCAAGCACAATCATGGCGCAGTCATGTGATATCCTTTATAAACCTTCCATTCTCGTATATGAGGTCCTTATCTGCATATATTTTTCCTCTCCTCATGTCCTTCACCATGTCCCAGTGAATGGCAGAGGAATTTCTACCTCCTGTTCTTGGGTATGCCGCGCCTAACGCCATATGGATTGTTCCTCCAATCTTTTCATCAAATAGTATCTCCTTTGTAAACCTTGTTATATCATAGTTTAGCCCAAATGCAAACTCGCCAACCCTTCTAGCACCTTCATCTGTTGCTAGCATCTTCTTTAGGAATTCTTCGCCTTTAATAGCACTAGCTTCAACTACTTCTCCTCGTCTAAATACAAGTTTTACTCCTTCAACCTCGTAACCTCTGTAAACAGCGGGATACTCAAACACTATGTAACCTTCCACACTATCTTCGTGAGGTGCTGTAAACACTTCTCCACCGGGCATGTTATTCTTGCCATCATCATTTATCCAAGCCCTTCCGCCAACCTTTACCAAAAGATCTGTGTTCTCAGTAACTATGTGAAGCTCATCAACCTTTGAAAGCAATCTAATAACTCTTTCCTGCATCTTTGCTTGATTAATCCACGCCTGTACAGGGTCATGCTCATATAGTTTTAGTGCCTTGTAAACAAACTCTTCGAATTCCAGTGGCGTCATATTAGCTTCTTGCGCTAATGCATTTGTTGGGTAGGGAGCTACAACCCATCTAAGATCTCCACTAGCATCTCTACGCATAAAGATCTCGGTAAGCTCCTTAGTAGCCTTGGATCTTACACTAATTTTCTCAGGATCTACGCTAATAAGTGGCTTTGTATGTGTTGGTGATAGAATACTTATCCTTACATTTATCTTCTCAGCTATGAACTTGTCTATAGGTGAAAGGTATTCTAGAAGTTCGCGCGGTGCATACCTATAGAAAATCTCTGTGAGAACGTCATCCGCAATTACTAACCGTGGGTAGGCACCCCTAGACACAATTTCTCTCCATAGCTCCCTAACTAGAGGCATTGCCTCAATAGAAGCTGATATAAGAACTTCATCAAGCTTTCGTACTTCTGTACAATATTCGACAAGAAGCCTTGCATACTTGTCTAATCCACGCATCTGTTATCACAAAAGATATTGTTTAGATCATGGTAAGTTTATAAAGTTTTTGAGCCTCGAGAATATCAAGATATATTGTGCAAGGTACTCAATTTTGTCAAACATGCATTACTATGAGGACCTTTTACAAACACCCCCAAAGATTTAAAGACTAAAGAAATTATGTAAAGCATGGCATTTATATCGCTTTCTTACGCGTCAAACTACTGTATCGATGTTGTCAAAGGAAGAAGGTTTTACTGATATTATTGTGATTCAAGCTTAGAAGCTTAGTGCAAGGTCTTAACTCTTAAATTATGTATGCTTATTATGGTTATTGTCTCCATCTATTCATTAACTTCATTACAGTTTTAGCATACTTCACAAGGATTGCTATAGCATTATTTACTATAGGGAAAGTCTTGAAAGCTTCTGAAATAATTTGCAGATCCCTCTCTTCAATGGCACGTAAAGCTATTAGTGTAGGTATGTAAGAGAGAATGAATAGTACAAAGCCTGTTACAATTCTAAACAAGCTTAGTGGTTTTGGTAATGGAGCGACGAATGCTATTGATGAAAGCACTGATGATATTATTGCAGCTATGTAAATCTTGATGCTGTATATGTAGTCAATTGGTTTTACAATGTATTTCCTTGTACGAAGTGTTAGATATATTAGCCCTGAAATTGATGATATGAAAGAGGCTGTTAGGAAGCCCCATAACCTCCATCTATGCGTCAATGTAATTGATAGTGGAATGAAGATCGATGTTGAGATTATGGTGGAGACCATATTTGCCTTGGTATCCCCAATAGCATTAAGTAGAGCTGGTAATGCAATGCTTCCTAACCCTGCAAGTAGGTTTGGTGCTAATAGAAGTGGAAGGTACTGTGACATAGTGGCGTACTCGTAGCCGTAAAAAAGGTAGAGAATGTCTCTTGAGAAAATCATTACAAAGATTGTTACTGGAACAACAACTAATGCTACATACCTGTTAGTCTCCTGTGATAGTTCCTTAAGCCTGCCTACATCATTATAAAATCTTGTGAAGAGAGGTAGCAACATAGCTGAGATAGGGGTTGTAATAACAGTTATAAGTGTATTGATATTTGCCATAGCTCTATAACCCCCAATCTCATTAGGAGTCAATGTATAGGCCAGTAAGGCGTTCTGAAACGTTCCTATGAATATTGGTATCAGAGATGCTATGTAAAGAGGTATTCCATATCTTAGCATCTCCTTAGATAATGTTGTGAAGGCTTTTTCATCGCGTCTTAATTCCGAAATATTTGTACCTATTAATGGCAGTAGAAAAGTGAATGAAAGGGCTAAGGATGCGAAATACCCTACTATATTTCCTCTAAGTGCTCCAGCAACCCTCTGTTCAAATAGATTTGCGGTGATGATAAGGTATATTGATGTTGAAACCTTTGCGATGCTATAAGTGAGTTTAGCAAGTGCTGCTTGTACAAGTTTCCCCAAACCAATAAATATTGCAAGTACGATACTGTAAAGGCTTTGAAGCAAGGTAACTACAGAGGCGATCCTTACAAAGGGCGCATAACTCACACTATTGAGTAGTAGTTGTGACAAAGGCTCTGCAAATAGGTAGCAGATAGTAAAGCCTATGGATCCCAATGCTAACCGTAGTAATAGAATGGAGATTATTGCTACCTTCACATTCTGTTTGTTGTCTTGAGATAGGAACAGCTGTATATATCTAGTAGCAGCTGTGTCAAGACCCAGCGATGTAAGGGTCGCTATTGTTATGGGGGGTACTAGAGACAGTGAAAAGACTCCATAGCCGCTACTTCCAAGAATTCTTGCTATCACTATTGAGCCTAGGGCTAGTGTAAGATTGTACAAGAACTCTCCTAAAAACAGTATGAAGCTTCCTCTTGCTGCAGCTGCTACATATTCGTATAGTGGTCGCTCTAGCTGCTCAACATTACTAGAATTGCTCAAGTTTCATCAGGAAGTATAAATGGTTATTGAAAGGAAATTAAAGCTTTAAGAAACCTAGGGACAAAATCACCTCCTAACCTCGTATAGTGCATGTGGTGCTAGCTTGCATATAATGTCCTTCACAGCTAGTTCAACTGCTTTGGGGTTTCCAGGAACTATGAATACGAGCGATTTTTCAATAACATATGCTGTTGCCCTAGATAAGTAGGCTCTGATACCCACTTGATTATAGCTTAGGGCTCTGAATAACTCTCCAAAGCCAGGTAAATGTTTTGAGGCTAAGGGTTCAACGGCCTCTATGCTAACATCTCTTGAACTTAATCCCGTACCCCCAGTAACTATGATGACATCACATTTTGATGTATATTCAGATACAAGAAGCCTTATCTTCTCAATAACGTTCTCCACAACATTGTATCCCTTAAGCATTGCATCAGGGCAGTAAGCATTTAAGGACTCTGCAACGCTTTTAATCTCATCAGCTTTAGATCCACGAGCTACACTATCGCTGGTTACGACGAAGCACACTGAAAATGGTTTTACAACCATGTGCTCATGTCCTTTCATTTTAAGCCCACCATGATGTGAAGCCAGGTGTGAAAATCCATGGAAGCGGTTCTGCGAGTTCCCTGTCTTTGTATATGACTACAAGGAGAGCAATGGTTGTAAGTAGAATAGCTATAGAGGCGAAAGGCGGTATTACTTCTCTAGCTATAGGTGTTGAAACATCTTCACCACTAATTTCTACATGAAATACAGTATTTCTTTCTGATATACTGCAAACTGTGTAGCCATAGAAGCTTGATGTCATGCTAATAATGTCTGTAACTATGGTGCCGTTAAACCATTTCAAAATGTTTCTAGAGTCGTACATGCCAACCCCGTTTACATCAACAAATATTCTAATTCTATTTGCACAGCCTTGCGCTAAGATCGTATCTCTATACGATATTTTCACAGGTGTATTGGGTTCATAGCTATTTCTGTTGATTATTAGCCCTGACCAAACAATTCTGTTGAGTACTATCCTAGCCTCATTTATTGAAGGAGGCACATAATTGCCGTCAATAGTGTACACACCTTGATCTTCAATAACCTGCCCCCCAACCTTAACACTAACATTGTATACATATACGCCTGACATGGAGTCAGCAATGAACATCGAATATACTGCTCCGCCAATAACCGATACTAGTAGAATGGC
>JAPYWC010000037.1 GCA_028276605.1 Desulfurococcales archaeon
ATGGTTTATGGGATATTAAAGAAGCTATTGCACTTCTTCTCTTTGGTGGTGTGCCAAAGACTCTACCTGATGGAACTAGGATTAGAGGAGACATACATGTACTCATAATTGGAGATCCTGGCACAGCTAAATCACAGCTACTTCAATATGTAGCAAAGATTGCCCCAAGAGCTGTGTATACAACAGGTAAAGGAGCCACTGCTGCAGGGCTTACAGCAGCTGTTGTAAGAGATAAGCAGACAGGCGAATATTATCTTGAGGCAGGAGCTCTTGTGATAGCAGATGGAGGAATTGCATGCATAGATGAAATAGATAAGATGAGAGAAGAAGATAGAGTTGCAATACATGAAGCTATGGAGCAGCAGACCGTATCTATAGCAAAAGCAGGTATTGTTGCAAGACTTAACGCTAGGACATCTATACTTGCTGCCGGCAATCCCAAGTATGGAAGATATCTGCCAAATAGATCTATAGCTGAGAACGTTAATCTCCCACCTACAATTCTTTCACGATTCGACTTAATATTTGTCCTTAGAGATGTGCCAGACACGGAAAGAGATCTGCAACTAGCTCGTCACATCACATACACTCACATGAAAGGCGAGGATGTAAAACCTTTAATTGACGTTGATACACTGCGCAAGTACATTGCCTATGCTAGAAAATATGTAAGACCTGTTTTATCTGAAGAAGCTAGACGCATGCTAGAAGAATTCTTTGTAGAAATGAGGAGGAAGAGCTTGGAAGCCCCTGATTCACCAATAGCAATCACAGCTAGGCAGCTAGAAGCCCTAATAAGACTTGCAGAGGCCCACGCCAAAATGGCATTAAAGAACGTAGTAACAGAAGAAGATGCGGCTGAAGCAATAAGACTTATGAAGAGCATGCTAGAAAGCGTTGGAATAGATATCGAAAGCGGTGAAGTAGATATTGATGTAATAATGACAGGCAAGCCTAAGTCGCAAAGAGAAAAAATACTAGTTATTGAGGAAATAATAAGAGAGCTCGCCAAAGAGAAGGGGTGTGCTAAGATAAAGGAGATAGTAAGCAAAGCAAGAGAAAAAGGTATTGAGGATAAGCTTGTAGAAGAAATCCTAACCAAAATGAGACGAGAAGGGCTAATATATCAAGCTAGTGAAGGGTGTTACGCCCCTGTGATATGAACTTAGATATGATGTATGAGGCATTGATACAACCTTCAACATAAAACACGCACTTGAAGCATAAATAATGTAATGATAATGCTTTTAACTCTGCATTCCTTAAAGAGATCTAATAGCAAACAATTTTAAACCCAAAACAAAGAGGTGCTAGAAGTAATGACTACATGCATTAAATATGTAATTAAAGTGGGCGATAAAGAAATTGAAATTGATGATAAAGTTGTGAAGGTATTGAATACATATGTGAGAACAGAAATGAACTTAGAGCAACTAGCCGCAGCTCTTGGGCTTGACGGCTGGAGCGAAGCATATGAATTTATCAAGAAAGTTCCTGCATGGATTGCGTGGACTCCTGCCATTTTATGGCGAAGAGAAATGGAGAAATGTGAAGGTGCTGACGAAATAAAGATAGTGAAGATCTGAATTACAGTATCATCAGCTTCTCCAACAGCTACGTACCTTAAAGTTTAAAATATTTCTTAAAAGTACTGTATTATAATATAGATTACTTGGCGAAGTAGAACAGGCTACAATGCAATGTAAATACAATGGGGCCGTAGTCTAGCCTGGCTAGGATGCCAGCCTGGGGAGCTATCCCCGAAGAACCCGGATCGCTGGTGGTCCCGGGTTCAAATCCCGGCGGCCCCACCACCAATCCAATTAAGACTTAGAGTTACTATTACTTCTCCTACCTTCATATCTTATTCTAAGTATTATTACAGTTATTTGAATCATAGCATAGCTCGTCATAAGCAGTGCAAAACTATTAAACTTATTAATAAACAGCTATTTTTATCAATTAACCAAATAATCTGTTTTAGTTAAACTCGATACAGTTTTACGGTATTTTGCATAGGTTAAGTTTTATCAGTTATTTGCGTATTACTAGGGTGATGTATATAATCTTGGCATTATATCGAAATGATATTCTTAGAGCCTATATGATTGAGGTTAATGACGATGCCAGTTATATACAAATGTTCACGTTGTGGTGCAATAATATACCAGTTCTTGCGTGCAGGACAAGATTACTTTGGTTTGCCTTCACCATCAGAACTGTTAGCCAGGCTTGGCAGTAACAGATGTCCAGTATGCGGCAAGCCATTAAGTACAAATATAGAGTTGGATAAGATTGAAATCAGCGTTAGGAGGGCGTAACTAGTAATGATAATATCCTACTAAATACGTCTCTCTTTAGAAACTTTCTGAGCCAATGCCTGAAGCTGGCATCTGAAAGGAATGGTATTTTTTCTATCTCAGACAGTCTAATCACACTTTCAAGAGATATTGCTGTATAATTAGATGATTGAATAATACCTAAAATTATGTGCTCTGGTGCGAGTCTCCTTTTTCTAATAGAAACAAGCCTTCCATTTTCATCTATCCATGGCCCCACTAATGCATTAGCATTCTTTATTAAGAAGTTAATAGCGTTCTCATCGTATGCTGGTGGACCTATATGGAGTTCGTATTCGCCGCAATCATATATGTCAACAAGTGTTACTGCATTGGAGAAGTTGGGACTTATCCAAGATTCCGCATACACCCCTCTAAAACCTTGTTTTTCAAGAGCATTCTTGATAGATCTTTGAACCCTCTTTAATTGGCCCCATACAACATCGGGTATAGGCTTATTCACCTTAAATAACAGCATTATCACGCAACTATTTACCAGTTCATGTTGTCGGAAATTAAACATCCTATCTAGCTCTGGCACATCAATAGAGATAAAATCGCTTTCAAAGAATTTAATGGAAGGCTTTAGCAGAAATAACCTTGCTAATAGCTTGAATGTTGCATATGAGCGGAGAGATAGTGCTGCAGCCGCATTTCTATTTGGATCTACAGGATCAACAACAACAAGTACATCGTCTTTAAACTTCCTTCTGCACTCTTTTTCATCTCCATAATACTTTTCAAGCTCTATGCATGTTTTGTAAGCTCTCCATGACAGAGATTCTTTAAGAACGTTAACAAAGGAACCATACTTAATAATAAGGAGTTCTGCTAAGTATCCCGAGAAACCTTGCGTTTTAATTTCTGCTCCATAAAGATCCCAAGCCTTAAGGAACGCCTTTAGAATTCTAACTTCATCCCTTTGCTTTTCATCGCTGAGCTTTGACTTAACGTACTTTGTATGAAATGGTGTTCTGTCCACAGCTGTAATTATGCTTTCAGCATCTTTTACTTTAAATGCAGGTACAATGTCTATTTCTATACCATCAATAATTGTAGTTACATATGGATGAGTCGCATATTTTAGAATTACAGGATAACCATTTTCTTGCAAACACGATGAAACTATTTTAGTGAATTCCTCCTCAATCCAATTCAAAGTAAAGCTATTAGGATCTAAAAGGATGAAAACATCTAGATCAACATCAGATCTTATAAATGTATCTTTGGCTACGGAACCTTGTAATGAAACTTCAAAGCTTGAAAAACCTTGACGTTCAAGACAGCTCTGCACAATACTTTGAGCTTTCTCAAAAATTGATTGCACCTTTAGATATAGCTCAGGATCCGGTTTTATTCGAGCTAAGATTGTGGAGATAACTTCACTAATTTCATTAGGGCTTGTATTGAAGATATAGTTCTTTGACATCACCACTCACATTACTTTCCGTACCTAAATTTAACTTTTTATAGTATTCAAGTATTTTGAATACGTAGTATATAGCATAGCTTTATTGACGTAAGATCACAGAATGTATATCGGTGTATATAGGCCCTTTAGGTGTGAGTGTACTTTTCTTAAGCTTGATCTGCGTTACAGGGGTAAAACCAAAATCATAGGTTTTAAACTCTTCAAAGTATTTTCTTAGTTTATCAACATTTCTCTGACTTCTCAACCTAGCAATGGTTATATGTGGAGAAAATTCGTGCTGATCTTCTTGAACCTCTCTTAATCCTCTCCTTCTAATCTCAGAATCGATAAATCTTCTTATTTCTGCAAGCTTTTCGTACCCCTCTATTACACCAATCCACAAAACTCTAGGTCTTAATATATCCGGAAAAGCACCAAATCCTCCTACTTTTAACTTAAAAGCCTTTACATTGTTTGCAACATTATTTAGTATCTCCTTAATCTGTGCTATAGTAGTTGAAGAAATTTCCCCCAGGAACCTTATTGTAATATGAATGTTTTCATCTTCTACAAACTTTGCATCAAGCCCTAAGCTTTCAAGCCCACGCTTAAACTCGATAATTTTCCTAAGAGTTTCCGCATCTTCAATCTCAATGGCTATAAAAGCTCTTATCAGACTCATTTTCTCAACACACTAACTTCAGCCTTAACTCTAGTCTTATAAACCTACAAGGAACCTTACCTATAGCTTCTACTAAAAAATCCATAAAGCAAGGATATTTTGTAAATCTATAATAAGTTATTAAAGCTGAGTTAATAAACTACTGTAGGATGTGCACCTTCAATACAATAAATTTAAGGCAATAAGGACACATAGGTGGCAATAGAATGCCCTGCTCCACACCTGTTAAAGTAAAGGATCCAACAATACATTTAGAAATTGTAACTACACCCGAAAAGGTATTTATAATTAGAAATAATAGAGGAAAAGAAATAAAGATAGGGCTTTTTACAAGCCCAAAAACAGGGCTCAAGTTTAGAGCGTTGTTGCCACCAACATACCCGTGTCAAGAATAGCCCTCTTCAACATAACACTATACCTAATAACAATGCACTATTAGTTTATTTTTAAATTGAATTAAGTGTTGCAATATCATTAACCTTAGCTACGGCATAATTAACTTAATTTAGATGTGGTTTCACTACCTTCCTCTTCCTCTGGCGGGACAACAGATTCTTTCATTCTTTCCTCTACCTCATCGGCAAGTGCTGACAGTATTATCACTACCTGTTTTGCTGTAGGTTTTGCTATTTTCTTTACACCTCTTTGACCAGGAACGTACATCGCTCTTACAAGGCTTGCTTCCTCCAAGCGCTTTACATGTGTGCTTATATTGGCTTTGCTAAGGTTTAATTGTTGTGCTAGGTCTTCTATACCCATATCTCCTTTGAATGTAAGTCCAATGATCCTAAGCCTTGTTATGGATGCTAGTGCGCCAGCAACTTTTTCTATAAACTCTTCGCCAACAACGTACATTGTATCTCCTTCAATCCATATTCCTCTACGTAGCTTTGTTTCTTTTTGTGATTCTCCATTCATTAGAATCCCCATATTTATTTTTATACTTTCTTTAATTCTCTGAGGTAAGTTATATTTTTTGCTTCGTTTTTAGTTGAAAAGCAGGATCAAACAAATTGGTATTTAAATTGTTGTTTTGTTCTGAGGAAGCAGTAAAGATAATGAATGTGACTTAATTTTGAGCTAAAAAGAGTATGCTTTGTTTTAAGCTAGAGTTAAATTGGTTAAATTTGTTTGTAAAGCTCCTCTGGCAAACCAAGCTGTTCTACAACGACCTTTAGTGCTCTTTCAACCCATTCACGTACTGCTGCATCTTTATTAGCGGTAAACTTTTTGATCCACTGATCAGACATAAATTCGTTGGCTAACGTTGCTACTACATCCTTTGCTCTTTCGCTTTCAATTAATTTAGGTAGGGCTCCAGCCTTAATATTGTACTCTGTAATTTCCTTATACAACTTCTTTGCATATTCGTCAAGATTGACCTTTAGACCTAGTGCTTCATAGAGCTTTGGCAATGCCTTTTCAGCCCAGCCCCTATGGAATCTACAGATACCCGCATTTGAAACCTCTACTTCTTTGATAATACGAATGGCTGCAGTCT
>JAPYWC010000039.1 GCA_028276605.1 Desulfurococcales archaeon
TTTTTGGTTGAAGGATGTTAAGACGATTGTTATTGACGAGTTTCACATGATTGGCGATGAGAGTAGAGGACACATTGTTGAGATGATCGCTACCAGAGCCAAGCTTTTGGGGATACAGGTTATAGGGTTGTCTGCAACCATAGGTAATCCTGAGGAACTTGCTAAGTGGCTTAATGCAAAGCTTGTTAAGTCTTCGTGGAGACCTGTTAAACTATATGAAGTGCCAACATATAGAACTAGTGATGGTAAGTACCTGCTGTTCTTGCCTGAAGGTCTAGGTTTGGGTAAGTTACCGCTGATAGTTGATGACGTTACTAAGTACTGGATTGATAGGGCTGTGAAGGAGGGGTTTAACGTCCTTGAATTTAAGTATTCTAGGAAAGGAGTTGAAGAGCTTGCTGAGCAATACTCTCTCTACCTATGCTCAAAGCTTACAGATAGCGATAAGGAGTTGCTTAAGAAGCTTACTCAGGAGATGAAGTCTGAGTTGCCTGACTATGAATATGAGAAGCTAGAGCATCTAGTTAGATGCGGTGCTGCATATCATCACGCAGGGCTTTCCCCAGAGGCGAGGAGGTTTATTGAAAGAGCATTTAGAGAAAGAATGATAAAGTACTTGGCTGCTACACCAACACTCGCCATGGGCGTGAACCTACCTGCTAGGGTAGTCATAATAAATATTTACTTCTATTCCGGAGGTCTTAAAGACAAGATTAGCGTGCTTGAGTATAAGCAGCTTGCTGGTAGAGCTGGAAGACCCCAGTACGATCCCTACGGAATTGTAATCGTTGCCAAGGATGCTAGGAATCCTAAGGAAGCTGAGTACTACATTAAAAGCCCACCAGAACCCGTGATGTCAACCCTGCTTAGTGAGGGAGCACTTAGAAGACATGTACTTGCAGTAATAGCATCTGGTGAAGCTAATAAGTTGAGCGATATTATGAACTTCTTTGCAAACACATTTGCAGCCACTAAGCTGGGTAGAGAGGTTTTAGAGAAAAAGATTCTGAGGATACTAGAAGTTCTGGAGGAGCTTAACATGGTTAGGAGCAGAAGCATTGCAAATGAGACTTTCTACATGCCTACAAAGCTGGGCATTGCAACTACAAGGCTATATGTAGACCCCCTGACATCTGCTCTCATTGTAGAAGGCCTTAGAAGAGTTGAGAAAGCTGGAGAAGTATATTACCTTGCACTAGTTGGTATGACACCGGACTTCGAAGGTGTGAATATTGGTAGAGGTGTTAGGAGAGCTGTAATGGATTATATAGAGAGCTTGGCAAGAGCAAACATGTTGCCTGATAGTGAACTTGAGGAAGTTTTTAGTGATCCAAAGGTTGACTGGATACGAGGAGCGGTTATAGGTCTGATACTGAGGGACTGGATCGAAGAAGTTCCAGAAAGAGATATTCTAGAGAGGTATGGCATTGACGCTGGAGACCTAAGGGTGATTAGGGAGAACGGTGAGTGGCTTACCTACGCAGCAGCAGTTATCGCCGATACCATCGGTATGAAAAAGCATGCAAATGAGTTGTTCAAGCTTGTTGAGCGTATTAAACACGGTGTTAAGGAGGATTTACTAGAACTTGTAAAGATAAAGTATGTTGGTAGGGTAAGGGCTAGAATCATGCTAAATCATGGTATAAGAACTATAGATGATGTTATAGCGAAGGAGTCGCTAATCAAGAGACTGTTTGGTGATGGTTGGGGAGAGAAAATAGTTGAGGAAGCAAAGAAGCTGAAACAGAAGTGAATAACGTTTTACAGCTCCTCGTCAACTACGCCTGCACCAATCATTTTGTAGAACATGATGAGAGACCTCACTTTTTCACAGCTAATCTTGGTAACACGAGCTTTCGAAAGATCGAAGAGGTATACATACTGAATTAGGGGTGTTTCTACCACATCCTTAAACTCCTTAACATCTTCAAGACCATAACTAGCCAATATCCTTACCAGCCCCTCTTTTGTTATTGGACCGAGGAGCTGCAAAGGGATTAGCGGCACAAGACCTACAGGATAAGCAAATGAAAGTATCTTCACCTGAGACCTGATTGCATTGACAAACTTCTTGATATGTACAGATACTATATACTTGGTCCAGTTTCCAATCTCATTTATTGGCAGCGAGTAAAAGAAGACATCTATGCATTCATCAACTGAACCCTTTCTTGCATACACATCGCACTTAAGTGCTCCAATCGTATACTCAACATCACACGAATACCCCCTTTCAGATAGATATTTACATAGAAGTATTTCGGCTAAAGCATGGCTTATCGGAACTCCTTTACTTTTAACAGCCTTAATCACCTTAGAAACAAACGGCGTCGTTTCAGGCTTCAAACCAATTCTTGACGCATAAAGCATTATATTAGATAGTTTGTCTATATCGCTATCATAGGTGAGTGCCATTACTTCATTACACCGCTAATAACACAGCTGTAGATAATGACAATAAATTAAATATGTTTTAAAGCTAAAATAATAATATGGTTTATGGTTACATCATTGCATCGAGTATCGTTACCTAGCTAGGCAATGATGCTCAATGCAATGAATGTTGGGATAACGTATTCTTTAGGTGATATTAGTTACTGTAGGCATTGAAAACCATCTGATTCAGAGCCTTGAGTACGCTGATAAGGTGAGTTCTAGTAGCAAGATCTTTGTTGACATTGGAGTGCATCTCTATAAGGGAATTGAGATTGAAGTTGCAGGTGCTGAAAAGGATGTAGTGTTTTCAACAATTAACGATCTAACAAATGATTATGCATCTAAGCAACATAGACCTTATTGCTGTGCTCCCTAAACAATAGTCACAAACAAGAGCCAAGAGCGTAACTGTTTCACCTACAGGGTGGGTTTTGGAGGAAATCATCGCGTTACGCTATTCGTCAAGAGAACGCTTGAGATTAGTGAGCGCTATGACCATATGATACCTAACTATGTTGTTAGAAGAGCTTGGTTTAGATGAGCTTCGTAAGGTAGCTGAGGTGACTATAATGCTTACACTAAACGCTAGGGAGGTTGCTGTTAAGAAGATAAGGATCAAATTTAGGGAAACAATAGCCTATGTTGCTAAGGATCTTGAGCTATAAGTTAAAGGGCGTTAGCTTTGACTTTTCTATGTTCACAGATCTAGTACTATGCTTTCTCCATTGTTTGGCGCTATAAAGTCTATACCTAGTTCCTCCCTTATCTTGTATCCAAGGCTATAAATAGAGTCATCGCTACCGTGAATCAGTATAACCCTTCTTACGCTCTTCAAACTCTTTACAAATCTGAATAGATCTGAAGCACCTGCATGGCTTGAAAAGTCGAACCAGAATACCTTAGCCTTTACTCTTGGTCCTCCCTCCTCTATAACACCCTCAGTCAGCAACTTTCTCCCTGGTGATGATGGTGACTGATAGCTTACAAGAATTACCGCATTCTTTGGATTATCCTGCATCCTTTTGATATAGTACAACGCAGGACCTCCCTTTAGCATACCAGCGGGAGCTACTATTATACTTCCCTTCTCTTTGACAATCTTCTTACGCATACCAGAATCCTTTACAGCTGTAAAGACTCTACTAGCTTTTTCCAATAGATCATACCTATTGACGAACTCCTTATAGAGTAGCATAAGCTCTAAAATATCCCTGGCCATTCCATCGTAATACACATTTGCATTAGGAATTCTTTCTGCTAACAGTGCTAAGATTTCCTGGGACCTACCAAGAGAAAATGCTGGTATAAGAACTGAGCCTCCATCATCAATAACACTCTTAACAGTTTCAATGAACATGTTTTCAACTTTTTCCCTAGGCGGATGATCATAGGATCCATAGGTTGACTCCATAATAACTACATCAGCGTCTATCCCACTCAACTCTACTCCTTTCACAGTCCTAGTATCAATTAAATTGATGTCGCCCGTGTAAAGCAACCTTAAACCATTCTTGAACTCTACTCTATACATTGTACTTCCAGGTATATGTCCTGCATTAATAGTGTCCACAGATACACCGTCAAGGTCTATCCTTTCCCCCAGACTGAACGTTGATACTGCCTTCATCATATTGTTTAGCTCTTCATATTCGAAAGGCAGGTAGTACCCTGATAATTTGAGGAAGTCCTCAATCATTAATCTTGCTGTAATTGCTGTAAAGCGGCTCATAAATATAGGCACCTTTGAGGATACATAGAATAGTGGTGCTGCACCAACGTGATCTAGGTGAGAATGTGTAACTAGAATTGCCTTTACTTTCTTTGGAGCTATAGTTAGGGGTAGTAGTGGCTTATCGTCAATATCGAATGAGACTCCGTAGTCAAATAGCAGGTACTGTTCATCAACATCTCTTTTAACTGCTATAGCAGCTCTTCCAACCTCTCTTCCTCCACCAAGCGTTAATAGCTCTAACCTCATTTTAGAGCTCTCTCCCCAATAACTCAATTACTTTTAACTTCGAGCTTGTTTCACGATATCTGCTAACATTCCTTATATTTTGTTTTAAACACTTAAAAGATTATCGTGTGAGGTCAGCACCCATGTTCGGGCTCAACCCCAGGGAACTGCAAAAGCAGTTGAAGCAGTTAAAGCGCATGGGTATAAAGGTTGATCAGCTTCAAAATGTGCAGAGAGTTGTTATTGAGCTTCAGGATAGGAGAGTTATTGTTGAAGAGCCTGAAGTTTTTGTTATGGAGTTTGGAGGACAAAAACTGTTCTATGTCACTGGTAATGTGAAGGAAGAGATAGGAGTTAAACAAGCTGAAGAGAGGACCGAGACAGTAGTTAGTAAGATAAGTGAAGAGGATGTCAAGTTTGTTGCCGAATACCTGAATATAAGTCTTGAAGAAGCTAGAAAGCTTCTTGAAGAAGCTAAGGGGGATGTAGCTCTAGCTATTGAGATTGGGCAGACAAGAAAACGCTGAGATTTAACGATAAGCATCTACATAGCTCCGCCAACATATCTAGAAGCTCATTATTTGATACTGCAGAGTATTGAGCGAGAAGAAGTTTCTGTCTAGCTTCAGCAACTCTATCTACATCAACATTTTTGCACATCTCCCTGACATTGCGCATAATATTGCACGATTCAGCAAGAGATGCAAGTTCTATTAGCACATATCTCCAAAGATAGTAATATTCGCGCTTATCTACCCCCAACACATGTAACTGATTAATGCAGAAGCTTGTGAATAGCCTAAGCTTATCTATGCACACCTCGCCCACAACATTCCTGCCTAGCAATATGATGCCCCTACAATGCGTTCTTAATAGTTGGGTTTGTTAAGCTCCAAAATATTTTAACCTCTTAAAGTCTTAAAGGGTTTTAGTAATGTGGCAGTAAATGATGAAGGAGTGAGTCAATGGAAGTAGTGACTAGGTTTATACGGGATATCCCCATCTATGTCCTAGTAATGTTTCTTACAATAACCCTCTTTATTGCTGTAGCCATTTCTTTACCTCCTCCACATGAAATTATTGACACCCTTAATAAGACTGCTGAGAGGTTAAGAGAGATTGCTAATAACCGTAATCTAGAGCAGATAATCACTGGAATCTTCTTGAATAATGCATATGTTAATACTCTCATGGCCACGCCCTTCATATCTCTAATCATATACCCATCTGTGGTCATCGTCACTGCCTGGACCTTAAGAGTGGGGGTCCCGTTGGAAGCCCTACCAACTGCTATAATTCTTCTCTTGCTATCCCCACACACATATATTGAAATGTTTGCTTATAGCATAAGCTTTACATCATCTATTAGGACAATGATAAGAATCATAAAGAGCATTAAGAGTAGCAATGCGCTTAACAAAGAGCATCTACTATACTACCTATTCTCAATTGCTGTATCATTCGTAGTCCTCTTCATAGCAGCTGTGGTTGAGGGTATATCAATACTTATTTTTAGACCTTAAAATCGCT
>JAPYWC010000040.1 GCA_028276605.1 Desulfurococcales archaeon
GCGATGATTTTGTTAGGAACTCATTGATGGGTGTCGATGCTGTAATAGAGGTTTTGCCTGAATATGTAGATGGGTTGAAGGGTCTTGAAGGCTTTTCACATATAATTGTTGTTGCTTATATGCATAAAGCTGGCGAAGAGCATAAAGGGAATCTGCTTGTAAAGCCTCGTGGATTGGCCAGAAGACTTAGCATCCCTTTAGATGCTCTCCCCACGGTAGGTGTTTTCGCCACCAACTCTCCTCATAGACCTAACCCAATTGCTGTAACAATAGCGAAACTCGTAAGAATTGAGGGTAATAAACTATTTGTTGAAAACATTGATTTATTTAATGGAACACCAGTACTAGACATTAAGCCCTATACGAGAGATAGATGTATTGAGGATGCAAGAATGCCAAAGTGGTTAGAAGATTTAATGAATTATACTTCACGCAGATAACCTTGTTTATTGCTTCATCTCTGAATACCCAATAATCTTACTCCACTCCTCTATAATCTCACCCTCATCTCTTCCACTCTCAATAAGCTGGTGCTCTGCATAACCTATCTTTCTACTCTCCTTATCCAACTTTACCTGTACAAACTCAACTGCTCTTCTAGTTGGATGGGTAATGATATCTATGTATGCTCTTACAATAGCTGCTACAGTTGCTTCCTGCAAAACTATGACCTGATCTTTAAGCACCAAAACAAGTCTCATATGTGTATGACCTGGAGGTATAAAGCCGATAACCTTCATAACATCGCTGTTCCTATAAATTCTTAGATTCGTTACCTGCTCCATAGATGAACCACCATCTATGCTACCCCATATACTTAGAGAAGCGTAGTTTATGTTCCTAACGCTTAACATTGAATTAGTAAAAACATGTACTCAAAAGGTGTACAAAGTTTTTTAAATGCAAGGTATAATTATGCATAAGTTATGCAGAAGCTTTAACCTTGACTAAGGAGCGTGGAAACCTTGACATCCAGACCCTTGGTTGTTGTTGCATTTGGAGGAAACGCGTTTCAGAGTAAAGGTGACAGAGGTACTGTTGAGGATTACTGGAGAAACGCGTATATAGCTGCAGAAGCTGTTGCTAAGCTTGTTAATGAAGGCTATAGAGTTGTTGTTACACATGGTAATGGCCCGCAAGTTGGTGTTATAGCTGAGTGGATGATGCTTGGTTGGAGACTCAAGGGGACGCCACCAATGACTCTCGATATAGCTGGTGCTATGACCCAGGGCTGGCTAGGGTATATACTTCAGCAAGCAATATACAACAAGCTTCGTGAGAAAGGACTTATACCAGGTAAGGTAAGGGGCGTAGTCACAATAATTACACAAACCCTTGTAGAACCTAATGACCCATCATTTAAGAATCCGACAAAGTATATCGGGCTATGGTATGAGAAGGAAGAAGCTGAAAAACTATCCAAGGAATTTGGCTGGGTATTTAAACCAGATCCTAGAGGAGGTTATAGGAGGGTTGTACCATCACCAGACCCCGTAGCACACGTCGAAATTGAGGCTATAAGGAAGCTTGTAGATGAAGACTTCATAGTTATTTGTAGTGGTGGAGGTGGAATTCCAGTTATTGAGGATAGAAACATGCTGAGAGGGGTTGAAGCTGTAATCGACAAGGACTTAGCAGCTGAAAGAGTGGCCTCTGCTCTTCACGCAGATATACTGCTTATACTAACGGATGTAGACTACGCATACCTAAACTACGGTAAACCAGATGCAAAGCCTCTTAAGCGATTAACCCTTAGTGAAGCAATCAAGTACTATAATGAAGGGCACTTTGCCTCAGGAAGCATGGGGCCAAAAGTTCTTGCCGCCATAAGGTTTATTCAGAATGGTGGTAAACTGGCGATAATAGCTCACCTAACTAAAGCTCTTGAAGCGCTTAAAGGAGAGAGCGGAACATGGATAGTGCCAGACACTACATGAACCTTTACCTCTTTCACCTAGTTTCAGGTTTATTAATCTTCTGAGTAGCTATGAAAATGCTTTTGTGGGATGAAGAGACGCATCCTTGACTGAACTGATGATTGGTACGAATCCCGCTGACCATAAAAATAAAAATAAGTAAGCCTATTTGATACTAAAATAACATTTTAAAAGTACCTTAAGTATTTTCCTTTCCTAACAACTCCCTCACAGTCTTTCTGACTGCATTCTTTGAATTGAGCTTAGGCCTCCATCCAGTTAAGCTCTTAATCTTTGTTATGTCTAAAAGCATTAGCTTTACGTCACCTGGCCACCCCCTACCATCTGGTGTTACCATAACAAACCTGTACTCCACGTTTCTTAACCCCATTTCCTCAACAACAATATCTGCTATCTCCTTAACTGTGACCCAATCTTCGTTACCTATGTTAAATACTTGAAAACCCTTCTCCTTTTCTGTGTAGCGAATAATTGCAAAAGTTGCTTCAACAGCGTCAGATATGTGAAGATAGCTCTTCCTCTGAGTGCCATCACCAAGTATTTCAAGTACCTGTGGGTTTCTCCTAAGCTTATTTATGAAGTCCACTATAACTCCATGGTTAGACCTAGAGCCTATTATATTGGCGTACCTCCCAACAGCAACACTAAATCCGTAAAGCTTTGTGTAAGTATAGTAGAGAAGCTCGCACGCAGCTTTTGATGCTCCATAAACTGATATAGGCTTTAGCGGATGATCCTCTGGTGTTGGAATCTTCTCTGCATCTCCATAAACAGTAGATGAGCTTGCAAAGAAGTGCATCTTCACGTCATGCTTTCTCGAAGCTTCCAACACATTAAAAGTTGCAACAATATTCTCGTTAAAGTGTATCCGTGGCTCGATCGATGATACCCTAACCTCAGGGTTTGCAGCAAGATGAAAGACTACATCTGCATCTTTTAAGGCTTCAACCCATGAAGGATCATACTGCTTTAGATCTGCCTTAACAAGTTTAAAGTATTTCTTATCTAGATGATGCTCAATATTTTTCAGCGATCCACTACTAAAGTTATCTATAACAACAATTTCATCTGCAAGAGAATGCGAAGCTATGTAATCAACTATATGACTGCCTATAAAACCTGCGCCACCAGTTACAACAACCTTACCCCACTTCATGACAAGCTAGTGCCTCGTAAACTTAGTAGAAACACCTTAATTAAAGCCTTGATGAAAACTTAAACCCCTTAAACCCCTAAAATTAAAAACCTTAGAGCTTTCTATTACTTTATAAGACCTTTCTCTTTTAGGACACGCTCTATATCCGCTATGACAGCATCTGCTTCTCTAGATGAGTCTATCTCTACAAGTAGTCCCTTTCTTCTATAGTACTCAATTATTGGTTCAAATGTTTCCTTGTATATTCTATACCTTTCTCTTACAACCTCAGGTTCATCATCTTTTCGTCTAATTAATGGTGTGCCACAAACATCGCAAATTCCAGGAGTTTTTGGGGGTCTCCACTTGATGTGATATATCGCTCCACATTTAGGGCATACAAGTCTCCCTGAAACTCTCTCTATAATAATCTCTAACGGTGCTTCAAAGAGGAACACTAGGTCAATCTTAGTGAGTTTGTCGAGCTCTTCAGCTTGTCTTAGTGTCCTAGGGAAGCCATCTAGTATAAACCCTTTGCTACACATAGGGCTTTGCAGAACCTTCTTGACAACCTCAATCACGATTTCATCTGGAACTAGAAGCCCCCTCTCAACATAGTACTTGACCTTCTGCCCTAACTCAGTTCCTTTAGCTATTTCCTCTCGAAAGATGTCTCCTGTTGAGATGTGAGGAATCCCATACTTCTGGCTTATTGCTTTAGCATATGTTCCTTTCCCAATACCTGGAGGACCTATGAATACTAGCCTCATAGTACATTCACGCAAAACTGGTTTTGATTCTGTTGTAGAGTTTGTGGATATGTGGAAATAAAATCCTTAAAACTTGTTGTGCATAGCACACTAGCTGTTTAGCTAGCTTTCTTGATTCTCTCTAGGTACCTCTTGTACATAAGCATTCTGCTTAATACAAACACTGCTTCTTCAGGTGTTGGATAAGCTGGTATACCGTTTCTATTGAGGTACTTAATCGCTTGCTCAACATCCGCTCCGCCAATCATTGATACAACTGTTGTCTTAGTCACATTGTTCTCCTTATAGAACTCAACAATGGCTTTGGCAAGCTCCATCGGATCTAGGACAGCTGTTCTGCAGTAGATTATCACGATGTTATCTATCTCTGGTGCTTCTACAGCAACCTTGAGCGCCTTGATATAGTTGTCAACCACAGCCTGACCCGTGAGATCCACTGGGTTCTTGGGGCTTCCAAACCATGGCATTGTCTGCCTAAACTTATCCATTAGCTCTTGACTTGGCTCTAAAAGCTTAACACCATTTAGCTCAGCAGTGTCTGTGGCTAGAACCCCTGCACCACCACCATTAGTTATTATAACAGTGTTCTCGCCTTTTGGTATTGGCTGAAGCGCAAAACCTCTAGCAACGTTAAAGAGCTCTAGTAATGTTCTTGCCCTTATAATTCCTGCCTGCTTGAATGCTGCTTCATAAAGTGCGTCTGCACCTGCAAGGCTTCCTGTATGACTTGCAACAGCCTTTGCACCTCTCTCGCTGACTCCTGCCTTTATCACTACAACAGGCTTCTTCTGTGTAACCTTAGACATTCTCTCAATGAACTCCCTTCCCTTGCCAGGCTTAATACCCTCTAGATATATCGCTATAACCTTCGTATACGGATCCTCGGCTAAGAGCTCTGAAACCTCTACAACATCTATATCGGCCATGTTGCCCATGCTGAATATTGCTGAGAGACCAATCTCGTGAAGTATTGTCCAGCCCATCAATGCTATTCCTAGAGCACCGCTCTGTGTTATGAAGCCTATCCCACCCTTTACAACTTCTGTAGGTCCGAATGTCGCATTTATGTTTGCCGGGGTGTATACGTAGCCAAATATGTTTGGCCCTAGGATCCTCATACCATAGGATCTAGCTATCTTCACTATTTTCTCCTCTAGCTCAACATTGCCAACCTCTGAGAAGCCTGCTGTTATGACTACTGCTACCTTTACCCCCTTTCTACCACTCTCCTCAATAACTTGTGGAACTAGCTGAGCAGGTACGGTAACTACCGCAACATCAACCTCATCTGGAATGCTCAAAACGTTTGGATATGCCTTGAGCCCCAGAACTTCTGTTGCGTTTGGGTTTACAGGGTATATCTTCCCCTTGTATCCATAGTTAATAAGGTTCTTTACAACTTCATACCCTATCTTACCAGGTGTCCTACTAGCTCCTATAACTGCTATTGACCTTGGGTAAAGCAAAGCCTTTAATGAGCTCGCATCGCTCATTATTCGATCACTGCTTTTAGTGCTGTACAGACTCAGGCTTCTTTAAAAGAATCCTTACATCAACAGCTACAGCTCCGCTTGGATAAGCTATGACAGGGTTGAGGTCTACAGACTCTATTTCTTCAAGATCCAGCATCATGTTACCAAGCTTTACAATTATGCCTGCTAGAGCCTTCTTATCTACTGGTGGTTGACCTCTGTAACCCTCTAGAATGCGGTACGCCTTAATCTCACTAATCATCTCAAGAGCGTCTTCATATGATATTGGAGCAATCCTAAACGTGACGTCCTTGAGAACCTCAACAAATATTCCTCCAAGACCAAACATCACTGCAGGCCCAAACACACCATCTCTAATACCACCAACAATCACTTCAAGCCCTGGTGGCATCATTCTGTACACAATGTAGCCAACGATCCTTGCACCAGGAGCTTTCAATGGAATTGTCTTCTCCATCTCCTCAACAGCCTTTGCAACTTCCTCTCTGCTCTTAAGGTTAAGCTTTACTCCACCAACATCACTTTTATGCA
>JAPYWC010000041.1 GCA_028276605.1 Desulfurococcales archaeon
TCCCTTCGACGATGAGTTGCTGGATAGAGTTGCTCAAAGAAACGATGTTGCCATCATAACAATATCTAGAGTATCTACGGAAGGGTTTGACAGGCTTCCAGCCGAAGGCGACTATTACCTACGTGAAGATGAGTTTAGACTGATTACTAGGGTTGCAGATGCCTTCCACAGATACGGTAAGAAAGTTATTGTTATTCTCAATGTTCCTGGACCTATAGAGATTGTTAGCTGGAGAGATCTTGTTGACGCTATACTGGTTATATGGTTACCTGGACAGGAGGTTGGAAGGGCTGTAGCAGACCTTCTCCTAGGCAGGGTATCGCCAAGCGGTAAGTTACCGCTTTCATGGCCTGCTGATCTCTATGAAACTCCAGCTATGAGGGGGTTCCCAGGAGAACCAAAGGATAATCCAGTTCAGGTAGTATACTCTGAATACATATATGTTGGGTACAGATACTATGACACATTCAATGTTAAGCCAGCATATGAGTTTGGCTATGGATTATCGTATACAAGGTTTGAGTATAGAGATCTTGTAGTTGAAAGAAGGGAAGATGGAATTAACATCAGGTTAAGGGTTAGGAATACAGGTAGTTATCCTGGTAAAGAGGTTGTACAGGTGTATGTAAAGGCTCCAAGGGGAGGAATCGATAAGCCATTGCAGGAGTTGAAAGGATTCCATAAGACTAGGTTGCTAAAGCCTGGAGAAGAAGAGGAAGTAGCAATATTTATTCCATTAGAATACCTCGCAAGCTATAATGGCAAGTACTGGATTGTGGAGAAGGGAGTGTACGAGATTAGAGTTGGCGCCTCATCAAGAGACATAAGGCTAACAACCACAATTACCATAGACAATGATATGTGCTTCAATACCTCCTGGAAAAGAATACAATGTTAATTAAACCCCAAATTTTCATCACTTTTTGCCATCGCTCAACACAACTTTATTGCTAGGTTATAAAAACACAAAAACGTTCACAACAATTAGTAGTACTAATGGCTGAAGTAGGTGTGCCAGAAGCCTAGCCTAAGCATCTCGTTGTTGTGATGAAAGGTGCATGCAGATATAGGTGAAGATTTTTGGATCGTGTGCAGGCGATGCCTTCGATGCTGTTTCAATACTGAGATGATTCTGCTAAGGGAAGATATAGAGAGGTTAGAGTCTCTAGGATACAAGGATTTCTATGAGTTTAGAGATGGGTTCTATAGGCTTAAGAATGCGAATGGTAGGTGTATATTCCTAGATCCTGAGCGTGGTATCTGCAAGGTCTATGAATACAGACCTTTGGGTTGTAGAATCTACCCACTTATCTATGACGAGGAAGTGGGTGTAACAATAGATCCTGAGTGTCCTCTTCGGGAAAGACTTCCGAAATCGTGGATTGCTAGAGCTGCGAAGGATTTGGAGAAGTTTCTTAGAAGGCTAGAGGCTGAGTATGGTTATAAGGTTAATTGGAACCTCTTAAAGAAATCTTTACAGATACTCTTAAGCAAATAATTGATTAGTTATCCTTTACAGCTATGGAATTGCAAAGCTTTAGCTTTGTATTAGCTTTATAAATGTCTCTAACTAAAAATCATTTAAGGGTATGAAATTTTCGAGGTTCTAGAGGAGATCTTAATGATTATAAAGAATTTCTCCGAGCTTGCAAGGTCTGAGCTTCATAAATTAGCTTTGGAGCTTATTGAGTATGGTTTGAGTGTTGCAGATCCCTATAATGCTGTTAAATCTAGTGTCAAGGTCTTAGATAGCAAAATTATTGTGAAAGGACTTAACATTGATATTGATGGTGGGGTTCATGTAATTGGATTTGGAAAGGCTAGCAAGAGGATGGCCGAGGCCATACATGAGCTTCTAGGGGATAGAATTGCTGGAGGCGTTGTTATAACACCTAGTGAAGAGGGGTATGTGGGTAGTATAAGGATTGCTAAGGGAGATCATCCAATATCCGGCAAGAACACTCTACATGCTTCACAGCAGTTGCTTGACTACGTTATGAACAATGTTAGCGAAAATGATATTGTAATAACACTTATCTCTGGCGGTGGCTCTGCATTATTTGAGTTGCCTGAGGAAGGGGTATCACTAGATGATATAGCGCAAATATCTAGAGAGCTTATGAAGAGAGGTGCCGATATTATTGAGCTTAATGCTGTGAGGAAAAGTCGAAGGTTAAGGGAGGAAAGCTTCTAAGATTTATAAAGGCTAAGAAGATTGTCTCATTAATCATAAGCGATGTTATTGGCGATAAGCTTGATACTATTGCTTCAGGGCCCACAGCTCCTGATGAGACAACATTTCTAGATGCATATAATGTTCTTGTTAAGTACGGTCTTTGGAATGAACTTAAAGAGAGCATCAGATCTATGTTTGAGAAGGGTCTTAGGGAAGAGATAGAGGATACCTTGAAGCCTGGAGACCCAGTATTCAATAAGGTATTAAACGTTATTATAGCAAGCAACAAGCTAGTGTTAGAGGCTATTGCACAGAAGGGGAGAGAACTAGGCTTTAACACCATTATACTAACATCTATGCTTGAAGGCGAGGCTAGAGAAGTTGGTAGAGTTCTAGCATCAGTAATTAAGAGTATACATCTACACTCAGTTCCAGTACCAAAACCAGCCCTACTACTAGCTGGTGGCGAAACTGTTGTAACGGTTAAAGGAAGTGGTATTGGTGGAAGAAACCAGGAGTTATGCTTATCACTCGCAATATCCATTAGAGGCATTGGCAAAACAGTAGCTGTTTGCATAGGATCTGACGGAATAGATGGTGTAAGCCCTGCCGCAGGAGCGATAATCGATGAGCAAACATATTTCGAAGCATTGTCTGCACATCTTAATCCCATCCAATACTTAAACAATAATGATAGCTACACATTCTTCTCAAAACTAAACAGAGCAATAATAACGGGATACACAGGAACAAACGTAAATGATTTATTCTTGGCTATACTCATCTAAAATTGAGGCGATATAGTACTTCAAGAAGACCTTGCAAGAGTATAAATAAACTTTTTTTTATACCCGCTGTAAAAGTAAGTTTTAACAGGTGCAGTTAAGTGCTAAAGGTAGTTGAGAGTATGAAACTGCCCCTATCTCCGTTTCAAGAGTTTTCTTTTTTCTTTAAACTACCTCTTCATATGAGTTGTAGGGGTGTGGGTGTAGAGTAGTGAGGTTTGCATTTATGTGTAAATCTAAGCCAGGGTCTGTGGGTAAGAAAGTTGCTGTAGTTGGTGCTGGGATAGCAGGACTTGTTGCAGCAGGATACTTATCATGTAAGGGTTACGAAGTTGATGTATATGATAAGCAGCCTATTCCAGGAGGTATGATGACTCTCGTAATACCATCTTACAGGATACCATTTGAAAATGTTAAGGAAGGAATAGATGACTTAATCAATGTCTTCGGCGTTAAGTTTAACTTGAACACTAAGGTTATGTGTGGTGAGCGACACGACGAAGGAGACGATTTTGTGAAACAGGTTATTGATTTGAGGACTCTTGTCCAGAATTACGATGCTGTCCTCATAACTACAGGTACTTGGAGGTCGAGAAGGCTTGGTATTCCAGGTGAGGATACTAAAGGAGTTTTAGACGCAATAACGTTCCTATATAGGATAAGGCTCTATGAGTACGGATTAGTATCCTCCACTTGGCCTCGCCCAAGGAGAGCTATTGTGATAGGGGCTGGGCTTAGCGCTATTGATGCTGCTGAAGAGGCTATGAGGATTGGTGCTGAGGAGGTGTATATAGTGTATAGAAGAACTAAGAAAGAGGCTCCTGCTGGTGAGTATTACATAAATGACTTGATAGCTAAGGGTATTAAATGGGTTGAGCTAGCTGCACCAACAAAGATCATTGCTGAGAATGATGCTGTTAAGGCTGTGGAATTCCAGAGAATGAGGCTTGGACCACCAGATAAGAGTGGTAGACCAGCTCCAGTACCTATACCTGGTAGCGAATTCACTATCGAAGCCGATACTGTTATCCTCGCAATAGGCGAAATCTCAACACCTCCATTCACAGCTGAGTGTCAGGAATTTAAGCAGTTTCTCGATGAAAAAGGCTACATAGTTTCAAGGGGTTATAGACTAGGCAATACAAATATATTTGTGGCTGGAGATGTTCTAACAGGACCTACAAAGCTTGGTGAAGCGGCTAGACATGGACTTCGTGCTGCAAGAGACATTGAAAAATTTCTTAGGGGTTAACAGGTGAGGCGCATGACTGCTGCCCCCAAATCTTTACAATCCTTAGAATCCTTAGGAATGCTACAAAGATGGATAGACTACAATAAGTGCATCGGATGTGGACTATGTGAAACGGCATGCGAGTTCATTCATGGAAAGCCATATATAAGGCTATATGATGTTGGTGGAGGTCTGGTAAAGCCTATATCATGCTTTCACTGTACAAAGGCTCCATGCATAGAGGCGTGCCCAACTAAAGCTATGGAGAGGGATGAGAATGGTGCTGTATACGTCAATACATCGAAATGCGTAGGGTGCATGGCATGCCTCTATGCATGCCCATTCGGAATTCCAGAACTTGATATAACATTAAGAGTGAGCACAAAGTGTGATTTATGTAGAGATCTAAGGAGAGAGGGTTTGGAGCCTGCTTGCTCAGCTATATGTCCAACAAATGCAATCATTATTGGATCTGCTCAGAAAGTATCTGATGAGGTGAAAAGGGCTTTGATAAGAGTTATGAAGGCGTGATAAGCGTTGGAGTCCCTGTATAGGTACCTGCTATACGTTATCTCAGCTACGCTGGTCTTAGCCGGAGGAGCCCCAGGAATAATATAGCAGGCTACCTGGTATTGTTTTGCGTGTAGCAGGTTTTGCACTAATTGCTTACTACTCCCTTATCACATTCACCGATATCTTTGTCCGTACACTAGCTACCATAGGTAGCATCATAGCGGCAATAGTTTCTGTATACACAGCAAGCTATACAAGGCATAAGTATGGCGTCCCCTATCTCCAGCTACTTGTAGACTCGTTCTCACTATCAATAATCTTCACATTCACATCGTATTACTTAATAGAGTTCGTGGCTTTTTGGATCATAGCAGAGCTCTTAGGATTTGTGCTAATAGCATTTGATTGACTTACCAGAGGCTATGGGGAAGCTCTTGAAGCTGGAGTGAAGTTTTTGCTAGTATCAATGATACCTGCAGACATTTCCCTCTTTAGCATAGTAGCTCTTGCAGGTCTTGAAAAAGCGTTTGCTACAAGCATTGCCGAGGCAGTGCCAGCTATAGGGGGAAACATATTATTAACTATCCTATGCTCAATAGGCTTCCTAGCAAAGGCTGCTGTAGCACCACTACACTTCTGGCTACCAGATGCTCACTTCCTTGCACCTGCACCAGCATCAGCAATGCTTTCAGGCTTAATGGTTAAGATGGGGATCTATGGGCTGTACATTTTGTATAGGTACTACCCAATCAATGTAGATGCTTATGCATACCTCTTAATAGTTTTCGGATCTCTTACAGCAATTTACGGTGGGATGCATGCACTGGTTCAGATAGATATAAAGAGGGTTCTTGCATACAGCACTATATCTCATACAGATGTTATCGCTATTTTACTAGAGTTTGCAAAGCTTTTCAACGTTGAACCAGCGCTGTACGCTACCCTCTTCTCTTCAGTAGCTCACGCATTCTTCAAGTCAGTGCTATTCGTGGACTCAGGCTTTGTAGAGATAGTAACGCACACGAGGAATATTGAGAAGCTGGGATTCATATCAAGGTTAAGTCCTTTAGAGAGTATTGCAACACTTACAGCTGTGCTTTCACTCATTGGAGCACC
>JAPYWC010000002.1 GCA_028276605.1 Desulfurococcales archaeon
TTCCTGCAGCACCAACTGCTATGAACTTAAATGGTCTCCATCCACTAAGCTTAAGCACATGAATAATATACTCCACAATTACTTTTGCTCCAAGCTTGCTTTTGCCATAAAGCCTCGGCTTAAAGGTGTAGGGTACTTCAACCACCTTATTTGGCTTACACTTTTCTAAAATCTCTAGCAATACCTTATAGCCATAGGGATTAAGCTTCTCTTTATTTCTTACCACAATCTCTTTCTTAACTAGGAAGAATCCTGACATAGGGTCTGTTAGTCCACGTGTACTGGGTAATAATAGTTTTGCAATTAAGGAAGCACCCTTTGATATTAGTAATCTAGTTTTTGACCACCCCTCAACGCCTCCACCCTTCATATACCTAGAACCTATAACAACATCTGCATCCTTTTCAACAGCTTCTGTGAGCAACTTCGGTATATACTGTGGTGGATGCTGCAAGTCAGCGTCCAACACGATTACATAGTTCTTTGCTGCGAATAAGATGCCATCCAGAATAGCCGTTGAAAGACCCTTAAGGTTAACTCTTCTAATTACAGTGACGGTATCTGTCATTAGCTCTAATGCTTTTTCCCAAGTCTTATCAGGGCTATTATCATCAACAACAATGATTTCGTAGTCGATATTGCTAGGCATAACCTTCTTAATCTCGTTGAAGAGAATCTCTATATTCTCCTTTTCATTATATGTTGGCACAACTATTGATATTTCTGCAAAAATATTGTTTTCTTTCATTATCATAAGCAACCCCAAACTATGTTTTTATGCAGAGAGAAATTTATTTTCACAGTCAAAAGCTATTATATCGATGGAATCATTGTGCAGTGCTCATATACCTATCGGTGTTGTCAAGTGATGGATCGAAGAAGGTTGTTGTTGGAGATTATCAATAGGTTAAGTGATGTGTATAGACCTCGAGAAGAAGAATACATAGCGCTCTATCTCCTTAAGCAAGGCGTGAACGATTTTGAGTTTCTCGTTGGTGTTATATTAAGTCAAAATACTAGTGATAGAAATGCTTTAGAGGCTTATAAAAGATTGAAGATGCATTTAGGCGTCATAACCCCGGACACCATCTTATCACTGCAATCAGAAAAACTAGAGGAATTAATTAGGGTAGCAGGAATGACTAAAAGAAGGGTAGAGGCGTTCAAAGCATTAGCAATGTGGTTTAAGGAAAATGAGGAACTAGTCAAGAGGTTCAAGAATATGAGTCCCGATGATGTGAGAAAGCATCTTATGTCTGTTTATGGTATTGGGTCAAAGACAGCAGATGTTTACATACTAATGAGGCTTGGTATGCCGGCATTTCCTATAGATACACACATTAAACGTGTATTATCAAGGCTGGGCATTTTTTCGTGTACCGGCTATGAATGTCTAAGCAAGTCAATTATTGAGGCACTAAATAATGATGTGGAGATGCTTAAGAAGCTACACATTCTATTAATAGAACATGGACGTAAAGTATGTAAAGCAAGGGCTCCCCAATGCGATAAATGCACAATTAGAGAATATTGTAACTATTATGTGTATAGCAAAGCTTTCTCATAGTTATCAGAAACACCGGGAACATCATTCTTCAGCGCTCAGCTATATCATCATCTCATTATTTCCTACCTTTAACTCTAAATGAAATGTATACGCAGTCTATATAGATAAAGCTTTAACTCCTTATATGAAAACTTGAAGTTCTTGAAGTTTTAGTGTCTTTTGCAGGTCTGAATCAAATGAATGCAGCTAGATACGACTATATTGAAGTTAGCAAGGCTTTAAATATGTTAATTGAGCAGGCTAGGCTAAGCATAGATGTTGTAGAGCTAGATATAGAGTCTAGCGTAGGTTTGGTAGCAGCAGAAAATGTTTTCTCCCCTATAGATCTTCCTCCATTTGATAGAAGCGCAGTTGACGGTTATGCTGTCTGTAGTGAGGCTATATCCTCTGCTTCGCCAAATAATCCAGTTCCCCTCAAATTAATCAGTTATAGTGATAAGCTTCCTTCATGTGATTACGCTGTAGAGATTTCGACAGGGGCAAGAATGCCTTTAGGAGCAGACGCTGTTGTTATGCTTGAAGATGCTTATAGGGAAGGAGATACAGTCTATATCTTAAGGTCTGTACCTAAGTATGGTAATGTGTCTCGTAAAGGTGAGGACATTAAGGAAGGCGAAATCGTAATAGAGAAGGGGACAATCATAAAACCAGTACATGTTGCAGTGCTTTCAGCTCTTGGAATTACTAAGGTAAAGGTCTTCAGAAAGGTAAGAATAGGTTTAGTATCAACAGGTTCTGAAGTTATGCCACCGCAGCAAGGAATAGAAGTTTATAGGAAAGGTATGATTTTGGATTCGACAGCTATACTGCTTCGATTAGCCTTATCAATGTTTAGATTTATTGAGGTTAACTGGTATGGATTTGTCAAGGATCATGAAGAGGAAATAAAGTCTGTGGCTGAAAAGGCTCTAAAAGAAAATGATGTAGTGATACTTACAGGTGGTACAGGACCTGGCAATACAGATAAGACCTTTAAGGCTGTTTCAAGCATTAGTAACGATCTTAAAGTACTCTCTCGAGGCTTGGCAATCAGACCTGGTAGACCTACAACAATTTTAGTAATTAATGGTAAACCCGTTTTCCTACTCTCAGGCTTTCCTGTAGCAGCATATATAGCTCTGCATGAAATTGTTTTAAGATTTGTTTACACAGCTTTAGGGATAAAGGAGCAGCCATTAATTGAAGTTCCTGTTCGTTTATCTAAGAGGGTTTTTGGCTCAGTCGGCTACGATACCTATATTAGGGCCAAGGTGACTAAGTGTGATGATGAGTTATGTGCAGAGCCACTCCTTCTTCACGGTTCTGGGGTCTTAAGATCACTTCTTGAAGCGAATGCACTTATTGTTGTACCACGCAATGTTGAGGGATATGAAAAAGGTGAAAGGATTTGGGCGAAGCTTCTGTAGGTAAAAGAAAGGTATTTCATGTGCTAGTATCAATAGATGAAGCTATAGAAAGGCTTGAGAAGAAGGGAGCCTTAAGAACTCTTGGCGTTGAAGAAGTTGAATTGGAGAACTCCTTAGGTAGAGTCTTAGCAGAAGACATATATGCACCAATAGATTACCCACCTTTTGACAGATCTGAAGTAGATGGCTATGCCGTTTCATTAAAATCTGTTGAAGGAGTGGACGAGCTTCACCCCAAGAAATTAAAAGTTGTGGGAAGAGTAGTTATAGGGGAAGCTCCATCAATAGCAGTTACAGAAAATGTTGCTGTACTTATAGATACCGGTGCGATGATCCCCAGGGGAGCCGATGGCATCATAATGGAGGAATACACAGAAAGGGTATCTTCAGATGAGATCATTGTTTACAGGAGTATTGCACCAGGCGAAAATATTGCTTTTGCTGGCTCAGATATTGCTATGGGCGAACTAGTTTTAATGCGAGGCACAAGGCTTGGTTATAAGGAGATAGGAACTCTAGCAGCACTTGGAATAAAGCGTGTTAAGGTATTTAAAAAACCTAGAGTTGCAGTCTTATCAATTGGTAATGAGCTTCAGCCTCCTGGTACAGCACTAGAGCTTGGAAAGATATACGATGTCAATGGTTACATGATAACATCTTTATTAAGGTCAAGAGGTTTCGATGCTCATTATTATGGGATTCTACCTGATAATGAAGAAGCAGTTTACAATGCAGTACTAGAGCTAATCAAGTCTCACGATGTTGTAGTGACTTCAGGAGGCACGTCAGCAGGGTTAGAGGATGTAACATATAAGGTTTTTGAAAGAGTAGGAGAAATAGTTGTGCATGGTCTTCGTGTAAAGCCGGGCAAGCCAACAGTTATTGCGGTAACCCAAAATGGCAAGATATTATTTGGTTTACCAGGGTTCCCATTCTCTGCTCTGTCAATAGCTACAGCATTATTGATAAAGGTGCTTACAAAGCTCGAAGGTGAAGAGGTAAGGTATGGTACAGTCAAGGCTATATCAACATTCAAAGTTAGGAAAGATATTGGACGTACATGGTTTGTACCAGTCATATTGAGTAAGATAGGTGAAAGAACATATGCAATTTTAGTTCCATCAGCTTCTGGAAGTGTAGGAGTGCTACTCAAAATCGATGGTATAGCTGTTCTAAGTGAAGAGAAAGATTATGTAGAGGAGGGTGAAGTAATCAATGTAATAAAGGTATGGGATAGATCAAGCTCCTTAACAATTGTTGGTAGTCATGATGTTCTCCTCCCCTCTATACTATCAAGAATTGGCATAGCAAACGACGCTTCAATAAGCTTTGTAGGTTCTTTTAAAGGGCTTGAACTAGTAAAGAAAGGATATGTTGACATAAGTCCAATCCATTTATTGGATCCTGAGACAGGAGAGTATAATGTTCCATTTATACAAAGGGATGAAACATTACGTAGTAGAGTAGCTTTAATCAGGGGTTATAGAAGAAGGCTTGTTTTAGCATTTAAGCGAGGTAATCCAAAAGGTATTAGCGGGATAGAGGATATTCTACGTAATGATGTAAGATTTGTGAATAGGAATAGGGGTTCAGGCACAAGAATGTACATAGATAAGTTATTGAAGGACTTGGCTTTAAAGCTTGGTAAAAACTTTAACGAACTTGTAAAAAGCATCAATGGGTACTGGTATGAGGTTCCTACACATACAGGTGTTGCTGCAGCAATTGCTCAAGGAAGGGCGGATACAGGAGTATGCACAGAGTATGCAGCAATACTTTATGGTCTTGACTACATTCCATTGACTTGGGAATACTACGATTTCGCCATAAACCTTCAAAGTCTTGAGAAGGAGCAGGTTAAGAGGTTCATTGATGGATTAAAGAGCGGTGAGGTGAAGGAATTTATAAATAGTTTTAGAGGTTATGAGGCTCCGCCGGATATAGGGTCAAAGATTTGCTGCTAACTTCCTAACTATTTTTCGTGATAGCTCATCAGCAAGTTTAAGTGGCTCTGGAAGTGCTGTGCCTGGAGACCATAAGTTTAGAACGAGTTGGGCTGCGTCTTCAGCTGTAACTTTATGACCTATACTAACATAAATCTTTGAATTTTCTCTACTAAGAACATACCCTACAATAGTACCATCTATAACAATAGCCTCTTTTTCATTTACCTTAATCACATTTCCATATAGTAGTTTTCTAGCTACGCCAATACTCGGTATATCAAGTACTACACCTATATGTGAAGCAATTCCACATCTTCTAGGATGTGCCATACCGTGACCATTTACTAGGACGGCATCTACACTTACCTTATTCATCAGCCCTATCAAAGCTTTTATCATTAGAGGGGCCTCTCTAAATGCCAAAAAACCTGGTATATAGGGTACATTTACAGCATCACAGTAATAAGAATATAGAAGAAGGGTTTTGTTCCTTAAGCTATAAGCTGTTGCAACAGCGCACCCGATATTACCCTTGTAACTTACATCAACACCTGAAACAGTACTAACCTTAGACAGATCAATTGGCACAACTTTAACTAACTTACTAAGTAGCTTCTGTGCTAATGAAGCTCTCTCTATGGAGAACATCGACTTGTAAAACCCATTACTAGAGCTATTATGTAGTAGTATAATTATGTCTAGTAGAGTGTAATGCTTTTCTCTATCATCCCATTTTTGCTTATGGCAAGAATGTCAATACCGTCACCAGATGTTGCATCCCTTGAAATAGCCGCTTTAATAGCCTTTACAGCAAGCTCTATAGCGCTCTCCAGGCTGGCATCCTTACGATACTCAGCCTCAATTATACCTATTGCTATCGGCGCTCCTGTTCCAATAGCGGCGTAGTCATCTTCGATTACTGAACCCAGCGGGTCTAGTACATATAGATGATATCCTTCCTCATCATATCCTGCAAATATTATCTCAGATACGAATGGCATCAATTTATAGCTATACAGGATTGCTGACAAGAGTTTTGCAGCTGCCCTCACATTCATTTTTGTCGATGTTATAAGCTCTCTATACATTATCTCAGCACTAAGGATCTTATGCAGGGTCTGCATATCACCTATTATACCTGCAGCAGCAAACGCCATTCTATCTCCTAGCTTAAAGATTTTCTTACCAGCCCTACTCACTATAAAACCTCCATAGCTTACTCTTCTTTCAGCTCCTATAACCACACCATCATTAACCTTTATACCTACAGCAGTGGCGCCAAGAAGTAGCCGCTCATACGCCATAGTTTAGCACCGCAAACTAGATTACGTTGGAGAAGCTAAAATATTTTAATACTTTTAAGGCGCTACTTCTGTACAAGCTCCATAGGGTCGTATCCATAGAGGAGTTTAAAGAGCTTCTTACCCTCCTCAGTCATCATTGCAGGGTTCCACTGTCTTTCTAAGTCAAGTACAACCCTAATCTCTTTATCTGGAAAAGCTTGTTTCAAAGCCCTTTCAGCTTGCTCTACCACTAAGTATGCTACTGGACAGAAAGGAGTTGTTACCCCAATCGTAACCTCAATTACACTGTCCTGTACGTTAATTGAGTATACAAGTCCTAAATCATACACATTGATTGGTATTTCAGGATCATAGACAGATCTTAAAACTTCTACAACCTTCTGCTTCAATGCATCCTTATCCTCATTCCTCCTTTCTATGTTACTACCCTCACTCAAAGTGTATCACCTTTAGTCACAACTCAATTCCTTGATTTCTCAGAACTCAATAACTATATGCGTTAAATGCAATTATATGCCTACCTGTAATAAATAATAGGCATCATAAAGTTTAACATAGTAAATATTATATATGTATTGAAGAAGCTTTAATTTTCTCAACAGCTGCTCTCGTTGCTTCATATGGATTTGGGCTCTTTGTTATGGCAGAACCTATAACAATTATTCTTGCTCCATATTCTATGAATTTGTCTACCTCTTCCGGCTTTATGCCTCCTGCTATCGATACAACAATTCCACTTCTAGCTAGTTCCTCAACCTCTTTAAGAAGCTGTTTAGCAGTAACTCCACGCCTTCTCTGTACATCAACTCCTATATGTATATTCACAATCTCTATTCCATAATCTGCAAGCCTAAGCGCTCTTTCAACAGGGTTAGGCACGTATATCATGTCAATAACAAGATCAACGTTTCTACTTTCACAAAACTCGTATGCCTCCTTAAGGATATCATCGTCTACAAGACCTAAGATTGTAACAGCATTTACACCTTCATTAATGTATGGCTCAAACTCAAGCGTGAAAGCATCAACAGTCTTTAGATCAGCTAAAATAAACTTATTCCTTGCTATAGTCTTCAACTCCTTTACGGCCAACAATCCAAAGGATTTTAGTAATGGTGTGCCAACCTCAATTATATCTGCACCAGCTTCAACAACCTTGAATGCAATATTTTTTGCCTTTTCAATATCAATCAAATCTAATGCAACTTGCAGTAAGGGTCTTTTACGAGCTTCCTCAAGTATTAAACCCATTCAATCACCACGCAAATTTTGATAGAATTGTCTTTAATAGTTCTTTACCTTCTTTAGTCTTTGGATAGCTAACAGTGTTGATTGATCTTGGGAATGGCGTTGCCTTCACATAGTCAGCAAATTTCTTTGGCCAGTTATCGATATCAAAACCTTTCTGTGCAAGGAATGCTATCATCCATCTCTCAACACCAAAACCTGAGCACGCTGTCCACAATATTTCACCCTTATTGTGCTTAATTCTGAAGGATTCTGTAAACTTAGTTCCATGAATTGATATGTTTCCTATTTCGAGCCAACTCTTAGGGTCTTCTCTTGGTCCTTTGTAAGGCAACCAAGCCTCAAAATCTATTGTTCCAGGTCTATTGATGTCGATCTGTTTCTCCATTTCTTGAATAGTACCGCTGTGTTCGTAGAACCATGGAGTCACCCAGGCCCATCTCCATTCTAAATCAAGGACTTTATCCATGAAATACTCATATCTTTCAAGTAATTGATTTCTGATCTCTATAACCTGCTCTGGTTTTCCAAGCCACACGATCTCTATTCTGTGAAACTCTATTAATCTTTCAATACCGTGTATTCCTCCAGCCTCCCATCTAAATGAAGGTCCGCTCATGTCAAACCATTTTATGGGCAATACATCATCGTCTAGGATCTCATTTTCAAAGAACCAGTAAAATGGTTCGCACTGAGCGTAGCATAGGAAATATGATGGAGGCCTGGTATACCTTTGGAGTTCATTTGGTTCAACCTCATTAAATACGTACATGCTATCGATAAGCTCCTCGAAATCCTCTATGTTGTAGCTCTTCGGTAAGGATGCAAAGATTATTGAGTTAGGAACACCCTTTAGGTGTCCAGTCTTCAAACCTACTTCAAGTGGATACATCTTCGGAAATGTAGCTTCTTGGAATCCCAAGGGCTTTAGAACTTCATCTATAAAAAGCCTCTTTAAAGCATTGAGTAGATGTGTAAATGGTGGTGTGTAGAGCCATTGCCCAATGCTCATCCTCTTTATCCATCCTATATCCTCTAGTACCTTATTTGGATCAACAGTTATAGGGGTTTGAATCTTCTGTCTACTAGCCTTTATTAGCATCCAGTGCTCGGCCTTACCACCCCATTTTACTCTTCGCTCCTTCTCTTCGATTAGTTGTAGGAGTCTGAGAAAGATGGGCTTCTTTAAGTCATCCTCCTGAAGCTCCGATAGTTCTATAACCGTTTTTCCATCTATCTCTGTAACAGACTTAATGAATGGAAGTTTTAGTGATACGTCAACCTTTGTGTCAAGCTGTATCTTCACATCCCTTAACGTAAGTTTACGTACACCAATCCTGAATTTATTGCCTAAAGCATTTGATAAGGAATTTTTAATTCTAAGGGATGCTTCATCCAGTCTTACCTTACTACCAGATATAAGTTTAATAATAAGTACATTATCCCGAATTTCATAGCTCTCAATAGTTGCCGCATCTTCTGGTCTTTTCGCTCCTCGCTTAAGGTAGTCGTTGTTGAGGAAATCTATTAACTTCCTTAACTCCTCATATGCTTCTGGAGGCAATGCCTTACTTAAGGTTATTTCAAGGGTTCCCGTCAAAATCATGGTGAAGGCTACCAACCAAAATTTTATGCGGGTTTGTGTATTGATTGCTATATCTTAATCTTTCCAGGTCTTTAGGGTATTTAAGTGCAACATAAGTAAAATATTCCTTAAACGAAAGGTGTAAAGTTTTTGCTTACACAAAAGGATTTAGAGAGATTCGATAGACAAATAAGGTTGATTGGTGTAGAAGGGCAGGAGAAGTTAAAAAATGCAAAGGTTTTGATTGTTGGCGTTGGGGGTTTAGGAACTTCTGTTGCAACGTATTTAGCATACGCTGGTGTTGGAAAGCTTATTTTAGTTGATGATGGTCTTGTCGAGCTCTCAAACCTTAATAGACAGATACTCTATACGGAGTTCGATATTGGTAAACCTAAGGTTCTTGTTGCTTGCGAAAGAATTAGAAGTATTAACTCGAATATTGAATTAGAATGCTACAATAGGAAATTTGATTATGAGTTTGGAGAGAAACTTGTTAAGAAAGTAGATGTGGTTATTGATGCCCTTGATAACTGGAGTACGAGGCTTATACTAAATGAGCTTTGCGTAAAGTATAGAAAGCCGCTTATACATGCTGGTGTGGAGGGCTGGTATGGACAAGTAACAACAATAATACCTGGTAAGACTCCATGTCTTTTCTGTTTAAGACCATTAAATGTTAGGGAGGTTATGAAGGAGGATAGAGTAATCCCTGTTATCGGAGTTACACCTGGCTTACTAGGTGTGCTGGAGGCTTCTGAAGCTATAAAGCTCATCCTTAATACAGGTAAAGTTCTTGAAAACAAGCTATTAATAGTGGATCTGTTGAACATAGAGTTCACCTTAATTGAGGTTCGGAGAAATCCCCGATGCCCTGTCTGTGGCATGCTAAGTTCTGAGAAAGTATAGCAAGTAAAATCATATCATGGTTTACAACCAATTCTCTATACTGTCTCTACCAATCCGAGCTTTGTCAGAGTTTCTAGGACTTTATCAATGAATGAGTACTCTACGGCTTTGCAGTATTCTCTTTGAATTTCTGCAACAATCTCTGAGGGTGTTAATGCACGGTGTATTAGTAGGAGGGGTATAAATCTAAGTGCCAGGAAATTCTTGAAATCTTCTTCTATGAGCTTTAAGAATTCTTTGAAATCTTGTAGCGGCAATAATTTAGTAAGGTGCCTTAAGCTTAATACACCTTTAGGGCCAACATATCTATATCTCTTCTCATTCCTCGGCAAGGCAACTTTGGTTTCTGAGGCTTCATTACTGTGGCAATTCTTTAATTGTATATATCCCTCCCTAAATTCATGATAATGCCTTGTAAGGGTGTCTATATCTAGATCTAATTTATCTTTCTGCATAAATATAATGGCAAAGGATCCCACAGCAACGCCTATAGCCTTAGCTATGTCAGGGTCGAATTTATCCATGTTATCTTCACTCGTGTGATAGAATATGTCAGGCCATTGATTAAGCATTACTGAGGGCACTGCAAACTGCAGATAAATATCATGATCGCTTCCACCATCATAGGGAAGCACGTCAAGTCTGTATCTAAGTATTCTAGAAACCCCGTTGAATGACTTTGCATCACTGCTAAGAGTCATTAGAATCAGTTTGAAGAGGAGGGCTTCATACTTATCATGCGCCAGAATGCGTGGAGGCAGTATAATGTTTAGTGTGGATCTTGTAAACTCCTGTTTTTCTCCCACCATATCCAAATTAATACCGAACTCAATTTTGGATTTCTCTAGCTGTATCTTATCTATTAGGTATGGTAAGGAACCATAGTACTCCGGGAATAAAACAAACACAACTTTCTTTCTATTACCTATGCTAATAATATTCCTAGAAACGGCTCTGTCTAGCGCTAGTGCAGCCTCAATTACTGTGGCCGTACCACTAACATTATCGTTTATTTCACCTTGAGGATGGCAGTAATGTGCAAAGATGTGTACCTCTCCTTCTACATCTTCTTTTTCACTGTACTGTGTTGAAGCCTCAACAACTTTTATTTTTGCATCATTTCTATAACGAGCTTTAACATCTATTCTAACTACAACCTTTTCTCCTCTTTCCAGCAAAGAGATGATCCTATTAGCAGAGCTTCTAGGTATTGCAACAGCCGGAGCTTTACTTTTCTCAGCCTCTTCAGGTGTTAAGAAAAGTCCAAAGTAGGGCAGAGCATTCTCTGGTGCATTTGGTCTATAGAACAGAAAGCCAGCTACATCAGCACTTGCAAGTGTGGTGTAGACAAGATATGGCGTTCCATAACTTAGCACAATCTTTCCCTTTACCTTGTTTAGGGTGTCCCTATCAAGATCAAGCCCTCTGCCAATATACACTACTTCTGCTTCTACAGAACCTGAAGGAGAATGTGCAACTGCACACATCTTTGACTCAATGGAGCTTGCCAATCTTATGTGGAAAGGCCTCACCATCTCTACATAGCATTCCTCAAGATCCCATCCAACAATAGGTAGATGGATTCCGTACTGCTTAGAATAGTTGTACTCTCGTATCTTTACATCGTAGATAGAGGTCTCCTTTAAGACGCTATAGATGTACTCAGCTGCTTTTTCAATATCGCTAGATCCTTGAATTCTATGAAACCTTGAAATCTGTGCTACAAGCTCTAGAAGCTCCTGTTTAGAGAATGTATCTTGAACTGCTTGCAAAATTTTAGCTATCTTCATGTCTCAAACCTTAAAACATTATATTTTAAAAAGTAATAAATAAAATCTTTAATATTGCAAATTTTAAATAATTTAAGTTTTGGGGTAGCTCAATAGCTAAGATTTTAACAATGCAAGTGATAGAGATTGAAAGTCATAATTGTTGGTGGTGGGATATCAGGGCTTTTATCAGCTTATCACTTGCTCCATTCAGGAGCTTCCGTTGTAGTATATGAGCGTAGAGTTACTCGTACACCTCATAGGCATTGCACTGGGATAGTATCGAAAGAGACCTTAGAGAGGATTCCTTTTGCAAGCAAGTATACGCTACAGAAGTACAACAGGATCGTCTTCTATATGAATGAGTACACACCTTTTTTAGAACTCTATTCCTCAGACTACTTTGCATACCGCATTAATAGGGTGAAGCATGAAGAAAAGCTTCAGGAGGTTCTATTGAGTAAAGGTGTAGACATAAGGTTTGGTTACGAGGTTGTCTCATTAGTTAAGAAGCAGAGTGGTTGGGTTGCAATTGTGAGAGATTGGTTACAAAAAGACCTCTATAGAGATGAATCTTTCGATTTTGCGGTTATTGCCGAAGGATTTTCAGGGCGTATTGCTAAAAGTGTTGGTTGTGATTCAACGTCAATACCTCTAATCGGTTTACAGAAGGATTACAAAATTAAGGGGCTTATAGACGAGCATGCACTCTATATCTACATAAACCCTAGAGTACTTGGATTAGGTTTTGCATGGCTTGCGCCAATAGATACACACAAAGCTACGATAGGAGTTGCAACAAACCTTTCTGCATCTCCAGCACTAATCTTGGAGCAATACATCACTAAATTTTTCCAAAGATCGTTAAGGGTGATCATTCTGGGTGAGGAAAGCCAGCTGTACGGAGGAATAGTATTGATGGGGTACCCTAAGAAAGTTATAGGTGTAGATGTGGTGTGTTTAGGTGATGCAGTATCTATGGTGAAGAGTGTAAGTGGGGGAGGTTTATATGCAATATCATACTTCTCGCAAATGCTACCCCAGGTTGCATTACAGTATGACAGTGCTATGATGAATAGAATGACTAGACTACTCAATCAGCTAAAGAGGCAGTATTATCTGAAGGTTCTTCTGTGGCAAGGTATCCATAATTTTAGTTTCATGTTCAGCAAAACTACAAGACGGCATACTATTAGAATTCGATTGAAAAGTAATAGCTACTTTGATGAGCATGAGAAAATAATGCTCACTCTCATATTTGAAATCATATTTGAAACATTAAAAAACGTGTTAAAAGGAAAGCTACATTAGATGAATCACCTTAAGCAGGTGTTAAGAATAATGTCGGAAGAGGTAGTTTCATTGGTACATGGGTTTGGAGGTAAAGAAACTTTTGAATTGCTTGAGAAATTAATATTCTCTAAGCTTCCTTTAGACCTTAAGAGAGTTGAAAAAGGTGTAGGCATAGACATTCCCGATGATGGTGCAGTAATTAGGCTAGGAGATGTAAATCTTGTAATAACCGTTGATAGCTACACAATAAAGCCTATCTTCTTTCCAGGGGGCTCTATAGGTACACTTGCCGTTTCTGGAACAGTAAACGATCTTGTTATGATGGGTGCGAAACCAATTGCAATAGCTGATACCATTATAGTTGAGGAGGGCTTTAGCATTAATGACCTTAATAAAGTTGTTGACGACATGCTTTCCCTTATTAAGGAGCTCAAGATACCTCTTATTACCGGAGATTTTAAGGTAATGCCTAAGGGTGCCCTTGACGGAATTGTAATAACCATGGTAGGTATTGGTATAGCCAAGAAGCCTATTGTAGATATCAATCTTGCTCCTGGAGATAAGATAATTGTTACAGATCCAATAGCTTCGCATGGTGCTGTTGTCTTAGCGTCTCAGTTAGGTATGCTGGATAAGTTAAAGAACATTAAGAGTGATGTCAAACCCTTAATCAATCTCTTACCAATAATAGAGAGATATGCTGACTATATTCATGCAATGCGCGATCCAACACGAGGAGGAATTGCAGCTATTCTAAATGAGTGGGCCAAACAAACAGGGCTTACAATTGTTATCGAAAGGGATAGGATACCAATAGAAAGTAGTGTAAGAGAGTTCTTAGAAGCGTTAGGCATTGACCCGTTGACCATGGCTAGTGAGGGAGTAGCAGTAATTGCGGTCGATAACAGTATTGCAGACTCTCTTACTAAGGATTTGAGAGCTTCTGGTTTCAATGCTGAAATTATAGGATATGTTGAGGTGCCCCGCAACAATATCCTCAAAGGCAAGGTCGTCGCCATTACAGAGATTGGTGGAAGAACTATTGTTGATGCTCGTGGATACAGTCTTCCAAGAATATGCTGATACGCTATGTACAAGGCCATAAGGATCATTGTATCTGGGCTTGTGCAAGGCGTTGGCTTTAGGCCTGCAATTCATAGAGCAGCTGTTTATGCTGGTGTTAAAGGGTATGTTAAGAATCTTGGAGGTTCAGAAGTAGAGATATTCGTTGAAGGAGAGGAAGCAGAATTAAAAAGATTTATGTATTCGCTTTCACAGTTTCTACCACCACTTTCAATAATTGAAGAGGTACAGCTATCATTAGAAGAGCCTCGAGGCTTTGAAAAATTTGTGATAGAGAAGAGTGGATATAGTAAAGTCAAGAGATCAATGATACCGCCAGACATAGCAATATGTGAGCATTGCTTAAGAGAGGTTCTCGATCCAAGAGATAGAAGGTATAGATACCCATTCAATTCGTGTGCATGGTGCGGTCCCAGATACTCAATGATGTACAGAGTTCCATATGATAGAGAGAACACCAGTATGAGAAAATATTTGCTATGCCCTGAATGTAGAAGAGAGTATGAGGATATAAACAACATTAGGAGATATCACGCTCAAGGCATAAGCTGCCCTAATGATGGGCCTAAGCTACATCTTTATACATCCGATGGGGAGGAAATAGATTCTAAAGACCCTATAAAGGATGTTGCAAAACTCATTGATGAAGGTCACATTGTTGCTATTAAGGGGATAGGAGGATACCATATAGCATCCCTAGCCACAGATGATGATGTTGTTCTATTACTTAGGAAGAGGAAGAAGAGACCTACACAGCCATTTGCAATAATGGCGCTAGACCTAAATGTTGCGTCTAGATTAGTCTACTTTGTTCCTCCATCATCGGTAGACATCCTAACATCTCCACAGAGACCCATTGTCCTTCTCCCTAAGAGAGAAGACAGCCCTGTTTCACCTTATGTTTCGCCTGGCATGGATGTAGAGGGCGTGTTCTTACCATACACAGCTCTTCACTATCTTTTACTAATGGAGGTTAAGGACAAGTTCTTGATAATGACTAGCGGAAACATACATGGATTACCAATGTGTAGAACTGAGGAATGCGTGTTTACAAAGTTGAAGCATGTCGTAGACTATGTACTTGCCCATGACAGAGACATTGTAAATAGAGTTGACGATTCTGTGATTAGGTTTACTGATGGTGAGGTTGTTATGCTGAGAAGAGGTAGAGGCTATGCACCGGCATGGATTAGAGTGCCATTTAAGCTAAGTAGAGATGTTATAGCTATGGGGGCAGAGCTTCAAACTGCAGCTGCTGTGGGATTTGATGACAAAGTTGTACTAACGCCTTATGTTGGGGACCTAGATAATGTTGAGACGATTGAAGAATTTGATGAGATGCTAGAATTCCTAATAAGGAATTACGATATTCTGTGGTCTAAAGCTGCAGTGGTGGTGGATAAGCATCCAGAGTACATGAGTAGAAAGCTAGCATATGAAAAATGCGAAATTTATGGTTGTAATGTTATGGAGATACAGCATCACGTTGCCCACGTACTCTCAACTTTAGCTGATAGAGGGATAAGTCTTGAAAACAGTGTTGTAGGTATTGCAATGGATGGCACTGGCTACGGAGATGACGGTACTTTATGGGGTGGGGAAATTATTATGGTGAAACCTGAGGGTTATAGCAGAATAGGCTCCTTAGAGCCCATTCCTATAACAAGTGAGAGAGATATAGTTTATCCTACAAGGCTTGCTATTGCAATATTATCAAAGATATTTGGTGCAACGGCATTGGAGGTGGCTAAGACTATACCTAGCTTAAGTCTATCATCAATTGAGGAAGCAGTTGTAGTTAAAAATGTTATTGAGAATAGGTATATTCCTTCATCTAGTGTCGGCAGATTTCTTGATGCAGTTTCAGCATTGCTGGGAGTATGCACATACAGAAGCTATGAGGGAGAACCTGCAATAAGGCTTGAGGCAATTGCTAGAGGAGGTAAGTTAATTGAGGAACTTCAATACATGGATATAGTATATAAAGATATATTTAGAGTTGATATACTTAGATACATTAAAAAACTGATTGAAACATTACAAAATATTAAAGATTTCAAAACGCAACAAGAAAGAGTTCGTGATATTGCATTCACAGTTCAAATTGCGTTGGGGAAAGCATTGGGGGAAATAGCATTAAAAAGCATTTACGGTAGAAGAAATGTTGAGCAATTTATTGTTGTTGGTGGAGGTGCTGCTGTAAATAGTTTTATACTGCGAGGAATTCGTGAAGTGCTAAGCAATGAAGATGTTAAGGTTCTTCTGCCTAGGAAGGTTCCACCAAATGACGGTGGTATTGCTTTAGGGCAGGTATACGCATACTATTTATTTGGAGAAAGCAATACAAAGATCATGTAATCAGTTATTTATCACGAGCTTCATTGTCTTTCAATCGCTTCTTTTATAATCTTCGTTACGGAGATTAATGAGGTACCAATCTTTTTCACAAGTTCAAGCATTGAAGCCCCGTAGAATTTCTCAGCATTACTGATATAGGGTATGCATCCTAGATATGGAATTGCAAGTTGTTGCGCTTTTTGCGCAATAATGCTTTCATCACCGCCACTTAAACACATATTGCCAATAAGGCCAAGGATTTTTATATTTTCAGAGAGCATTGTTCTCACAATTCTTTCCGTGGCTTTTAATGCAAGTGCTGCAGGTGTTGAAACCAGGAGTACCTTAGGCTCCTTTACTTCAATAAGTAGCCTAAGGAACTCTAAGTGAGTATCGGAAAAGCCTGGAGGGCTATCAATCAACATAATTTTACCACTCCACCTCGTTATGGCTAGGAGTTCTCTAATAACATTCACTATATCATTACCTCTAAGCGGCACCGTCAAATCCTTTACAAATGCGGCTAAAGTCATGAGCTCTATTCCTGGAGCAACTCTAATCGGTTTTATTCCCATTTCTTCCTCTATCTTCAAATCACTTTCGTCGAGCCCAAGGACAATATGAAGACTTGGGTTAGCAAAGTCAGCGTCCAGTAAAGAGACTGTGAATTCGTTATAAAGGGCTAGAGAATATGCCGTCAACGCTGTGATGAATGTTTTTCCAACGCCACCCTTAGGACTAAATATAGGGATTACTAGAGAGAATTTCTCTAGGTTTCTTTTGGCAGCAGTAATTCTAGGATCCACTATACTCATTTATATCAGCCTAACGTAGACGCCTCTTCCGCTTATAATCTCAAAATCTCGTGATCCACATCTAGGGCACTGAATGTAGCTATGTGCTACCTCTGGAATGAAATGTATTGCCTCCTTTGCATCTTCTGTTATTGGTGTATCAGAAAGTCTCCACGTATAACCACATCTATTGCATCTGAACCTAGCTTCTTCTCTTACAATACGTATATTAATCTTTATCCCCCTTTCTTGGTAGGTAAGCTCCTTCAATTCATTTAAATTATACTCAAATATCTCCATATCTATTGATTGTAACTCCCCCACCACAACTTCAGCATTGATGTTATTTAATGATCTTTTGTTCGCCTCCTCTACTAATGTCATTATCACTGCTTGTGCAAGCGCAAGCTCATGCACAGCAAACCACTCTTAAATGGTGGTGAATAATTAGGTGAAATTTAAAAGCTTAATATATATTTCTCTGCATTCCCTGTGAACCTCGGCTATTCGGTTTTCAAGCAGCTGCTTGCTTAACGTTATTGACTCGTCAATCTTTGTTTCAATTGTTATGCTAAGTTCATTTGTGTCATTGGATATTAATGCTATTAATACATCCCTCCTCTGCAAACCTTCGCCTATGTAAAAGCCTTTAATTATTGTTAGTTTATAAATGTCGTTAGCAGTTCTTTCTTCAACATTTTCCAGTGCTATACCTATCTTTGGTAGCGTGCTGTAAGGATTTGTAGCAAAGGTGGGGACGGTATCAAGAGTTGAACTGCAACGTATAACTAGATTTGTCTCCTTAATAGTCACCAGTTTTGATAGCAATTTGTACAATTGTATTAAGCTATGGACTAAAGATTTACTATTAGTTGCTGGTTCAAGAACAAAAAAGCTTGCTATCACACCATCACCTATAGGAGAGACATAAAATCTGATCTCAAGGTTTCTATCAACTATTGTCATCTTTGAGCATGTATACCTCTCTACAGCTATTGAGGCTCCAAAGTCTTTGAACATATTGTACAGGCTATAGCAAAGTTCATCAAGAGAATCTACACTACCTATAGAGAACTTCTTTATAACTCCTGCAACAACCTCTAGATTCATTTACTGTTATACCCTTTACCTGGGGATAACGAGTTAAGGCTCCAAGGTTTAAGCACTTTCTAGAACAGGTTTTAACCTTATGTACCTAGGGTTTACAATAAAATTTCTTGATTATATCCTTTCCTCTACAAACTGCGAAAATATATTCACCGCAGCCACTTTACTTTCTCTAGGATTGATTAAGGCAACACCCTTTCTTGGAATGCCAAAAACTATGAAACCACTTGGAACTATAAGTGTTAGTGCAAGTGCAAGGAGGTCTTCTTCACCATCAACTATAACTAGGCTTTTTGGCACCTTACACGCTTCTTTAAGCTTCTCTAGGCACTCAAACGATATTGTGCCCTGGGGGTTTGAGCATCTAAATATATGCATAAACTTATTAATGTTGTTATGCATGGCGTTGTAGTGATGCCGCATTACATTATTGTCAATTACGCAAAGTCGTGGCGTTCCAATATAGTTTAGAAAAGTCTCACAGGTATAGTCGCCAACAACATATACCTCATATAGGTGTGTATAGAGGTAGGACCTTAGTGTAAAAGCTACATACTCTCTGGGTCCCTCAATAAAAAGTATTAATTTATTATATTCGTAGGGTTTGCTTAATTGGGTTCTAAGTGTGTTTGGCATTCTATATATGGTCTGCATACTGATCATATCTAGGTACGTATCTAGGTATGCAATTTAATGTAAACTTCGTAATCTTCTATAATCCATTGTTTAGCATCTTCAGGTTTTGATTGTATTAGCGTTAATTTTTCTGCTCTTACTTCGTTCTTGATGTAGTCTGCATACTTCTCTAGAGCTTTTTTCATCGTATCATGAGGTGTGTATACTATAACTTCTTTCAGTACATAGTCTACGGGTAGTGATAACTCCTTTCTGTACACCTGGACCCTTCTTATAAAGTCTCTTGCTAGTCCCTCAAGCAGTAGTTCTTCGTCAATAGTGATATCGATGTATATTTCAATCGGCTTCTCAGAAGCCTTAACTATGTTATTGCCTTGAGGAGCTTCCCTAACTACATCAACTTGCTTAATATTTGCATATATTTCAACTATGTGCTTAGCTTTCTTCACATCATCAATGTCTGTGTTTATTACAATCCATGCATGTTTTAATGGCCAGCGCCTTTTTATGCCATGCTTAGCTCTAATTGCTAGAACGTCTTCACATGCCTTGAACAGTGCCGAAACAGTGTTCCACACTTTTTCATTCAATAGATTCTGAGGTATTGAAGGCCACTTCTCAAAATGTACGCTTTCTAGGGCATGTTCAGGATCATACTTCTTTACAAATGCATTGTACAGATACTCTGATATAAAGGGTGCGAATGGAGCTAAAACTTTGAGCAATGTTGATAGAACATAGAATAATGTTGCATAAGCAGACCTCTTCTCTGGTGCATTTCCTTCGATCCACACCCTAGGCCTTATCACCGTTATGTATCGATGACTTAGAGATTCTTTAATAAAGTTGATCAAAGCTCTTACAGCAGTATGTAGCTCCCCTTTACTAATGCTCCTCTCTACAGTTTTTATAGTGTTATGCAGTTCATATATTATCCACAAATCCTCCGGTAACAAGTTCTGCATATCTGTTTCTAAGTTCTTCGCACTCCATTTATCTAAGCTCATGTACATATCGGCAAAATTGACAGAGCTCCAAAGAATGTTTAGATCTGCTATAATGCTCTTAACCTCGTCAGGATCAAAGTTTATGTTATCCCATGGTGCTGCTTTTGCTGTTAGGTAGAGTCTCAGTGGATCAGCACCCCATTTTTCCATAAAGTCCCGCGCCCAAATTACATTACCCCTGCTTTTGCTCATCTTCTTTCCGTGTTTATCTAGGACATGCCCTTGACAGAGAACTGATCTGTATGGGCTCTTTCCATATAATGCTACTGAAGTGAAGAGTAGCGTATAAAACCAGCCCCTTGTCTGGTCAATAGCTTCGGTTATCCAATCGTATGGGAATAAATGGTTAAACAGGTGCGGTGCATTCAATTGATAAAGTGCAGCAGTATGAGCCATTCCGCTATCCATCCATACATCAACAACAAATGGTTCACGCTTCATTGGTGTACCACACTTTGGGCACATTATTGTGATGCTATCTATCCATGGTCTGTGAACCTCTTGAACTTTTTGCCCAGATAGCTTCTCTAACTCCTCTATGCTTCCTACAGCAATCCTATAGCCACATTTTGGACACGTCCATATTGGTAGTGGTGTACCCCAATATCGTTCTCTGGAGATGCACCAATCTCTTGCATTCTTTAACCAATCTTCAAATCTCTTCCCAGCCCAATCAGGATACCATACAACAGCGCTATTCTCTCTAAGCATCACATCCTTTATTGGATCTACCCTTATGAACCACTGTCTATCAGCGTAATACATTAGTGGTGTGTCGCATCTCCAACAATGTGGGTACTCATGCTCTATTACTCCAACGTGTACAACGAGTCCTTTCCTCTTGAGATCTTCTATAACCTCTTTATTTACATCCTTAAACCACTTCCCGCTATACTTTCCTGCTTCAGCTGTAAATATACCATTCTTCTGAATGGGTTTGAAAACTATTAGACCAAATTTCTTTCCCAGTTCAAAGTCTTCAGGTCCATGTGCAGGAGCTATATGTACTATACCAGTTCCTTCCTCCATGCTTACCCAGTCAGCTATGAGTACGCGATGGTTAGGTGCACCATGCTTTTTATGCTCAGGAACCTCATCTAGTAATGGATGGATATACTCCTTGTTATAAAGTGATGATCCTAGGAATTTTTCAACAATCTTATAGTCCTTAATTCCAGTCTCATTAATAAATGGCTTTAGCCTCTTCTCAGCTACTACCCAATACTCGTTTCCAACCTGTATCTTTACATATTCTTCATTTGGGTGTACAGCTAAGGCTTCGTTAGCTATAATAGTCCAGGGTGTGGTTGTCCATGCAATTAGATACACATCTTCGTTTACCAACTTTACCTTGAAGTAGAGGCTGGGATCCTTAACAACCTTGTAACCTAAAGCAACCTCATGCGAACTTAATGCAGTTTCGCATCTTGGACACACGGGTACAACTCTATAATCTTCGTATAGGTATCCTTTCTCCCACATTCTTTTTAAGAAGCTCCAAACAGCTTCAATATATTTTGGATGTCTAGTCTCATAAGCATGGTCATAGTCTAGCCACAAACCTAGTCTTTCGCTATCTTTGCGCCAATGCTCTATGTAGTAATCGACAAGTTTTTGACACTCTAGAACAAATTTATCCACTCCGTAGCTCTCTATATCCTTCTTTGTTTTGAACTTTAGATTACGTTCAACCTCTAACTCTACTGGTAAACCTTGAGTATCCCAACCTGCTTGATCCCATACACAATACCCATTCATTCTGTAGTATCTCAGCACAATGTCTTTGAATGTTCTACCCCTTGCATGACCCACGTGCATAAATCCGTTGGCTGTTGGGGGTCCCTCTAGGAACCTGAATATCTTCCCCTCTTTATTTGAGCATAGACGTTGCTTTAACCTCTCATATATATTGTTCTTCCTCCAGAATTCTAATACCCACTTCTCAACCTCAAGAGGATTATACCTACCCCTAATACTAGGTTCTGCGGATAATGCTACCACCCTAGTCAGGTTCCGCTACTTAGTCTGTATCAAGGACTTATATAGTGTTCGTATGTGCTTAGTAAAAACCTTTACTTTTTTTAAAGCATTGAACCTAGCATATACGTGAACCTGGTGCAGCTTCACCCTCTACAGTCACAATGCGCGGCTTTCCTTGATCACAGGTAGCCAAGATCATGCCCTGGCTCTCATAGCCCATTAACTTCTTGGGCTTTAGATTTGCTACTACAACAACTCTCTTTCCAATTAATTCTTCTGGCGAATACCACTCTGCCAAGCCAGCAATAATTTGTCTCTCCTCTGTCCCAAGATCTACAAGTAGTCTAAGAAGTTTTTTGGAGCCAGGGATTTTCTCAGCGTGCTTTACAACACCAACTCTAAGATCTACTTTCTTGAAGTATTCAATATCTATTTGTTCTCCTTCTAGATTTGTTGAGTTAGAAGTTTGCAAGGTTTAGCACCATATGCATCTTTGTCACAATTCATTTATGTTGAGAGACAAAATATCTTTATGATCTTTCAATAATCTTTTTCAACATTTAAAGTGCATTTTTTAGAATTGAGAATGTTGTTGTTGTTATGAATGGAAGTGTTAAGTTGTCTTCAGGGCTAATGGATTCGATAATGAGAGCTATAAGGCATGTGACTAAACTTAACAACATATTGCGTGTTATTATGTACAGCACAAATGTAAATGCAAGAAATGATGTAATATAAGCCGTGATTGTATGCTTAAAAACTTTCCTGCTTCGGGTATCGATGATTGTAATAATGCCTGCAACGCCATCTACTAAGGCAAGTGCAAGTATACCTACATACGTGTCTTCTCGCCAAATTGCATAACTGAGCGATATTGATAGAAGTGTAAATGTTATACTAATGTAGCCATACCTCCTCTCATAGTCTCTCTTAACATTGTCTATTAACGATAGTAACTGTTTCTCTAATTTACTCATGATTTTATCCATGTTCTTTAAAAAATCAGATAGTGGTGTAGCTTCAAAACTTTGAGATGCATAATCTAAAAGTCTCTTTCTATGTTCGCTTACAATGCTTGCAATAACTGTTTCAAGATTTTGAACCCTTATTTGAACACTATTGATTACTGCAATCACAAATGTTAAAGCAGCATATGTAACTAATGTGGGGTCAAACGCTTGATGATTGCCTATCGTGAATAATGACTTGTAGTAAGGAGTTAAAGGTAACAGAAGCAGTGTAGAGAGTAAGAGGTGTAGGAGCTTTCTTAATAGTTCAGGTTTAATCCTCTTCTCCACTAGCTTCACTCACCTGTTTTGATATTTCAAATTCTATGCGCTCGTATCCTCCTGTTTTCATACCCTTCCAACCATATATTGCTAGAATATTCTTGCTTACAAGATCCCACTCCTCTTGTCCACCACCGAAATCCACTCGTAGGATTCTCGACCCTGGTGGGAAAACCCAGTAGGCTACATAATCGTATTCAACGGTCTCGCTCTGATAGATGTTCTCATATACGTTAATCCCCTCCTTTATCGGAGCTCTAAACCTGATTAGGAAGACTATGTAGGGATTCTTCTTACTCTTTCTAAACCCAATATCTATCATGACAACCCTAGGTGAAACCTTAACATTGTTTACCTTTACAACTTCCTCATCTAGAAACTGTTGCATATTAGCCCAAAGCTTGCCGACTTCCTCATTGAAGAGCTTCTCATCACTCATAATAGTTCTGTAGTATTCCAGGGGATCGTAATAATCAAAAACTAGGTAGTACGCAATGTAGCTTTTAGATACAAAGAAAAAGCCTTGTGCATATATAGGTTCAACTCTCTTACTTGCTTCCTCAAGAAAGCTTTGAGAAGGTTTCATAACGGTACCCTCATGTTCTTACTAGAGTACTCTATATGCTAAAGGCTATTAAAGAAATCGGCAATCTGAGGCTCTTGAGAAGTTTTTCTCTCTTTTTCTTGCCTTATCTGTGCAGGCATTGCTTTTAATTGTTGGCTCTTTATAAAGCTCTTTATTTTTTTAAGCACATCAATATTGTGTTCTCTTGTTTTTCTTCTCCATGCCTCAGGATCGTTAAGGATTAGAGGAGCTATGATGTGCTCTACATACACTTCGGCTATGGGGCAATTATATAGACAGAACTTGCACCTAATACACATACTTGGATTCTGAACAACAGGTCTTTGCTTGCCATTTACATTGACAACCTTTATGGTCCTTGTTGGGCAGTGAACCTCGCATGATTTGCAACCTGCACATGATTCCCAACGATACATAAGCTTTAATACATCGATTAATCGCTCAATATCTTCATCTCTGTTGAACCTCAATGTTATGGTCTTGCCCGATATAGATACAGAGGCTGTATCAAAATCAATTATTACGCCTGTGTCCGTTTTTTCAACTCTTCTTGGGTTCAGTATAGTATACTGCTTTTCAATAAACTCCATATCTACGTCTTTATCTAGAACAATAGTTAGTTTCTCAGTCTCTTTACTGACGTCAACTATTTTAGGCTGTGCAATTCCATTGAATATTTTCCTCCAATCATTTATTTCATCTACAATTTTTAGGCGTTTAGCCATAATCGTTTTATACCTTGCTGGTGCATTCCAGCGCCACAGTCCATACGTTATCCATTCCTCTGGCAAGGCAAGTCTTTGTCTCCAGTACTCCAGTACCTCAACCCATTTTGACCAGAGATCTGAATGTGTTTGCTGAAGTAGTGAAAGCTCAGCAAGTGTTGATGCTGGGCACATAAAGCACCCTATCCTCTCATACCCCATGAAGTACAATGGATTGACATAGAGTTTATGCTTGAATATGTAAAGCCATACCTCAAACTGTGACCATTCATTTATTGGCGAAGCGTTTACAATGTAGGGAGCCCATCTTAGTCTCCAAATACGAGGGCTTCTAGCTCTATCCAAGGATTCAAATGCGCGTTGACCTACAATATTTAATCCTCCTGAAGGCCACATGGATTTAACTGTGCGTGCAAGTGGTGTTAATTTGCATATCTTGCAGCACCATCTGTAGTCTCGTCCGGGAGGTCCGAAGATGTACACGGCTTTCCAGAAGAGGTCACCTGCTGATGCTTCGACAAACTTGAGATTGTATTGTTCGACAATCTTATGAACGGTATCCACGGTCTCTGGCATTTCAATCCCTGTGTTATTGAATAATACCACAGGTTCGAGCCCTAGGGATATTGTTAGGTGTAGTGCTACAAGACTGTCTTTGCCACCGCTAAATGAGGCAATAATGGGTTTTGATATTTTCTCGGCCGTTATGGCAATGAATTTCTTTGCTTTAGACTCAATCATGTTCAGATACTCAGCATTAACTTTTAGCACGTCATCCATGTTTGATGGTCTCTTAAAGCCTTGAAAAGGTTTTGTTTCGCCCCACCAGCTGTGAACTATGATCCTATTCTTTCCCTTTGAGTACCCTAAGCCCACAACTTCGCCAGAGCTGTTTATGAGTAAAACTTGTTTGTATCTTTCTATCTCCCTGTCTACTCGAATTACATCCATAGGACGATATCTCTTCTTTTCGACTATAATCTTCTCAACAATATCACTATCTGTCTCTAAGATTCTAAGAGCGCCAACTTTCGATAACCTGAATCGCCATACCTTAAGAAAAGGATCGAAATATAGCCTCCCTATTTGAACACCATCAACAAATACTTCTTTCATCTCGTCATAGTATGGCGCTTTATTTAAAAGCATTACGGAATTTCCAATAAGATTCCTAAGACCTTTTTCCGTACGGAATTCAAAGAAATATGCTCTCCGTATAGTTTCGTAATCTCTCTCCAGCGCTAATCTAGCATCCCCAGGAGGGGAAAGAGATAATCTGACAGCTTTACTGCCACAAACAGGACACTGCGGCTGCAACAAAGGGACATTACAGTTAGGGCACCAGTAGAACTGCTTTTCTATAGGCCACGACACTCTTTTGCTCATGATTTACTCACTGTGTTTTTAGGTTCAGATACTCCTTACAAGCTACATTATCTAGTTATAGCGTATATTAGGCTTTTGAATACAAAAAGAATGATCATGTGATAAGCGTGCAACAGAAAGAGAAAAGAATTTATGAGTATTTCATTGAAAAGGGTGAGCTATTCAAGCTTATAATGGATTCTACGATTATGATGGAGAGAGGTAGAAGATTAGCACACGGTATAGCAAGGCATTTAACGATGTTAGGCCTTGACAGAGGTAGAATCCTAGATGTGGGTTGCGGGACTGGAAGAGTATCAATACCTTTAGCTGAAATGGGCTTTAATGTTGTGGGTATAGATATCTCGCCTAAGTATATTGAGGTAGCAAGTAGGAGGGCAAAGGAGAAAGGATTAGAAGATAGAGCAGTGTTTATTACCTGCGATGCTAGAGAAATGGAAAAATGTGTTGAGGAGTATAAACCCTTTGTAGCAGTGATTTTTGTTTGGTCCTCTGTTCTTGGATACTATGATGAGGATACAGATTTGAAGATCCTCACTGCAGCTTATAATGTTACTACAAACAATGCAGCTCTAATAATAGCTGATAGTATAAGTAGGGATCTTTTGATATTGCAGCAATACCTTTTAGGCATGGGTAAGAGAGTTTTTGAATATGACAACATCGTTGTTATGGAAAGGCTCCTATACAATCCTGTTACCGGTAATGCGCTTGTAAAACAAGAATTCTTTAAGAAAGATCATTCAGGCAATCTAGTATTTTTAGACGATGCATATTTTGAGATGCATGTATATAGCCTTGATGAGCTTAGTAAGCTTGCCAATAAAGCTGGGTGGTGTATCTATAGAGTTTTATCAAGTCTTGAAAAGGATGCAGGTTTTTCACCGTTTAGTACACTAAATGCAATTTTTGTGAAGTGCAAGAAATAGAAATTTAAGTTCATACCAAAATATTGCAATACCTTTATAAGTTGCAGTGGAATCAGTATTCCTCGAATGATGAGCGAGTCCCGCGATATGGATTGGATGACAGAACCACGACCTCTGACCGAGGAATGCAAACAATGGGTTTAGAACATAATGAGAAGGAGCAGGCAAAGTGTTTATCTGATTATGTTGATGTTCCTGTGCTTACATATGACTCCCTTAGGAAAAAAGTACTAGAGCTTTATGTTGAACGAGTACACATACCCAGGACATCTTCGCTTATGAAAGATGAGGGTAAGCGTATTGCATTTAGATATATGGTCAAGGCAGAGAGAGTATTTCAATACATTGCTACAAATCTCGGTAAGGTAGCTAGACTACCACCTATAGACAGCCTTAATCCTTTCTATGCAGAATTACTTAATATCGCTACTAATGGTGGTTATGAGGCGTTGAGAAAGCAGGCGGCTTTAGCGGTTAAACTGATAGCAGGATTATGGAAGGAATATAGAGAAAGAATACTGGATGCAAGAGAGAATGCAAAAAAGTATTCAGTTGAGTTTGTAGGTAGAGCATTATCTATATTGAAACGTAAGGTTAAAAATTTGGAATTAACTAAGAGCATTGCATATGTTTCCCGCAACACACCGTGCGTGGATTTCGAGAAACCTTTGATAATAGTTTCTGGAATGCCTCAAGTAGGTAAGTCAACATTTGTAGGTAAAGTATCATCAGCAAAACCAAGGACTGCGCCATACCCATTTACAACTAAAAACATAATTTTAGGTCATATAAGTCTAGGAGGTGATGTCTTTATTCAGGTTATGGATACTCCAGGAATTCTTGATAGACCAATAGATGAAATGAACGAAATTGAAAGGAAGGCTATAGCAGCAATAAAGTATTTGAAGGCTGTAGTGCTCTACCTTATGGATCCTTCGAGGGATAGCTACTACCCGCTTGACAGTCAGTTAGTTGTATTGAAAACTGTTGAAACGCTTGTGGGAGGCAAAGAAAAGATAATTGTTGTATTTAATAAGGTAGACAAAGTTGATGAAGAAAGACTTAGAGAGTGTACCCAAGCAGTGAACAAGTTAGGTTACGAAAGAGTTCTAACTATGAGTGCTCTTTACGGGATCAATGTATGGAACGTAATTTGGGAGGCGATAAAACTATATGACGCAATTTATGGGACTAACTTTGAAGACATGCTAAAAGTTTATTTCTCTTCTATGACTTCAGCTTCTACCTCTTCCTCCAATTCCTCACCTTCTCCAACTGTTTCTTGAGACCCTTCTACAGCTTCACTTTCAACTTTCTCTACTCCTTCCTCAATTTTTGCTTCTCTAATAAGACCTTCGTGAACCATGTCTAGTAGTCTTGAGTAAACCCAAAATTCATCTGCTATTGCTGGTATGGTCTCAAACAGGTGTTCAAATTTACATGCTGAACACCGTACATATGCTTGCTTCTTACCTGTCTTCTTGTCAACCTTAATCTCTATAGTTAAGCTGTATGGATTTCCGCATACGGGACATTGACGAATGTTCTGGCGCACCTTTACCATTCTGGCTTCTTGCATTAACTTCTTTAATATTGTTGTAGTTTTACGCCACTTACTTCTTCTCCTCGCCACATGATGCACCGAACACTGTATTCAGAGAATACAGCATTATATATTTTAATAAAGACTTTGAGCACATCTAATAACGACTTAACCGATGTAGGGATGTTTTGTGCAAAAGGCTTAATACCAAAAGAAGTATTACTACTACAACTAGTAATTGGAGCAGTAAAGGGCCCGTAGTCTAGCTTGGCTAGGATGCGGGGTACACGGATTTACCGTGCCCGACTCGGGACCTAAACGGCGGAGATCCCCGTGGTCCCGGGTTCAAATCCCGGCGGGCCCACTAATTCTACTCCTTGTTTAGTTTCGTAACAATAATTCTTTTTAGTGTTTCCATCAAGGTCTCGAACGAAATGCTTTCCTTAAGCTTAACTATTGCAAGCCTTTCATGTCCAGCGATGTCTTTTGCAATACCTTGTTCGTGTAAAGCCATTGCAATTTTATATGCAGTGTAATCTCGGGTCTTTACAACAAGGAGGTTTCCATTACTTATATAAAGGAATATATCGCCTTTGAGTACTCTATAGAGAGCTGTAGCTAGTGAGGCAAGTCTACAACCTTTTTGCAATTCTTCAACTTTGATAAGGCGATAGTTAAATAATTTTATGGCAGAGGGGGCTAGAACCAATGCATTCTCAATCTCATTGCATTGGCTACCAGATCTCATTACCATATATTTTCTTAATTCATTTTCTGTAAATGGTAGAGATACCTGTACCAGTGGTGCAGCTAGCCATCGAACAATTTTCTCCCATATCATAGCATCTCTAGAGGTTGTTGTAGCCTTCGACATCAGTGCAACTAGTTGTAGAAGCTTTTTATTTCTGCATTTAGCGCCTCCTTCAAGGCATAGAACAGCCTCAATAAACCTATCTAGACGCTCAGTAAAGTTTACCCCAAGAGATTTCAGCAATGTGTATACTAGGGAAGCCACAGGTTTTCTCCCAACATAAAGCTCATCAACAACTCTTTCTAGCTCTCCATAGCCTAGATGTGTTGAAAGATGATGATCAATAAACACGATATAGCTTCCAGCATTCTTAATAGCTTGAATAAACCGCTTGACGGTTCTCGTATATGCTATATCTAATAACACAACATATGACCGATCATTGCTAGAAGTAATAAGGCTCATTATATGAGGTAATAGAGACTGAAGAGATCTAGGAGTAGAAGGAAAAACATATGTTTTGGTCTTTGATTTAACTGGATATACCCCTACAACCTCCTGTGCATAGACAACTTCAGCTACAGATACAAATCCATCAGCATCCCAATCACCTATCACAATAACAACCATTATCTCTACCACCATCAACTTCAGAGTTTTAATGCAAAGCATTACAAATAAAGCTTTTAAGCACAAATCACTAAATAGGATTATACAGCGCCGCGGTAGTATAGCCCGGCTAGTATGCGGGCCTGTCGAGCCCGTGACCCGGGTTCAAATCCCGGCCGCGGCGCCAACGACTAAAATCAGCCTTCATTAACTTTTCCTTATTAATTTAAATTAATTTAGAAACGTGATTCTTAGTAGTTCTATAGGAACTTGAATACAATATTTGTATCTGCATTGGAAGAGCATCTTTGCAACCTATTGGGCTCTTTCATAGTCTTTAACTTTACACTTTATATTGGTATCTATTCCTAGGGTTAAGAGATATGAGTAGGAGAAGTATTGATTTACTGACGTATTATATGGGGCTTGTCACATCATTTATAATACTCATCGTTGAAACGTTGATAATCATATATGGTGTTGATGAGCTTAAGATAGTGTCCCCATATGAGCTTCTCTATAATCCTCGTAAGGTGTTTGTGTATGGTGCATACATTGTTAGTGTTGTTGCCATCCCTGCTTTTGTATCGTGGGTACCAGATGCTGCTAGAACCATCGTTGCATGGTATAAAAGATTCAGTATCTCAAGTCTATATGCTGTCGATGAGAAAAAAGTTAGGGTTAGAATAGAGATAATACTGACAACATTGTCATTATCATCGTTACTCGTCATCATCGCAGTAAAGCTTAGTATACCTTACCTAGGTTTAGCCTCTTTAGTGCCATTAGCAAGCCTAATTAGTATAATTATAGATCCTTTACTCAAAGTTGAGAAGCATAGTAAAGGAATCGATGATGAGTTTAAGTGGTTCTTACTGCTTATTCTAAGTTTTGAGCATGTTGGGGTAGGAATTCATTATGCGATTAAGAAGCTTTCGAATACTAAGCTTTTTTCAGCACTCTCAAGAGAGTTGAAGGTTCTGTACCGAGATGCTACAATATACTTTGCAACTCTTGCTGATGCACTCATTAATAGAAGCAATGTTACGCCAAGCATAACATTTCGTAAGTTCTTGCTTAGTTATGCAATGCGTCTAAAGAGTGGTGGGGATGTTGTATCATGGCTGAAGATAGTACTAAATGAGGAGTTAATAAAGGAGGAATGGACCATAAGAAATTATGGGGAAAGAATAGCGACAATAGTGCTTCAGATAGCGGTAGCAGTATTCGTTCTACTACCAACGCTTTCAGTTGCAATTCCTATCATAAACCCAGCCACACTTATTGTGGTGGTTACGGTTGGAGGAGTTATACTAGGGTTTATAACGTATACAACAAGACCCGCAAAACTTTGGGATCTAAATATAAAGCACGTTATCGCACCATTACTACTGCTAATTGTTTCTGCACCACTACTATACTTCATAATAGGTCCACAGGGCATAGTAATGAGTTGGGCCTTGGCAATAGCCTTCGGGTATAGGAGCTATAGATTAGTTAATGAAGTAAGAGAATTAGATCTTGCAGCACTAGAAATTATGAAGACTGTTGCTGAGCTGAAGAGGTATGGCCTTGAAATACCCCAAGCATTGAGGTTTGTGTCGGAAAGCAAGACATTAAAGCCGTACATAGCATTGAGAATAAAGAAACTCCTTGACTTGCTGAACTCGGGTCACAGTTTTGAAGAAGCGCTGAACATTATAAAGACACCTTCACGCCTATTTAATTTTGCAATACTATACTTAGGCTATCTTCATGAGTGTGGAGCAAGCGATGAGGAGGCTATCCAGATTATTTACGAGTACTTATATAAGTTTAAAACTCATGAAGATATGATTAGGAGATCTTCATATATCTTTGAGCTCTTTGCAGTTGCAAACCTCTTTGTATTGCTTTGGATCTGGAAAACAATTAGTAAAATGATTAACTCGATTGCTAGTACAGCGCAATACCTACCCCTAGCACCTATAACTCTTTCAGGAAACATAATGGGGGTGATAATAGCTGTTTCAATGATTAGCTTCTCACTCGTTGCATCAATTGTTCGAAACAGTGTTCCAGTGTTTGAGCCTTTAAAGGATGTGCCAAAAGCACTCATAACAGCAACAGTCATAGCGATGCTTTAACGCTTTATAAACTAGAGTAAAACTTCTGGGAACAGGAATGTTTGCAAGGAAGATTCCACTCAAAAAAATTGTTAGGAAAGGAGTAAGCGAAATGCTTGCACTAGTTCTAGGTATTGTCATAGCTATTGGTATAGGTGTAGCGTTATTCACAATACTACCAAACTATGTAACGTCAATGACACAACAGCAAAGAATAGCAGTAACATACTTATCAGCAAACAAGGTAAGCGCTACAGATTTTGTGCTAACACTAGGAATAAAGAATCTAGGCTCAAAAGACATTAACAGCCTTACAATAAACATTCTCGTAAATGGAACAAACCCATCTAATATAACTCCAATATCTCCTT
>JAPYWC010000042.1 GCA_028276605.1 Desulfurococcales archaeon
TACCCTATGTACCACTAGTTGAGCATGTTCCTAAGAGGGAAGAGCTTAAGCCAGATCCAGGCTATGTGCTGAAGCTATTCCCAGAGATCTCACGATGTATAAGCTGCAATTCGTGTTCAGCTGCATGTCCCCAAGGCTTAAAGCCTATGGACGCAATTCAAGCAATATTAAGGGGAGATCTCAAGAAGGCCGCTGAACTAACATTTGAATGCATTGCTTGCGGCTTGTGTAGCTTAAGATGTCCAGCTGGGATAAAGCATCATGCTGTATTTAGGCTTGTAGGTAGAATTGTTGGCATATACTTCATGCCTAGAAGTAGACAATTAGAGGAAAGGGTTAGAGAGATTGAAAGTGGTAAATATAATGCTGCCTTTGAGAAGCTTCTCTCAATGTCTATGGATGAAGTGAGGAAGATCTATAGTGAGTTCATGAAGACAGGTCGTTTACCAGAGTTTTTGGAGGTGAGGTAGATGAGTGGATACCCACCTGAAATGAGGAAACTAATTCAGATAGTTGAGGATACTCGTAGAGAGAGGCTAAAGGCACCACCACCAAGAAGATTAACACTTGAGGAGAGAGAAGCGCTTGTAAAGGCTTGGCACCCAGACTATAAGCCTGAGCTTAAGAGAGCTGTTAGGATAGGTCCATGCAAAGGCATGGTGATGTATGCAGCCGTAGCTGACTTGTTAGAGTCTTGGCCAATTGTTAAACCAGGCGAGATTGACTTAACTCACATAGACTACGATGTTGATGTGCTAATCATTGGCTCTGGCGGAGCTGGTTTAGCTGCTGCTTGGTGGGCTGCACAGAGCGGTGTTGATCCTTCAAGTATACTTATAGTGACGAAGCTTAGATTAGGAGATAGCAATACTATAAAGTATCAAAGTGGTACTCAAGCTGCTACAGCACCTGATGATAGTCCAATAATTCACTATCTCGATACTTTAGCAGGAGCTCACTTCACTAACAATCCAAAGCTTGTTAAGGTACTAGCTCTAGAAGCACCACTCATTATAAAGTGGCTTGAGGAACTTGGTGTTAGGTGGAGTCGTGTTGGTGAAGATCTTGAGAGAGTTGCTGGTGGTGGTGCATCAAGACCCAGATTACACTGTGCTGGTGATTATACAGGATTAGAGGTTATGAGGGTTTTAAAAGATGAGATAAGGTCTCTCGGTATACCAGTACTAGAGTTTCACCCAGCAATAGAGCTGTTAACAGATCCTGAAACAGGTGCTGTAGGCGGTGCTATACTACTGAACCTAGATACGGGAGAGTACAAGGTTGTGCGTAGCAAAGTTACAATACTTGCTACAGGTGGTATAGGAAGGCTCCATATAGCTGGATTCCCGACAACCAATCACTATGGAGCAACCGGTGACGGACTTGTACTTGCGTATAGGGTTGGTGCAGGACTAGTTGATATGGATACTTTACAGTATCACCCAACAGGAGTTGCGTGGCCTGAAGCAATACTTGGTGAACTAATTCCTGAGAAGACTAGGAGTCTAGGGGCACAGCTTGTGAATGTGCATGGCCAAAGGTTCATATATGAACTTGAGCCTAGAGATGTTGTTGCATCCGCAGAAATAAGGGAGTGTGCTGAGGGTAGAGGAGTAATAACACCAACAGGCATGTGTGGAGTTTGGCTAGACACACCACTTATAGAAATGATTCATGGTCCCGGAACAATAAAGAGAGAGCTACCAGCACTTTACAGAATGTTCCTAAGGCACGGAATAGACATAACTGAGGAGCCTATACTAACATACCCAACACTACATTATCAGAATGGAGGTGTAATGATTGATGAGTGGACCCATGTGCTGAAACCGACAGGTGAAGCTATACCAGGATTCCTAGCAGCAGGTGAAGTAACAGGAGGAATTCATGGAAAGAACAGGCTTGCAGGAAACTCAACAGCAGACATATTTGTATTTGGTAGAAGAGCAGGTATAGAAGCTGCAAGACTAGTTAAACAACTACCAAAGCCTAGAATATCACTAAAGCATTTAGAACGCTACATGGAGGAGCTGAAGAGTATTGGAGTACCAGAAACGAGAAAAGCTCCAATACTATTACCAGATTACAGAGGAGAGGCAGTACTAAAGCGCATAATCAAATTAACTTTCACATATTAAACCCACAAAATACTTTTTGCCATTTTATAGCCTATGAATGAGGCAATGGAAATATAAATCAAAATAAGTAATTTTTACAAGGTTATTTAAGGGTACTTTCTAGTTTAGTTGAAGAAAAGGTTTATTCATATGGTTTTCAATGTTTTCTATACCGATGATTGCCAAATCCATGAGAATTTCCTATGTTGCTAAAACCTCTTCAAGTTTTTCACAACCTTCAAAACTTCTATAACTCCGTCTTGCTAATACAAGTACAGGTGACGCTAGAGTTCTGAACCTCTTTCAAGTTCTTACTTTGTAAGAGGGTTCTGAGCGTAGCCTTTGGGATAGCCAAGCCTAGCAGTTGCACATCTCAGCTCAACGAATACCTTAAATCTTCTTTAAGAGCTCTTACCATAGGATCTGACAGTTTCTCATAAGAGATTTCCCTTAATCCCATTCGTCCATAAGTTCACAGTTCTTATCTACAGCATCTACAGTTATTAAATAGGTGCTCACAGAAAGTTTCCTCTACATCCTCAAGCTTAATACCGTACCTCTTAACAATCTTTGGTACAGCACCTTCGAATATGATATTCAGTATTTTAAAGCTCTTTCCAAGACTTTTGATAGCTTCCTCAATGTTAAGCTTTCTAGCAGGTTTTGCCAAACTCGTTTCATTACAGCATCATTAACACTGAAAGGCTTACTCATAGCATCAAAAGCTTTTAACTAAATTTACACTTACCGCTTTAGTAATCCCAATTGTGTAGACTATTCTAACAACTTTATTACATTTAGACCTAGTAGTTTCTCGCAACCGTATCAAAGACCTCTATGGTTCTCACATCTTGTAATCTAAAACTATAGTCACTATCGATACATCTCTACTTATGCCTTCTCCTTTTTACCTAGTAGCAAGGTTGTGAGGACTACCAGTTATAGTTGTGAATTTCGTGATGAATGCAGACCAACTCAATCTCATGACAGCTTATACCGTTACTAAAGCTGTAGGAGTGCATGAGATTTTAGGATGATCTGCTTTTGCAACAACTCTACACTGTTTTAATTGTATGTAAAGAGAATAGAAAAGAGAGTAGAGGAGCTTATTTTAGATAAATTGTTCTGAGGAAGGTGATAGCCAAAGTTATAAAGCATTGTCTTAAATAAAACTTTATTAACTTTTATTTCAATATTTATTCTTAGTATAGGTGACTTTTATGCAAATTAAGACAGGAGTCTTTGTTGCTATAGCTATAATTTTAATTATTGTTGCTGGTTTAGCAGGATACTATGCTGGTGTTTCAAGTGTAGTACCAGTAACTAAAACCATTACAGTAACACAAGTAGTTACTGCCGTTACTACACCAACACCCACCTTAACAACACCTACTATTTTAACACCCTCACCTACTACACCTATAAAGTTAACGATTAGGATGGGCACCTTGAAGGTAGGTAGTACTGGATACATGATTTCTGTCTACTTAAGCGATATATGGAAAAGAGAATTAGGATATGATATCTATGTATACCCGTATCCTTCAACAGATGCTATTGTTAAAGATCATGCTTTAGGAAACTTAGAAATGTCTTACGCGAACGACTTATTACTGCTAGACTTCTATACTAATGGTAAAACATTTGGATTCTTTGTAGGTGCACTTGATGTTGCTAAGAAGTATCCAGCAGTTGCTGTTTGGGTATACCCAATGTGGACACACGTTGTAGTACCTGCTGATAAGGCAGAGCAGTACAGATGTTGGTCCGATTTGAATGGTAAGAAAGGGTTCTTAACACCAAAAGGCTTTGGTAACCATGTAAATATGCTAAGAATTCTCAGAGCATTAGGTATTAATGTTACTCATGTTGAGTTACCACTATCAGGTGCAAAAGTTAAAGAGGCTTTAGATAGAGGGGAAATAGATTTTGTAGCAGTGTACACAGCTGGTAAAACTATAGCTCCGTGGGTTGCAGAACTAGATATGTTGATGAAGCTTAAACCGGTAAACTTATGTTCACATGAAATCGAGAAGTTGAAGGCTACAGGAATACCAGTAATAATGTTTGATGCTAAAGACTTCTACAAGAACAATAAAGATATGGGTACAGTTACGGCAATACCAACATACTTCTTATGGACAGCTTCAGGAGATGTTCCCGAAGACTACGTCTACAACATGCTTAAAGCGTTGGAGAAAGTCATAAAGGAGTACGCAAAATTAGTTCCAGAACTAGGTATAGCAGCAGAAGACTTTGCAAAATTCCAAGCAGAGGCCACTAAAGCAATAGCAGCTTATAAAATACCTATACATCCAGGACTAGCTAAGTATTTGAAGGAGAAGGGTCTGTGGAAATCAGAATGGGAACCACTAATACTAAAACATTAAGTTTTTAACTTTGAACTCTATATTTGACTTTAATATATTTTAATATATTTTTATATAATTTTTTTAATTTTAATAACTTAATTGGGTAGTGGTATGAGTATGCATACGAGTAAAGTAATGAAAGCCCTATACATAGCATATCTAAGTATTGCAGTAATATTTTTAATTAAAATGTTTCATTACTTTATAACAGGTCTTGGTGGACCAATATATCATACTGTAGTTGTTATGCCATTATGTATTACTTTAGCAGCTTTACATCCTTTAATCAATGGAGGGAAGCTTTATAGAAGACTTAGTCATACATTAAATTACATCATAGCATTGGTTTTGGCAGGTATTGGTATAGCGATATCAGTTTACTTAGCTATAAATTACGAGGCGTTATTGCTAGTTAGAGCTATAACTCCGACTATTACAGATATACTCATAGCTTTGCTACTCCTTTTCGCTATGTATGAATGGCTTTGGAGGAATAATAAGGTACTATTATTCCTAGCAATAGGGTTACTTCTCTATGCAGTTTATGGTCGTCACTTCCCAGGACTTCTATGGCATCCCGGCATTCCATGGTTAAGAGCAATAACATCTCTAACAACAGAGTTTGAGACAGGTCTCTTTAGCACTCTGGCACAAACAGGTGCTACAACTGTTGCCGGTGTGTTGCTGATAACTGCTCTAGCAACAGCTTTCAAAGTTCAGGACTCTATAATAAGGATTATTCTAAGTTTCGTAAGAAAGCGTAAATATCTAGTTCCAGAATCAGCTGTTCTATCCACTGCTATGGTTGCAATGGTTACTGGTTCTGGAGCTGCAAACGCTGCTATGTGTGGTCCGTTCACGGTACCGTTAATGAAGAGAGTTGGACTAGCACCTCACTGGGCAGGTGCAGTATTGCTTGCTGGAAGTGTTGCTGGTATAATAACACCTCCAGTTATGGGTGTTGCAGCCTTCATTATGGCTAATATTTTAGGTGTACCTTATTGGGAAGTCGCTGTAAGAGGCTTCATCATAGCAGCAATATACTACGTAACTCTATTCTTCTCAGTTGCGTTAAAAAGTATTAAGTTGATTGGAAAGGGTAGAATTACTGAAGACTTAATAACCTTAAGACCAAATAAGTTTGATGTAATTAAGTTCATACTATTCTTCGGTATTATAGCAGCTCTCATAGTTGCTCTCGGAATCTATTGGATGGATCCCATGACAGCAGCGTATAAAGTTACCGGAATATTTGCTATTCCCTACACACTAGTGGAGCTTCTGTCTTACCCAAGCTCTTCATGGA
>JAPYWC010000043.1 GCA_028276605.1 Desulfurococcales archaeon
GAATAAACTTGTTTATAATTGAAAGTAGTGTAGATACACCCATAATCTTTACTAGTAATCTGGGTTTCTCCTTTAATGCATTATACTTCTGATCAAGATACTCCAGAAGCCCTTCCACATCAATAAGCTTTGTTATTGGTATGAACCTGACATCACCATTAACCCTCTGTACATAAACATATGTTGCAGCACCACATGCTGGGTGTGTTGTGAATTCAACCTTCTTTGATGGATCAAGGAGTTCAAGGAACCTTGCTATCGGAACCTCTGCACCTACGGGGAACCAAGCATCCTTCGTTATCTCACCGTTCGTTTGATCCTCAATTTTCTCTATTACCTCTGGAATCGTTATTCTGTACTTAGCCCGATCCTGCTTACGCATCATTCCAACCAAGCTTACTGGCTGGAAGTTTACACCTCTAACAATATCCATGTTATGAGCTGCAACCTTAATTATATCACCAAGTTCATCATCGTTAACAGATCTTATAACTGTTGGCACAAAAACTACGCTAGTCATACCACCAGCTCTAAACGCCTCAAGCGTGTAGGGAGCTTCCCAATGATTCTTTGGATTTGTCTCCGGTGTCACACCGTCAAAGCTCATGTAGACAGTGTTTACACCAGCTTGCCTCAAACTTCTTACGTACTCTACACCTTTCTGCGGCTCTTCAAGGTAGAGCTTTGCAAACTTTATTCCATGCGTATTCAGCTGTATGTGCCTTACGCCCATCTCCCTTAATGTCTTAACAATATCTACTAGATCCTCTCTCAGTGTTGGCTCGCCACCCGTTAACTGAACCGCTATGACTACCCCAGGCTGTTTCTTTACAGCCTCAACCATTTTCTTAATATCCTCTATTGTTGGCTCATACACATAGCCAGCTCTTTCAGCAAAGTAGAAGCAGTACCAACAGCTAAGATCACACCTGTTAGTGACAACAATATTTAGGAGAGCTGTATGTGACTTGTGCAGGGGGCAGAGACCACAACTAAAGGGACATGGCGCTGTAACAGCTGTGTATATGTGACCAGGTCCGCGACCTTCATAATCATATTTCTCAAACCTCCTATACATCTCTGCATCTGCGAAGTATATCTCCTCTATCTCTCCATGCTCTGGGCATACCCTCCTAATATATAACTTATTCTCCCTCTCAACTATTACTGCAGGAAGAGGCCTAAAGCACTTAGGGCATAGAGATGATGTATACCTTATTAGCCTCTCATTTTCGTAAACCTTTGGCAAAGGCCCTCCAAAAGGAACAAGCTTATTACCTATACGTATAACATTCTGATTCCTATCAACTGAGGATACGATGAGTGGTTTATCCAAATGATGCACCCTAAGCACTTAAGTATTATGGTCTATTGCTTTAAATTTTCTAAAAATGCTGTTATATAACGTTTTCGCACATAAATATTGCTCTCAATTCATTAATTGGTGTCACTTCTTAAAGATGCGTCAATAGCTTTTCAAGCTATTATTCAGGTGATGTTTTCTGCCTCCAGAGGTGATTTTTGGAGTTCCTGACATGATGATAAGGATTTGGGAGCTTATGCCAGACATTAAGATTATGATTAACAGTATTAGGTGGAAATGGGGTAGACCTGAGGTTAAGGCTATATGGGTTGATTCAGGTGGTTACCAAATAATGACTAAAGGTGTTAGAATTAACTTAGATGATGTGATTAGGAGGTATAATGCAATTGATGGGAATTTCTTCCTCTCCCTCGATATTCCACCTAGAACCGTCTGTGAAACCTCAAAAGATCTTGTAGTAGCAAATATAAGGAATTTTGAGTACCTCTACACAAAACTTGACAAGATTATTGTTCCTGTTGTTCACTGCTATGAACCTTCTCTCCTACTTGACGCAATAGATGTGTACAGAAGCTATGGTGTTAGAGTAATAGCTTATGGAGGTGCTGTCCCTCCGTCACTTGCAAAAGGAGGTAAGGGTAGCAGAACCACACCTCTCATAGCATTGAGTATATTGACGAAGACTTTCAACGGCCACGTACACGTACTTGGACTCGGAGGAACGTCTGTACTTTATAAAGCACTCCACTACCTCAACGTAACATCAATGGACTCTTCATCGTGGAGAACTAAGGCTGCATATGGAAAGGTTATTATTCCTGGCAGAGGAGAGAGGTATGTTGGTGGAAGAGAAGCTAAGTTTGGTAGGAAAGATTTGAGCCCTGAAGATCTAAAACTGCTTATCGATGCACTTGAACAAACTCGTTTTCCATTCCTAGATAAATTGGATGAAATGCTGAAGAGCTTTAGAGGAAGAGCTCTAATTAATGCTTGGATAACGAAGCACTTCCCTGATGTACTTGAAGAAAGGAATGGTTATCGATGGCTTGTCGACCTAGCGAAAGAGTTAAGCCTCCTAAGCTTAGACGAACTAATTGAGTTACTTAGCAAGCGTATAGCAATGATGAAACACAATCACTCTGCAAGGTGATAAGCTGCAAGATTGTGCTTAGCTAGTGCTTTTAAACCGTGAAAACAGTAAGCTCTATAAGGTAATGATTGTAAGGCCTTTGGCGCCTAGTATGGCTAGAAGTAGGAGGAGCTCTAGTAGTTCAAGGACACGCCGCAGATCTACTACAAATCTAAAGGAAACCAATCAAAGTACAGTTGCACCTAGTAAAGTTGAGCAACAGCCTCAGATAGTTTCCTCAATATCTACTTCTATAGGGCCTGCAACCCAGGTAAGCTCATCAAGCTCTAGAAGCAGTAGAAGCAGGAGGCGAAGTGTCGATACGGAGAGCTGGGTTGAGAGACACATCGATGAACTCGTGTCGCAAACAGGTCTGGAATCATTAAACCTAAGTAGAGACGAGTACATAGCAGTATTTACCAAGATTGTTGATATGCTCAGAGGCGAGGCCGCAACAATAGATTTGGACACTATTGTGCGAAGATTCAAAAGAAATGCTGATAGAGTTCTTTCTGTAGTGGCGTCAGCTGTTTTGGAGCTTAGAGATTCCTTAACAGAGGAACAGCTTGAGTTTGCGATTAACAATATTGGTGAGGCTGTGCTAACCTATGCATCAAGACTTTATGCTGAAGCAAAAAGACTGAATAGGGAAGACCTAATTGAGAGATTGAGAGGTTTGTGGAGGCAACAATGGATTCTAAGGAAATACCCTGTTCTGCCCGTAACATGCCCTAGATGTAGGTTTGACTCGCTCATGCCTGACCTAACATGCCTTGTTTGCGGTGCTACAGTATCAGAATCTGAGTTGAAGAGCTTCTTAGGGTTTGAAAAGCTGCTTGAAGAATTTGCTTTAAACAGCCCAGTGGAGGATGTTGAGAAAGCTCTAAGATATGGCTATGTCTATGTCAGTAGTTTAGGCATAAAGGCGCCTGACAATAATAAGGATGTTCTTGATATAGAGGTTGTGTTAACAAGTAAAGAGAAGGACGTACTTCAGGAGGCTTTAAAGCGTAGAGGGGCTAAAATTGGTTATTGAAGTCAATAGCGAGAACGAGCTAAATGAGCTGACCTCTAGGAAACACCTTGTTTTAGTAGCTATGATTAGAGGTGTAGACGAGGATAAGAAAAGATACGTCACAAGGCTTCTAAGCATTATTGAAGAGGAGTCGGAACCAACAATCTACACAGCGATATATACCCAGCATAGTAAGGCATTAGGAAAGCCTTTTATTGAAATAAGCTTATACCTCAACGGTTCTCAGGTTTTTAGCCAGGAGGGCGTGTTTGAGGATTTAGAGAGCGACTTGGAAGCTTTAAAGAATGGTATTAGAGAAACTCTTAGAAGCAAAGCTATGAGAATTAGGTTTGTAAAGAAAGGCTGAAGTACAGTGATTATAGAAGGAGAGACTAAACCGCTGTGTAGTTCATGTAGAAGAAGGGAGGCTGTATACAGAAGACTGACATCTGGCGAGAAGTTGTGTAGGCTATGCTTATTTAGCGCTACTGCAAAGCAGGTTAGGAAAGCTGTTCACTACTATAAGATGGTGAAACGTGGTGACAGCATTATCTTTATTCTGAGACCTGACAAACCCTATCTCTCTCTTCAAGCTTTTCTAATCTTTCATACAGCTGTTAGAGATATGGAGCTTAAGTATAGCATTCTATGCCTTAAAGATGTTACTAACTGTGAATTGGTTGAACATACTGTGAAATCGCATGTTAAGAAAAGCGATATTGAAATAGTGAGCATTCCTTGCCAATTAGATTGCATAAAGACACAGACCTTTATCCACATGATTAAGTATTGCGAGGCTTTAGCAATAAGAGTGGCTATGCAACGCAACATGAACGCTGTTATAACACCGCTTTTTCGAGACGAGCTATCTATGATCATGTTAGCAGGTCTACTAGTAGTTTCAAAGACTGCCTATAGCGAAGGAATGCCTCTAAAGCTTGTTGAAGGAATTAAGGTTGCTAGACCATTCTACTATGTCTACTCGGTAGATATACTATACCTTGCTCTAACCTCACCAGAGCTATGCGAAAAAGAGATTGTTTGCGAGCCTCGTCTAAACCTTTACATAGTTAATGAGCGCTTTGATGAAAGATTAAAATCAATATTCATAAGGTCACCAGAACTTATGTATTCAAGTGTAAAAGGTTCTCAGCTTCTACAGAGCTACATCCTTGCAGGGTCAAAACGTTGCAGAATATGTGGTGCTTACACTGATAAAGATGTCTGCGAATACTGCGAAGCTATTTTGCCGTGCTTAAGCCAAGCTGAATTATCATAAAAGCTTATATAGAACCTCTCAAAAATAGCTATATCGGATTGGTGAAGAGCTTATGGCACTCTACGGTGTACCTGTACTCATACTGAAGGAAGGGACGACAAGAACCCATGGTAGAGAAGCTCTGAGAGCTAACATCATGGCAGCCAGAGTGCTTGCAGAGATTCTAAAGACAAGCCTTGGACCCAGAGGACTTGATAAAATGCTTGTTGACAGTTTTGGAGACATAACCGTAACTAATGATGGTGCAACAATAGTTAAGGAGATGGAGGTTCAGCACCCAGCTGCAAAACTTCTAGTAGAGGCTGCAAAGGCCGTAGATGCTGAGGTTGGTGATGGAACAACAAGCGTTGTTGTCCTTGCAGGGGCTTTACTAGATAAAGCTGAGCAACTACTAGATCAGGGTATACATCCAACAACAATAATTGAGGGCTATAAGAAAGCTTTAGCAAAGGCTCTAGAGATTCTTGACGAGATTGGAATAAAGGTCTACGTAGGGGATTTGGAGAAGCCTGAGGAGAGGGAGAAGACCAAAGCTGAACTAAAGAAGGCCCTCTACACAACATTAGCAAGCAAGTACATAGCCACGCCAGATGTTCTAGACAAGCTCATAGATATGGTTATAGAAGCAGCATTCAGAGTTGCTGAAAAAAGACCTGATGGAACATACGATGTAAAGTTAGATATGGTGAAGATAGAGAAGAAGAGAGGTGGCAGCCTACTAGACAGCATGCTTGTGTACGGTATTGTTCTTGATAAGGAGGTTGTTCACCCAGCAATGCCTAGAAGGGTTGAGAATGCGAGAATAGCATTACTCGATGCTCCACTAGAAATAGAGAAACCTGATATAACAGCTAAGATTAACATCACATCACCAGAGCAAATAAGGAGCTTCCTAGAGGAGGAGGCTAAGATACTTAGGGATATGGTTGAGAAGATAGCGT
>JAPYWC010000044.1 GCA_028276605.1 Desulfurococcales archaeon
GCACCTCCTCACCATTCAGCATCTTTGAAACCAAATCTACAACAATCTCATCAGCTTCTCCATCTACAATGGTATCAATACCCCACTTATCAACAAGCTCCGGCTCCCAAAGCCATTGCCAAGCTGCAGGACCTCCAACAACAATTTTTACCCCTTTCTGCTTCATCTTTCTCACAGCTTCACTCTCCATCAAACGAATAAAGCTTCTCCTATTGACAGGTTCTCTACCTGTAAGCAACCACCATTCAGAGCTTGGAGGACCAAACGCAAAGAAGTCGTGATGACCTATCATTAATATCTTTGCCTTATCAACGTATAGTCTAAGGTAATCAGGATCAATAATGTAGGCTTTGAATCCAGCATCCTGTAAAGCAGCTTCTATCTTTCTCAAGCCGTAAGGAGCTTCAATAGGTCTTCCATATTTATCAGTCTTTACCTTAGGGCAACATATATACATCCATAGAAATTCTGGAATAAAGATAGAGGGACCTGTAGCCATGAATCCTATAAACTCCTTGCCATGATGATTCGTCATCATAGTTCTATCTGAAGTTATAACAATTTCAGCGTCTAACGCATCCATAAGACTACATCCCTAACTATTAACTATATGCGCAAAGCTCTTAACATGTTCTTGTAGAAGAATAGAGATTTTATACCTAAATTTAAATTTAGCTATCATAAGGAGAATAGGCTAGCCCTCGAAAGCTTACATGCAGTGTTTCTGTGTATGTAAATGTGTGTTATGGGGTAAGCAGATGAATATAAAAAGAAAAAGAATAGAAGCATTAACATCAGTTTGGAGTATAATAATTTCAAAGACTGATCTAAAGAGAGAAGATGTTGTAAACATACTAAGAAGCGTTTATGAAAGCATGAGGATCGAGCCTATAAGAGGTGCTTCCGTTCCTTCAGACATATATGACAAGGAGGTAGCATCACTTTATATTATTGGGAAATGGGGGCTTGGAATAGATAAGGATATGCCTGAAGATGTTTTTAGGAATGTATTTTCTTTAGAGCTGCAATTCGATAAAATGTTTGAAGTTCTAAAAAGATCAAATACGAGAGAGGAATTCTGTAAGGAGTTAGGGGATTTGTGTAGCAAGTTCGATGACAGCTTTATTGCAAGATTCCTAAGATTTGTCTTTACATTATATTACTTTGGGTTTGCAAGCTTCGACGACTTGATACTGGCATTGAAGAAGATCTACACATTTTTTGAACAGTTTCAAGAAACAGTGAGAAGATTCACCAAGTTCGTCATTGCTTATGAAGTTGGTTCAAGGATTGCTTCAGGCAAGATAAGGAACGAAATGGAGCTTAATATGGAGAAAAACTTGCTGGCGCTATCAATAGGAATTCCGAGAGCGGTTCCATCATCGAGCTACATAGTTGAGGTTAGTAAACACTTTTTTGCTTTACCGCAAAACATAGTTAAGAAGTTAGTAAAGGAAAGTAAGACCAGTAAAGGTGATAAAAAGGATGCTCAAGATAACGGTTGAGAAGAGGTACATAGTCAATAAAGGCAATAAAAAGATTGTTGTAGAGTTGTGTAGAACCCCAGATGGTAGGCTTTTCGTTGTACCAATGCTTGTAACAAAGCACATCTATACAATGCCTGACGGTTCGAAGAAGGAATGGGAGTATGATACAAGAGGGGCCGAAGAAGTGGATTACATGTCTCTACCTAAAAACATAAGAGAAGCGTTATCACGTGCAGGTATATAGCTCTAAGAATTTTTCAAGACCTCTACACTTAATATACAGTTGTTGTTTCATTTAATATACTTTTGGTAAAGCTGTAATTTGTGTTCTATGAGAACTCGATGTACTAATGGTAGTAATTAAATTTAGTGTATAGGAAGATGGGTTGCAATGGGCGCAGAACAGAGAGCAGTACAATGTTTGCAAGCCCTTGAATTCAGGGATGGAGTTGCATATGCGTGTGAATTTGAAGAGGAGGAAGTTTTTGATCTGCTTCTACCAATTGTTGCTAAATGGTTTAAGGAGAGGTACAGTTCATTAACACCCCCGCAACGTATGGCTATACCATATATAAAGATGGGTTACAATGTTTTGATCTCTAGCCCTACGGGCACAGGAAAGACATTAGCAGCGTTCTTACCAATAATTGATGATCTCATTCGTTATGCATTGAAAGGAGAGCTAAAGGATCAAATTTACGTAGTTTACGTCTCGCCATTACGAGCTTTAAACAATGATATGCAGAAGAATCTTATTCAGCCGCTTCAAGAACTTAGCAAGTACATTAAGAGGGAGCTTGGAGCTGAGATAGATATTCGTGTAGCAGTTCGTACAAGTGATACACTCCCTCATGAAAAGGCAAAGATGTTGAAAAACCCGCCTCACATACTCATAACAACCCCTGAAAGCTTGGCACTAGCTCTTAATGCTCCTAAATTTAGAGAGAAACTCACAACAGTAAGGTGGGTTATTGTAGACGAAATTCATGAGCTTGCCTCTAATAAGAGAGGTTCACATCTATCGCTTTCTCTTGAAAGGCTGGTAGACCTCGTTGGCCAAGATTTTCAAAGGATAGGATTAAGCGCTACGATAGCTCCCTTAGAAGATGTTGCAAGATTTCTCGGTGGTTATAGAGATGACGGCACACCAAGACCTGTAGTGATTGTTGATGCAAGGTTTTCAAAGCCTATTGATATACGTGTTGTTGTTCCTCGCCTAGACCTTGTTTATACACCTGCATCGATACTGAACGAGGCTATATACAATGAATTAGCGAAGCTCATTCTTCAACACAGAACCACATTAGTATTTACAAACACTAGGAGTGCCACTGAAAGGGTTGTCTATAAGCTGAAGAAGATTTTGAGTGAGAATGGTGTTCTAGATGCTGACGAGATAGAAGCTCATCATAGTAGCTTAAGTAGAGATGTTAGGCTTGAAGTTGAGGATAAATTGAAGAAGGGGCTTCTAAGAGTAGTAGTATCATCAACAAGTCTTGAGCTAGGCATTGACATAGGCTATATAGACCTTGTAGTTCTTCTTAGCAGTCCAAAGAGTGTCACCAGGCTTCTTCAAAGAGTTGGTAGAGCAGGGCATAATGCTTACACACCAAGTAAAGGTGTTCTCATAGTAGTTGACAGAGACGACTTGGTGGAGTGTACAGTATTAGCAAAGCTAGCTCTCCAGAGAAAGATTGATAGGGTAAAGATACCTAGAAAGCCTTTAGATATACTAGCACAGCATATTGTAGGAATGTCGCTTGAGAAGCCAAGAACTCTAAAGGAGATAATGAGTATTGTTAGAAGAAGCTATTCGTACCATGATATTAGCGAAGAGGAGTTAATGTCTGTGATTAAGTACCTAGGCGGCAAGTACCCAGGTCTTGAGGATTACAATGTCTACGCAAAGATAAGGTTTGATGAGGCTTCGGGTGTAGTATCAAGGAAGAGAGGTGCAAGGATGATATACCAGCTAAATATTGGTGCAATACCGGATGAAGCTAAGGTTCCCGTAGTAGCTATAATTGATGGTAGGAGGAAATATATAGGGGATCTTGAGGAAGGATTTGTAGAGATTCTTGCCCCTGGAGATATATTTGTTCTTGGTGGAAAAACATACAAGGTTCTAGCAATACACCCAACTCATGTTGTTGTTGAGCCTGCAGAGGGGGAGAGACCAACAGTTCCAAGCTGGTTCTCAGAAATGCTTCCGCTAGCTTACGACTCTGCGCTCGAGGTTGGCAAGTTTAGGAGGGTTGTAGCAGACTTAATAAATGCACTGCCTAGGGAGCAAGTGATTGAATGGTTAATGAAAGAGTACAATATTGAAAGACATGCAGCAGAGTATATCTATGAGTATATATATGAGCAGATTATGTACACAGGTATGCCTGTCCCTTCAGATAACTTCATTTTGGTTGAAATATGGTATGATCCTGAGAAAGGATCCACAAATGTGATCTTTCATGCATTATTTGGTAGAAGAGTAAACGATGTGCTTGCTCGAGCCTATGCATATGTATTTGCTCAACATCTCAAAGAGAGCGTTAAGATTACTGTAACAGATAATGGATTTATGTTAACATTTTCTAAACCTGTATCGCCTACTGAAGTTAAGAAACTTATTCACGAAGTTAGCTCTAGCAATGTTGAGGAAATTGTACGTAAAGCTATTAGAAGAACAGAGCTCTTTAAGAAAAGGTTTAGGCACTGTGCAGAGAGAGCTTTTCTTCTGCTTAGACGCTATAAAGGGGTTGATGTATCCATAGCTAAGAGGCAGATCAATGCAGAGAAACTTATTCAGATACTGGAGCAGTACGAGAAGTTCCCGATTATTGAGGAGACGTATAGGGAGATACTAGAGGACTTCATGGACTTGACACACGCGAAAGAGGTTTTGCAGAGAATAGAGCGTAACGAGATACGCATCGGCATTATAGTAAGCGAAATTGCTCCAAGCCCATTTGCACACAACATAATAGCTTATGGTTATAGCGATGTTGTGCTTATGGAGGATAAGAGGAAGCTTATAGCAAAGTTTTATGACATGGTCAAGAAAGTTCTAGAAGAAAAAACAAGGATTGAAAAAGAACACGTAGTGTCGGTTAAGGAAGCAGAGCAGGAAATGCCAAACACTACTTAAGCTTAATTTTGTAGGCACTATACTTATACCTGTAAAGCTAGTGTGATGAATGATTAGTCCGCACTGATACGTGATGACGTCGGCACCTCCTGACACTCAATAGCTCCATAAGGGCATGCCAAGTAGCATATACCGCAACCGCTACACTTATCATACTCAACCTTTATATGGTCATCCATATCACGATATAAAGCCTTTGCAGGACACAACCTTATGCAACCTTCGCATCGATTACACGCAATATGAATAATAAGAGGAAAACAAGATCTCATAAAATTTTCACATTATATTATTCAACTTAAAGATTTAGTTGTTTTGGTGCGGGGGGTGGGATTTGAACCCACGCAGGCCTACGCCATCGGGTCCTGAGCCCGACCCCTTTGACCTGGCTCGGGCACCCCCGCATACCGGTAATTATTTAGTATTTAGTAATGAAGAGTTTTATGTTTTACTCACTTACAGTTTTTCAATTATTTCTTCAAGTTCACCCTTTTCATTCAAATTACTCAAAAACTTTATATAGAAGCGTATGGCATCTCTAATGAATTCGGATCTATTACTGTAATTGAATCTTTTCCTAAGCTTTTCAATCTCATCTATGGTCTCAGCATCGAGCTTTACTGATATTGTTTTTGTTCTTGTAAAATTTATTGCAAGTTCAATCACGCTATCACGTTCCTTACCTTTGGCTTCCTTCATCTTTTGTATCACTATAAATCCCCAACTCTAAACAGTTATGGATAGCGGTATTTATTCCTGACCCAATAAGGTTACCTTTTAATTTATAGTTATGTAGATTATTTAAATCGTGAATTCTTGGTTTATCGATTTGTAGCAAATGTGTTGAATGTGAATTTATCTGGTATTACTAAAGCTACATATTTATACTGCATTTAAAAAAGGTTACTTTGATTTTCAACTCATTTGTATGCTCATCATGTTTATTAACTTTTCTGTTTCGTTCGGCTCTCTAGTTTATATATTTTTATGAAAATAAGTATGGTAATAGGTGTCTTTAGTG
>JAPYWC010000045.1 GCA_028276605.1 Desulfurococcales archaeon
TACGGTAAGAAAGTTATTGTTATTCTCAATGTTCCTGGACCTATAGAGATCGTTAGCTGGAGAGATCTTGTTGATGCTATACTGGTTATATGGTTACCTGGACAGGAGGCTGGAAGAGCTGTAGCAGACCTTCTACTAGGTAAGGTATCGCCAAGCGGTAAGTTACCGCTTTCATGGCCTGCTGATCTCTACGAGACTCCAGCTATGAGGGGGTTCCCAGGAGAACCAAAGGATAATCCAGTTCAGGTAGTGTATTCCGAAGATATATATGTTGGGTACAGATACTATGACACATTCAATGTTAAGCCAGCGTACGAATTTGGCTATGGATTATCGTATACAAGGTTTGAGTATAGAGATCTTGTAGTTGAAAGAAGGGAAGATGGAATTAACATCAGGTTAAGGGTTAGGAATGCAGGTAGTTATCCTGGTAAAGAGGTTGTGCAGGTGTATGTAAAGGCTCCAAGGGGAGGAATTAACAAGCCATTGCAGGAGTTGAAAGGATTCCATAAGACTAGGTTGCTGAAGCCTGGAGAAGAAGAGGAAGTAACAATATTTATTCCATTAGAATACCTTGCAAGCTATAATGGCAAGTACTGGATTGTGGAGAAGGGGATGTACGAGATTAGAGTCGGTGCATCATCGAGAGACATAAGGCTAACCGCTACAATTACCATAGACAGCGACATATGTTTCAATACCTCCTGGAAAAGGATACAATGCTAATTAAACTCAATTTTCACCATTTTTTCTCTCGCTCAACAACAACCTTATTGTTAAGTTATAAAGTATTAAAGCAGTAAACAGTTATACAGCAATAGCAATAGTAAAGAAGGTATGTATCAGGAGTAACCTAAGTGTCTCGTTGTTGTGATGAAAGGTGCGTGCAGATATAGGTGAAGATTTTTGGATTGTGTGTAGGCGATGTCTTCGATGCTGCTTCAACACCGAGATGATCCTGCTAAGGGAAGATATAGAGAGGTTAGAGTCTCTAGGGTATAGGGATTTCTATGAGTTTAGGGACGGGTTCTATAGGCTTAAGAATGTAAACAACAGGTGTGTATTCCTAGATCCTGAACACGGTACCTGCAAGGTCTATGAGCATAGACCTTTGGGCTGTAGAATCTACCCACTAATCTATGATGAGGAAGTAGGTGTAACAATAGATCCTGAGTGTCCTCTTCAAGAAAGTCTTCCTAAATCGTGGATTGCTAGAGCTGCGAAGGATTTGGAGAAGTTTCTTAGAAGGCTAGAGGTTGAGTATGGTTATAAGATTAATTGGAACCTCTTCAAGAAATCTTTACAGATCCTCTTAAGCAGATAAATCGATTAATTACCTTCTGTAGCTATGGAGTTGTAAAGCTTAGCTTTATAAATGCCTCCAATTAAATTTAGAAGTAAGGTATTTTCGAGGTTCTAGAGGAGACCTTAATGATTATAAAGAATTTCTCTGAGCTTGCAAGGTCTGAGCTTCATAGATTAGCTTTGGAGCTTGTTGAGTATGGTTTGAGTGTTGCAGATCCCTATAACGCTGTTAAATCCAGCGTCAAGGTCTTAGATAGCAAAATTATTGTGAAAGGGCTTGGCATTGATATTGATGGTAGGGTTCATGTAATTGGATTCGGAAAGGCTAGTAAGAGAATGGCTGAGGCTATACACGAGCTTCTAGGGGATAGAATTGCTGGAGGCGTTGTCATAACACCTAATGAGGAGGGGTATGTGGGTAGTATAAGGATTGTTAAGGGGGATCACCCAATACCTGGCAAGAACACTCTACAAGCTTCACAGCAGTTACTCAACTATGTTCTGAACAATGTTAGCGAAGATGATATTGTGATCACGCTCATCTCTGGCGGTGGCTCTGCGTTATTTGAGTTGCCTGAAGAAGGGGTATCATTAGATGATATAGCGCAAATATCTAGAGAGCTTATGAAGAGAGGTGCTGACATTGTTGAGCTTAATGCTGTGAGGAAAAGACTGTCAAAGGTTAAGGGAGGAAAGCTTCTAAGATTTGTAAAGGCTAAGAAGGTTATCTCATTAATTGTAAGCGATGTTATTGGAGATAGGCTTGATACTATTGCTTCAGGTCCTACAGCTCCTGATGAGACGACATTTCTAGACGCATACAATGTTCTTGTTAAATATAGTCTTTGGAATGAGCTCAAAGAGGACATTAGGTCCATATTTGAGAAGGGTCTTAGAGGAGAGATAGAGGATACATTGAAGCCTGGAGACCCAGTATTCAGCAAGGTATTAAACATTATTATAGCAAGCAACAAGCTGGTGCTGGAAGCTATTGCACAGAAGGGGAGGGAGCTAGGCTTTAACACCATTATACTAACATCCATGCTTGAAGGCGAGGCTAGAGAAGTTGGTAGAGTTCTAGCATCAATAATTAAGAGTATACATCTACACTCGGTTCCAGTACCAAAACCAGCTCTACTACTAGCCGGTGGCGAAACTGTTGTAACGGTTAAAGGAAGTGGTATTGGTGGAAGAAATCAGGAGCTATGCCTATCACTTGCAATATCCATTAGAGGCGTCGGCAAAACAGTAGCTGTTTGCATAGGATCTGACGGAATAGATGGTGTAAGCCCTGCTGCAGGAGCAATAATCGATGAGCAAACATATTTCGAAGCATTGTCCATACATCTTAATCCCATCCAATACTTAAACAATAATGATAGCTACACATTCTTCTCAAAACTAAACAGGGCAATAATAACGGGATACACAGGAACAAACGTAAATGATTTATTCCTTGCCATACTCATCTAAAGTTAAGGCGATACAAGGCACTTCAAGAAGGCCTTGCAAAAAATACATAAACTTTTTTATACCCGCTGCAAAGCGAGTTTTAACAGGTACAGTTATACAATAAAAGGTAGTTGACAGTATGGTAAGACCTCTATCTCCGCCTCAAGAGTTTTCTTTAAACTACCTCTTCGTATGGGTTGTAGGAATATAGGTGTAGAGTAATGAGATTTGCATTTATGTGTAAATCTAAGTCAGGGTCTGTAGGTAAGAAAGTTGCTGTAGTTGGTGCTGGGATAGCAGGACTTGTTGCGGCAGGGTACCTATCATGTAAGGGTTATGAAGTTGATGTATATGATAAGCAACCTATTCCAGGAGGTATGATGACTCTTGTAATACCATCCTATAGGATACCATTTGAAAATGTTAAGGAAGGAATAGATGAGCTAACTAATATCTTCGGCGTTAAGTTCAACTTGAACACTAAGGTTATGTGTGGTGAGCGGCATGACGAAGGAGACGACTTTGTGAAGCAAGTTATTGACTTGAGGACCCTTGTCCAGAATTACGATGCCGTCCTCATAACTACAGGTACTTGGAGATCGAGAAGGCTTGGTATTCCAGGTGAGGATGCTAAAGGAGTTTTAGATGCGTTAACATTCCTATATAGGATAAGGCTCTATGAGTATGGGTTAGTATCCTCCACATGGCCTCGTCCAAGGAGAGCTATCGTGATAGGGGCTGGGCTTAGCGCTATTGATGCTGCTGAAGAGGCAATGAGGATTGGTGCTGAGGAGGTGTATATGGTGTATAGAAGAACTAAGAAGGAGGCTCCTGCTGGTGAGTATTACATAAATGATTTGATAGCTAAGGGTGTTAAATGGGTTGAGCTAGCCGCACCAACAAAGATTATTGTTGAGAATGGTGCTGTTAAGGCTGTGGAATTCCAGAGAATGAGACTTGGACCACCAGATAAGAGTGGTAGACCAGCTCCAGTGCCTATACCTGGTAGTGAATTCACTATCGAAGCCGATACTGTTATCCTGGCAATAGGTGAAATCTCGACACCTCCATTCACAGCTGAGTGTCAGGAATTTAAGCAGTTTCTCGATGAAAAAGGCTACATAGTTTCAAGGGGTTATAGACTAGGTAATACAAACGTGTTTGTAGCTGGAGATGTTCTAACAGGGCCTACAAAGCTTGGTGAAGCGGCTGGACATGGGCTTCGTGCTGCAAGAGACATTGAAAAGTTTCTTAGGGGTTGATAGGTGAGAGATATGACTGCTGCCCCCAAATCTTTACAATCCTTAGGAATGCTACAAAGATGGATAGACTACAGTAAATGCATTGGATGCGGACTATGCGAAACGGTATGTGAGTTCATTCATGGGAAGCCATATATAAGGCTATATGATGTTGGTGGAGGTCTGGTAAAGCCTATATCATGCTTTCACTGCGCAAAGGCTCCATGCATAGAGGCATGCCCAACTAAAGCTATGGAGAGGGATGAAAATGGTGCTGTGTATGTCAATGCATCAAAGTGTATAGGGTGCATGGCATGCCTCTACGCATGCCCGTTTGGAATCCCAGAACTTGATATAGCATTAAGAGTAAGTACAAAGTGTGATTTGTGTAGAGATCTAAGGAAAGATGGTCTGGAGCCTGCTTGCTCAGCTATATGCCCAACAAATGCAATCATTATTGCATCTCCTCAGAAAGTATCTGATGAGGCAAAGAGAAGAGCTTTGATAAGAGTTGTGAAGGCGGCGATGAACATTGGAGTCTCTGTATAGGTACCTGTTGTACATTATATCAGCTGTGCTGGTCTTAGCTGGAGGAGCGCCGAGAATATATAGTAGGCTACTTGGTATTGTTTTGCGTGTAGCAGGTTTTGCGCTAATCGCTTACTACTCCCTTACAGTAATCACCGATATCTTTGCCCGTACACTAGCTATCGTAGGTAGCATCATAGCAGCAATAGTTTCTGTATATACAGCAAGCTACGCAAGGCATAAGTATGGCGCCTCCTACCTCCAGCTACTTGTAGACTCATTCTCACTATCAATAATCTTCACATTCACATCATATTACTTAATAGAGTTCGTAGCTTTTTGGATCATAGCAGAGCTCCTAGGATTCGTGCTAATAGCATTTGATTGGCTTACTAGAGGCTATGGTGAAGCTCTTGAAGCTGGAGTGAAGTTTTTGCTAGTATCAATGATCCCTGCAGACATTTCCCTCTTTAGTATAGTAGCTCTAGCGGGTCTTGAAAAAGCGTTTACTGTAAGCATTGCTGAGGCAGTGCCAGCTATAGGGGGAAACACACTATTAACTATCCTATGCTCAATAGGCTTCTTAGCAAAGGCTGCTGTAGCACCACTACACTTCTGGTTACCAGATGCTCACTCCCTTGCACCTGCACCAGCATCGGCAATGCTTTCAGGCTTAATGGTTAAGATGGGAATCTATGGGCTGTACATTTTGTATAGGTACTACCCAATCAATGTAGATGCGTATGCATACCTCTTAATAGCTTTCGGATCTCTTACAGCAATCTACGGTGGGCTCCAAGCACTGGTTCAGATAGATATAAAGAGGATCCTTGCATACAGCACTATATCTCATACAAGTGTTATCGCTATTTTACTAGGGTTTGCAAAGCTTTTCAACATTGAACCAGCGCTACATGCTGCCCTCTTCTATTCAGTAGCTCACGCATTCTTCAAGTCAGCACTATTCATGGACTCAGGCTTTGTAGAGATAGTAACGCACACGAGGAATATTGAGAAGCTGGGATTCATATCAAGGTTAAGTC
>JAPYWC010000046.1 GCA_028276605.1 Desulfurococcales archaeon
TTTAAATATTGTTGCATACCACTTACCAAGATCTGTAAGGTTGTAGCACTTCATCCTCACCTTCCTACCACTCTTCTCAACAACCTTAACAACCTCATTGAGAAAACCTAGAGAAACAAGCTTCTTCAATACACTAATCACTGTCTTATTTGACCTATGACTTAAGTACCTAATCAAATCTCTTTGGCAAAGCTCTAAACCAGGCTTAAACAATGATAGTACCTCAGCTACTACAGGCGATGAGAAAAGCGTTGACACAAACTTAACTCTATCATCACGATTCACAGGCATTAACAGTATTGCGGGAAAGAACTCTCTACGCTCTTTCATAACACCAAGTTACCTTAAATTACTCTGTGTAAGACTTTTACACAGAAATCCTTTTAAACCTTTTAAAAAGGTTTCCCTGTGTACAGTTCTACAGAGCATGAACTGCTGGGACTAGGAATGGTATGAAGCTCACTGCAATGGGCAAAGCCATGGTTATAGCATTGTTTAGGTGCGAGAGATATGTCAAATGAAATGCATCAGGCTGGTATTCCTGATGTACATAAAGCTAAGCCTTTATATAGCTTAGCAGTTAATGATGTGTGTGTAAAGGGTTTGAAGGTAAGGCTTTGTAATGTTGCTGAAAAAGACTCTAAATGTATTGTGGCTGACGTCCTATCGTGCATAGATCTTGATGCAGAGGTTCGAGGAGTTCATATTTCAAGAATTGTAGGCATTACACTAAGTAATCTGCGTAGAGTGACATACAGAACCTTGCTTGATTTACAAAAGGTTGTTGAGGAAGCATGTAAGGAGCTTCTTTCATCGCATAACAATTCTTCAAAAGCTTACATAAGGCTTAACCTACGTGATGTTGTTGAAGAGGATAACACGCCTCTAACCCTATCAATAGCGGTAAGGGTTAGCAAAGTTAATGGTTCGAGATTTAGTATCAGAGTAGGGGTTGAGGGAATGACTGTATGTCCATGTGCTCAACAAGTATATGCATATATGGAGAACCTCTCCTTACCTCACGCACCTTCACATACCCAGAGAGCTTCAATAATGCTTAACATAGGCTCATCAACACCTATAGATGTTGATGTTAAGGAACTTGTTACAATTCTCAGAAACTCCTTCTCAGCACCTGTACAAAACCTGCTTAAGAGGGTAGATGAGTATAAGCTGATTAGGAAAGCTTTTGAGAACCCCAAATTTGCTGAGGATGTGGCTCGTGAAGCTCTATACAATATCTATAAAGTTTTAAGGAAGAGGCTTAGTGATGATGCAAGGATGCAGATTAAGGTTATTAGTTTCGAAAGTATACACCCATTCAACCTCCTCGTGCACATAAATCACACAGTTAAATCCCTAGACAAGTTATTCTTAGAGCGTGAGACTAAGGCATAGACCCATGATTCTTGTTGAAGCTTCTGCTAGAATACATATGGGTTTCTACAACTTCTTAACAGATGAAGTTGCTTATGGAGATCTCGGAGTAGCTATAGATGCTCCTAAAGTTGTTGTAAAGCTCTCTAGAATTGGAAGTGATAAGGTAGTGATTGTGAATAGGAGTGGTGTAGAGGTGTCAGACATCATTGACGCTTTGAGCAAAGTCTTTAACTTGCAGGGGTTAAGCATTGAGATACTAAGTGCTATTCCTCGACACATAGGCTTAGGCTCAACAACACAAACTCTACTCGCACTAGCTTACGGCATTTCTAAAGCTCTTGGGCTTAAGTATAGTGTTAGAGAGTTAGCTGTTAAGTTTTGTAGAGGTAGAGATTCTGGAGTAGGTATAGCAGTTTTTGAGAAAGGAGGTTTTGTAGTGAATTCTGGTAGGAGGCTTACTCCGCATGGGAAAGTGCTGTGCCCAGAATCCGTAAATGACTTGCCTCAAACAATATTTCGAGCTCCTGTACCAAGGGGTTGGAGCTTCATCCTATTTATTCCTAGAAGGAGGAGAGGATTCGATGAAGTTAGTGAACGAAGGGCTATGGACATACCTATAGAGCTTCCAAAAGATCTTCAGTTCGAGCTTTACAAACTTGTGTTTCTACATATGTTACCAGCTATACTTAGAAGAGATATCGATGTCTTTGGAAAAGCTTTAACAAAGCTACAGCTCATTGTCGGTGAGTACTTCTCGAAGTATCAAGGAGGAGTATTTTGTTGTGAGGAAGTAGAGCTTATTGCAAGAAGCATGCTTGAGTATGGTGCTAAAGGTGTTGGTCAAAGTAGTTGGGGTCCTACAGTATATGGTATTGTAGAGGGCTATGCCAAGGCTAAGAAAATCCTTAACTCTGTACTAAAGCTTGTTGAGCGTAGAGGTATAGAAGTGGATTACATGATTGTTAAGGGAAGGAATAAGGGTGCTGAAGTAGTTATAGAGTAGGTGTAGTCATGAGCTTAAGCATTTTAGAAGATGGATTCCTATCTGTATTTAAGAACTTTGTGGATTGGTGGAGGTTCTACCTTGAAATAGTTAATGCGTTAGGCATAGATAGGGAAATGGATGAATTCGCAACCCAAATCGCTTTTAGCTACGTAGGCGGAGTTAACCCTCCAATAACACTGCTCAATTCATTAATTATTGGAAGAGGGATTATTGTTTTTGGTGCTGGACCAAGCCTTGCGAAGCACATTAGCATTCTTGACTCTAAACATGTAATTGATGAGCATGTTCTTGTAACTGCTGATGGTGCTACTAAAGCTCTTGTAGAAGTTGGGGTTGTACCCCACATTATAGTAACTGATCTTGATGGCGATCTAGAATCCATTAAGTATTCCCACCATCACGGCTCAATACTTGCTATTCACGTTCACGGAGATAACATACCTGTGTTCATAGAATTTCTGAATGAGATGAGGAGATGCTTAAACAATGTTATTGTAACTACTCAAGTAAAGCCTGTGTACCCCATACTCAATTTTGGAGGATTTACTGATGGTGATAGAGCATACCTGCTAACCCTATTCTTCAAACCATCAAAGATAATTTTTGCTGGTATGGATTTCGGAAATGTTGTGGGTAGATACTCAAAGCCTTGGCTAATGAGAGATGAGGTGGCTTCACCGAGGAAGAGGATAAAGCTAGACATAGCTTACAAAATTGTGGAGTACATATCTTGTCAAACTAGTGTACCTACATACACCCTTTCAGATATTAGACCAGGTTGTGTTAGAGAAGCTGAACTGTGATTAGCCATGTCCTTACACTCTATGCTTAGGAGAATTTCCTTCCTTTTAGCGTCGTCCATAGCTCTTGAGGTTGCGGCATACCCTAAGCCAGGTAATGTTCATAGATTGAGAAACTTTAGTGATACACTATTCGAGGATTTTCTGATAACAGCTGTTATTGCAGAGCATTACCTATTTAAAGCTGTTTTAAGAGGGTGTAGACTAGCTAGAGGTTTTAAACTAAGAAATCTTATTGGTGACTTGATAGAGGCAACAGTTGCTGAGTCTAGAACTGTTTCAGGAGGTGGAAATACCTGTTTAGGTTCAGCTCTTCTCCTCTTCCCACTAGCCATAGCAGCAGGTTATGTTGTGTGTAAAAAAGGTGCTTTAACAATAGATGCTATTACCTTGGAGGCCAGAAGAATAGTAGAGACTTACTCAACAATTTCTGACTCTATACACCTCTACAACGCTATTAGAATAGCTTCGCCTAGCTACATAAGGAAAGGCGAGGTTATCGAAGGTCCTCCAGATGTGTGGGATGAGAGGTTTAGGGAAAGATTAATAGAGGGAGGCTACACACTCTGGAAGATACTCGTTTACAGCTCTAGAACAGACCTAAACTGTAGAGAGATTGTTGAATCGTATCCAAGATCTGTCAGGAATGCTAAGTTCCTTCAACAAAGGCTGAGGATGCATGGCGATTGGAATCTAGCAATTATTGAAACGTACCTCTATCAACTTGCACAAGACATTGATACCCTTATTGTGAGGAAGCATGGATTTGGCGTAGCTGAGGAGGTATCTAGGAAAGCAGCAAAGATTCTAGATACGTGCTTGACTAACACTAGCGGATGCCTAAGCCTTGTCAAGGATTTTGACGACGAACTTGCAAAGAAAGGCATTAACCCAGGATCCTCAGCAGACATAATTGTTTCAACAATAGCTCTCCACTCAATAAAGAAGTGGAGTTCTATACTAAGGCCTTGAACCATCACGAAGAAAACTAATAACGTATTCACATCTCCATAGGCTTTGGTGAATTTCGTGCCCGAACCAAGTGATGTGGCTGCAAAATACTTCTCGCCAAAGGTTAGTGATAGAGAGCGTGCAGCTTTTGAAGCTGGTATAGCACTGGGTATGGTTATTCATCAGTTTAGTGGTATACCAATAAAGTTTGTTGATGAGGTTAAGCTTTTAGAGAAAGTCATTGAGTATGCTATAATGTCGCAACCGTTTAAGAAGAGGGCTAAGGTAAAGATAGATATTGATTTGCCGAGCAGTGATAGCAATCCCTACAGGTATGCAACTCTTCGTTCACGAAATCTTGACGTAGTTGTAGAGGTTGAGTATGGTAAGGCTGTTGTAAGGGCAAGGCTTAGGTACATACGTGAATTAGACTATACACTAGCTTACATAGAGGATATATATGAGAAGCCGTAGCAGGAGCTGTATTAGCTATGACTAGTTTTGTTTGGCTATGAATAGTTTTTATAGCCCCTACAGCTAATAAGCTGGTTAAAAATTATTTCTCTAGACATCAATGAGGGGGTTTATCCACTCATTGGTTGGGCGGATCCCCAAGGGAGTGTGGCTATAGATGGAAGAGTGAAGCGTATGCGGGGGTGCCTGGGTCACCCCAAAGAGCCTCCACAATGAAGGATGAAACCAGACAGAGCGGAGGAGCAAAAGTGAGGGGATGAAGAAAATAGTTAGAGCTGTTTACAGCTGATTACAAGTATTTGCCAGATCCGAACCCTGGTGATGGATAAGAACTAGCGGTGCTCAATGCTATGAGCTCTAGCTGTGTGTTGAGGGAGTTAGGCTTTACTCATGACACTTGGGGAGAGACTATAACAGCTTTCTACAACGCTAACAACGAGCTCGTCACTGTAATGCCTTTAGGGCTCAAGCTTTCTAGCCCTAATGAGTGTAGGCTTCTTGGTAGAGTATTTCAAGGCTCTAAACTTTATGATTACATTCTTCGCCACGGCGTAACGAAGTTGAGGTGCATAGTCTGTGTAACTCTCGATCCACAGGTATTTTACAAAGCTGTGCTAATGAAGGATGAGGTGGTAAAGCTATTTGCCACATTATCTCAATGTCCTACCATATGCGATGCCTGCATCACTGGTTTAGGCATGTTTAGTGTTAAGGAGGAGGCTATAGAAGTTTCTATAGATGTCCTCGGCACCACTATTAAAGGCTTGCCAAAGGTATTTACAAGGGCAGGTGCAGCCATTATAGAAGCTCTTGTTTGGCTTACGAAACTATCCTATGTAGAGTGTGATAAGCTTGATGAAGTTATGTCATGGCTTAACTTCTTAAAGATTGTTGTGTATAGATCTTCGCAAAATGAAACCTATAGA
>JAPYWC010000047.1 GCA_028276605.1 Desulfurococcales archaeon
CTCTATATCCAAGCTCAGCAACAAGCTTTATGTACTCTTCGTGTTCCTTTGATAAATCATCTAATTCTGGGAAATGAATACTATACCACTCTCTTAGCCTAGCCGCAAAGAGATTCAAAGTCTTATCGATATCATCAACAGCCCTTATTGCCTGTATTGCAAGCAAATCTCGCTTCTGTGCAAATCTTCTAAGCTTACGCCTTGTGAGCTCAAGTGAGATGTTATGAAGATACTCCCTGTACTCATCCTCTGAAGCAAATAACCCTAACTTAACTGCTAGTGCGGCAAGCTCACTTCGAATCTTTCTAGCAACTTCATTGGCAACTTCAACTGCTGTATTAAAGCCCTTTTCACTTATCCTTCTTGAAATCTCTGCACTCTCAAAAACTAGAACACTCTTCGCAATATCAACTTTCTGCTTCAATGACTCTATCAATTGCATTAGGACATCGCTTTCTCTCCCTTCTGATAGTGCTAGCAAATCCTCAACAATTTTCCCAATATCTTTAGGGTACAACACCTTATCTATTATCTCGCCTGCCGATGATACCGCAAAGATGCCTATTGGTGTCTCTACAATATATATTCTCTCACTCATCATACTCCACCTTTATCAGCAATATTAGAGCTCAGACCTCACAAAGTATATAAGTCTAAATCTAAATTGAGCAAGACACACCATTATACATTAACACAAATAATGTGATAAGCCAAGAAAAGAACCCATCGCGCCCTATACCATATCTGGCCATGGATTAAAATAATGTAATGACCTTATTTGCACTTCAAGCACATTAAAATTGAATATTGCTTAAGTTAAGTACGCTCACAGATATCAAAATAACATGACATAACTTTACAAGTCAATGTTGCCAAGAATTAATAGCTTCAATCTTCATAAAGCTAAAGCATAGACATGTAATGAAGCATTAGATGTTGATGAAAAGGTTTTGGATTGTACCAGAGCTTCTTGAAGAGTTCAGTAGTAAATACTTGATAACCGGCTGTGAAGAGCTGAGTTAATTTCTTCGACTTCACACATATTATTTCCCCATTCCGTCTAGCTCCACTCTTCATGGTAGAGACCCTTTTAGGATGAGCCGGTATCTCCACGTGCGCTTCACTCTTCTACTTCTATCTATCCACATTTTACCATATGTGAGTAGTTTCATGAATCTTTTTACTTCATTCTATGCCTGGTGAGTTTATGGACATTTTTGAGGGTAGGGTCCATAAGTATGGTAGTGGAAGATACATAGCATATTCGCAGAAAGAGTGCTAGGAGAAGATTAGGAGGCTCCACAAAGAGAAGGTAGAGGTTGTAGTTATTAAAGTAAAGTGACTAGTCTAATTCATAAACGTTACAGATGATTGCAACTGATGAAGATCTCGCTATAGCTATTTAAACTCCTTTCATCTTAATGTATGTATTAGTGTAAGAAAAACTTTGGTGCATTGCTACCTAAGATTTTTAAGGTTTGCAAAATTAAAGAGTCTAGTAGCAGGTGAATAAGTAAATGCCATCACATGGTTCGCTAACAAAAGCAGGCAAGGTTAGAAGTCAGACTCCAAAAATACCTCCCAAGCCTAAACGCAACCTAGTACCACGTGTAAGAAACAGACGTGAATACTGGATTAGACAAAGAAAGGCGCAAGGACTTCCTGTACCACCGGTAGTGCCACCCTCATCCGTACCCAGAAAGAAAAGCACTACAACAGCTACAGGTTCATAAATCATCATAACTAATTTTGCCTTTATCGTTGAAAATTTAAAGTCTAGGTTATAACGGTTTTTGATGCCCTATTTATTGAAACTTATTAAGCGTGTGAAGATTCTGTTTAGTGTTGCGCCTAATATTTAAGGTGCTTAAAGAGCATGAAAGCAGCTTTAAAAGTACCTACAACATTCAATTATAGAGATATTGGTTTACGTGTTGGTCTTGAAATTCATCAGCAGCTTAATACTCAGCACAAGCTCTTCTGTTCCTGCCCTACACAACTTGTATCTGACGATCGTTTAAAGGGGTTGAATCCAATTCAAAGATTCCTACGTGCTACAAGAAGCGAATTAGGCGAAGTTGATGAGGCAGCGCTGTTTGAGCATCAAAGGAAACGCGCGTACATGTACCTTGCACCACCAAACGCTTCCTGCCTTGTAGAGCTAGATGAAGAACCTCCACATATGCTTAATCTTGAAGCCCTCAAGATAGCCCTTGCAATCGCATTAGCTTTCAACTCTTTCATTGTTGACGAGATTCATGTTATGAGGAAAATAGTTATTGATGGTTCCAATACAACAGGATTTCAGAGAACAGCCATAGTGGCATTAGGTGGTTATATTCATGATGAAGAAGGTACTGTAAACATTCAGACAATAGCCCTGGAAGAAGACGCTGCCAGGAAAATTGATGAAAATGACTTATTTGTCACGTATAGCCTTGATAGGCTTGGAATACCATTGATAGAGATTTCAACAGCTCCTGATATTACAACACCTCAACAAGCAAAGAGAGTCGCTGAAAAAATTGGGTTAATGCTTCGATTTACTGGGAAAGTAAAGCGTGGAATTGGAAGCATTAGGCAAGACATCAATTTATCTATTAGAGGGAGTCCTAAAATTGAGATTAAAGGCGTTCAAAGGCTTGAGCTAATACCGAAAGTTATAGAGGAGGAGGTTAGGAGATTAATTGGCTTGCAAATGATACAAAAGCTATTATTGGAAAGGAAGGCGTCAGCAGAGGAAATAGGAGCGCAACCCATAGTTGATGTTACGGATATTCTAGCTAACAGCTCTAGCAAGCTAATACTCAACGCAATTAGGGAAGGTGGTAAGGCATATGCATTGAAGTTGCCAAAGTTTGATGGAATTTTAGGAATAGAGTTGCAAACTAATAGAAGGTTTGGTACGGAGCTCGCCGATTATGCAAAGCAGTGGGCAGGTGTAAAAGGAATTATTCATAGTGACGAGCTTCCTGGGTACGGAATAGATGAGAGCATCGTTTCCGAACTTAGAAAAACTCTAAATGCAGACGAATTAGATGCGTTTGTAATTGTTGTTGATAAACCAGAGAGAGCTAGGAAGGCTTTAGAAGCTGTAAGAGAAAGATGCATTATTGCACTGCAAGGCATACCTAAAGAAACTAGAGCTGCGAACGAAGATGGAACCACAAGGTATATGAGACCTCAACCTGGCGCTGCCAGAATGTATCCTGAAACAGATATCCCTCCTATACGCATTACCCCAGAGTTACTTGAAGAAGCGAGGCTCTTGGTTCCACCACCTGTTGAGATAAAGTTGGAGCAGTATATGAAAATATATGGACTAAGCATTGAACTTGCAAGACAACTCATCTATAGTGAGTACATGCCTTTATTTGAGCAACTGGTAAAGACATATAATGCAAATCCACGAGTTCTTGCACTCCTCTTCACAACAGTTTCTGGCGAGCTTAAGAAGGAGGGTATCAACATAGATTATCTAGATGACGATGCTTTCCACAAGTTAGCTATGGTAATAAGGGACCTAGGTGAACTAACTAAGGAGGATCTGGTAATACTTGTAAGGACAGTATATGAAAACCCACATATACCTATCAATAATCTCATAGATGTTATAAAGATGCGAAAAACCATGAACGTTGATGAAATACGTAATGTTATAAGAGCAAAGATGGCCGAGTTTCAGGAAGAGGTTCTGAAACGAGGGGAGAGAGCATTTCAATTCATAATGGGTAAGGTTATGAATGAACTTAGAGGGCGTGTTGACGGAAAGATTGTCGCTACAATAGTTAAAGAAGAGCTCGAGAAATTTCTTAAAGAGGTGAAGAAGAGGGAAAGTTAAAGCCGCTCAATGCATAGGTTTGTAAGCACATGATGCAAGTTGATGAAAGGTTATGGAGAATTAAGAGGGAGGAGGCTTACAGACGGTTTCTTAGCGATCTTGAGATAGGGTATGTAGATAGAGACATAAAGCACATAATAGAGCTTATCTTCTCGAAGAAATACATTTTTTCGACAAGTTCATGTAGTGGTAGGATAACAATAGTAGACGCTTTATACCCTTGGCAACGAGATGAAGCTACAGTAATATTTAAGAAACACGAACCTATAGACATTGCAGAAATAGAAGGTATTATAAGGAACCAAAAGGCGTTGTACAGACTTTGGATGATAGTTAGCGGACCAATACTACACATAAATGCGCTCAATTTGGATGCAGCCACAACTGTTTTGACTATTGCACGCAATGCAGGGTTTAAACATAGCGGAATAATATCCATCGGCTCCAACGGCATCATTATAGAAATAGTCAGCGGTATTTGGGTTCCATTCTTACTGAAAGACGGAGACGACGTCGTTGTAAAGGATCTCAGTAAGGTAGTCAAACTAGCAAATACCATGTTGCTTGAAGGAAAGCAGCGCCTTGAAAAACTATTTAAATTTTTAAAAGACGCTAATATTTAGAATTAAAGCAGGTAAGGTTAAGGGAAACAAAAAGAAAATTGGGTAGAACCCAAATGAGTAGCCCTAATCTGTTAGAAAAACTAAAACCGCTTACCGCAGGACAAGAAGAGATGTACAAAGCGTTAACTGATAAAAGTTTTGAAGTTCTAGGGTTCTTTGGACCTACAGGCACAGGCAAATCTCTATTCAGTTTAACTTACGGATTGCAAGCAGTGCTTTCAGGAGAATACAAAAGATTTATTATAATAAAGCCTGTAGTTGACATTACATCAGGGGAGGAGATTACTATAGCCAAATCACCATCAGCATTCTTTGAAGCCGTAAAGAGCTACATGCAGGACGTGCTAGGGGTACTTATTGATTGGGGTCAAGTAGAGCCATTAATAGGTAACAAGATAATCATTGCAGATTCGCATTACTTGCGTGGACGAACATTCGACAATGCCATTATATTTATAGACGATATACAACTTATGAAACCTGAAACCATAATAGAAGCCATAGTTAGAGTAGGGCAGAATAGTAGGTTAATTGTTGCTGGAGATCCTGTGTTTCAAGCTCTTAGAGAGATAAAAGGCGATCCAGCAGCACTCGTTAGAGAGATACTGTTAAGTGAGGAGAAGTCTCGTGTTGTAGATTTAGGCATAAAGGATATCGTGAGAGAAGGGGCAAAGAGAGGCTTAAGATTCTTGCTTGAGTACAAACTTCGTGCAAGAGCAATGAATGAAGAAGAGAAGAAGGTTTACGATGTTATCAAGTCTAAGGCTCCTGACGCAGATATCGTAACAGTAGCTGATTTAACCTCATTTAAGCAACAATATGAGATAACATCGGAGCATGTACCAGACGCACTCATAATAGCTAAGCAAGGGCACCTAGGTAGAGTTGTTGGAAAAGGTGGCGAGA
>JAPYWC010000048.1 GCA_028276605.1 Desulfurococcales archaeon
TCACCTTATCTCTTGTCTTAACGTCGTGCTCCTTGGTTTTTCTGTCCTTGACAAACTCTATTCCCCATGCAAGACCTAACCCTCTTACATCTCCAACGCTCTGATACTTCTCCTTTAGCTCAACCAGCCTCTCTCTAAATACTTTCTCTAGCTCACTAACATGTGGCAGAAGCTTTTCAATAATCTCGATAGTCTTTAATGCGACCATTGATGCTAGGGCATGACCTCCAAATGTATTGCTATGTGCGCCTGGCGCAAAATCTAGTTCGGCCCTATATATTGTGGCTCCAATAGGTATAGCTCCTCCTCCAAGCGCTTTAGCTAAGGTTATCACGTCTGGTGCAATGCCGAAGTGCTCAATTGCAAACATCTTTCCTGTTCTTCCAAGACCCATCTGTACTTCATCGTCAACAAGCATTATGCCGTACTTCTTTGCCAGCTTATATAACTCGTTGAAGAAGTTCTTTGGAGGTACAACATAACCTCCTTCGCCCTGTATGGGCTCAAAGAATATTCCTGCAACTTCATCTGCGGGTACAAAGTGCTGAAGCGTCCAATACTCTATGTATTCAATAACTCTATTGACTAGCTCATCTGGATGCTCATATCCATCAATGTGCCACGGATTTCTGTATGGATTAGGATACGGAACATGGACAACACCACCCATCATTGGTATATAACCTTTCTTATGTATGGGCTTTGATGCTGTAAGGCTTAAGGAGCCCATTGTCCTTCCATGGAATGCCCCTATAAATGCGATAAAGTATTTCCTACCTGTTGAGTGTCTCAGAACCTTTATTGCTGCTTCATTCGCTTCAGTGCCACTATTACAGAAGAACACTTTTTTCTTGAAATCGCCAGGCGTTATCTTCACAAGCTTTTCTGCTAGCATAACTTGATATGGATTAAAGTAGTCTGTTCCTCCAGCATGAGCAAGCTTATCGAGCATCTCAATTATAACCTTCTTTACCTCTGGATGAACTGGGTAACCAAGATTATTCACGGCGACTGCCGATGAAAAGTCGAGGTATATGTTGCCATCAACATCGTATAGCCATACACCTTCGCCACGCTCAATAACTAGAGGAAGATTCTCAGGATCATGAGTTGTTGTAGCAACATATTGAAAATGTTTTTCGATAATTTCCTTTGCTTTTGGTCCTGGAGGCTCAACAAAAATTTTTGGTCCTTTTATACTCATAAGTGAAGCCCTTTAAACAGATTCATATATTGAAAAATATAAGCCTATATAGTGTTCTAATACTTTAAGTCTCATATATATATATACACATTATATTCATCTTGAATGAATATTAAACACATAAACTTTTGAACCTTGCTCACATATAGTATCTATGGGGGTGCAATCAATGCCCATGCTTAGTTCGGGTCTTGTGATTGCGGGAGCCTATGCAGATAAGATTAGAAGGACTTTGTTTGCTCAGTTAAGGGATTATGTTAAAAAGGATAAGGAGTGGAGCCAGAAAATAGCTTATGCAGCGGCTCAATTGAACAAGCTACTTTACAATATATTCGTAGATCAGCTGAAGATTGATAAAGGCGATGTTGTTAGAATTAGAATTGAATACGAGGTAGACGAGAACGCTAAAAACATAATCTGGAAGTGGGATACATTAACAGTTGAGGCATTCAGGAGGATACCTCAAGATAAGGTGAATGAAGTAGTAAAGCAGATAGTATCCAAAGCTGCTGAGGTACTAGCAATGGCTGTGGCATACACATTTACATTGCTTGGCGAGACTGCGGACGGAGATCTCGTATTCACTGTTAAGCTAGGTGACAGAGAAGTTGGTGCAGCAATAGTGACACCAGTTGATGATAGAACAGCAGTACTGAAGAGAGGTGCTGTTTTAGAACCTTCTCCAGCAATCTTTGAGCGAATAAAGCTCGAGATTTCTCCTGAAAGACCCATAGAAGAAGCACTGAAAGCAACATTTGCAACAGTTTTGCAAACTGCAAGACATGTAAGCTATGATGAGGCACTAAAAATAATTAACATAATTAGGGAGAGAGCCTCTGCTAAACCTATGGAGAGGATTGAGACAGAAGTTGAGGAGGAGTAGGTTCAAAACATATTTAAGTACAATGTGATTTTATTCAAGCCTCAACTTTTCTATATAGTATTTTAGGATATCAGGATTTTCTTCTGCCACGGTTTTGAAATTCTCCTGCTCAACTATTATATATGGTATAACATCCTTTATTGATCTGAGACCGCTTAGCACCATCATGAACCTATATATTCCTATGCCTACTCCTGCTGTAGGTGGCATACCGTACTCAAGTGCGCGTATGAAGTCTTTATCCATTGGGTGATACTCTACTTCGCCAAACTTTTCTCTACTTTTTAACCTTAACTCTTCCTCCTTAGCGAAGAAGTAGTATTGAACTATTGGATTGTTAAGCTCGCTATACCCATTCCCAATTTCGAGACCGTCGATGTAGATCTCAAATCTTTCAGCATACTCCGGATTTTCTCTGTAGGGCCTTGCTAGAGGTGAGATATCTCTAGGAAATAGTGTTATATATGTTGGTTGCGTTATCTTGGGTTGCGCAACTTTTTCGAATATCTTCTCTAAAAGCTTGCCCTTTCTTGGATCAGTAATTTTTATGTCAAGCTGTTTTGCTATTTCAAGGAGCTCTTCATAGCTTTTACCTTTAACCTTAATGCCGCCAAACATCTCTATAGCATCTTCTAATGAGATTCTCCTCCAAGGGGGTGTAAAGTCGAGAACTAACTTTTCGCCATTCTTATCTACCTCCACCTTATAATCTCCATATACAGACTTCACTGCATATGCAACCATATCTTCAACTAATTTCATCATGTCGTTCCAATCAGCAAATGCCTGGTATATCTCTATCTGAACAAATTCTGGATAGTGCTGAGCATCTATATCTTCGTTTCTAAAGCATACAGCAATTTCATATACTTTGAAGAGGTTAGCAACAACAGATCTCTTCAGATAGGTTTCAGGTGCAATGCTTAAGTATACATCCCTATTTAATGCGTACATCTTTGTTGTGAATGGCCTTGCTAAGGCGCCTCCATATACAGGCTGAAGTTTTGGTGTATGTATCTCAATAAAGCCTTTAGCATCTAGAAAGTCTCTAAAGGCTTTCTCTATTCTATACATATTTACTATTGCGCTTCGAACCTTCTTATTTAGCATGATGTCAAGGTATCTTAGTTTGTATCTTTTCTCGGCATCCGCAATGCCATGCCATTTTTCTGGGTAGTCCCTCCAGGTTATGGCTAACACCTTGAAATCTTCAACAAGAATTGATAGCTCTCCTCTCAGGGTTCTCATAGGTCTTCCGAGAACACCTATAATATCGCCAATGTTTAGTAGTTCAACAATTTTCCATTTTTCACCCCCTAGAATATCATATCTAAACACCAGTTGTATCTCTGCAGTTCCATCATCAAGCACCATAAATACTATCTTTCCATGTCTTCTAATACCCATGATTCTGCCTGCGACAGAGTGCTTATCTTGCGACTCTTCACCATTTTTTAGGTATGAGTACTTCTCCCTGATTTTTGCCAAGCTTTCGGTTACATCGTATCTGTATTCTGTTAGGTAAGGGTCTACGCCCAGCTCAATGAAGCTCCAGAATCTGTGCTTTATGTTCATGGAATCCCTACCCTCCTTTAGCATGCTTACAGCTTTACTACAATAGCCTTACTGAAAGTAACTTGCTTTTTATACTTTAATGGAAGGTAATGATACGTATAACTACTCCTGGCCTGTATCAGCTGGATTGCTCTTCATCACGAGAAGCAGCGAAGAGCGCTATCATCATTCCTATATCTACGTGTTCTATATGCAAGTGGTACTAGTGTTATGAGATTATAAGCTAATTCACAAACCGTATTTATATTGCTGTACGGTTTTGAAAACATGTCTAAAGTTCCGTGGATACCATCACCAAAAATTGTTATTGAATACATAAAGCATGCTCTTGGAGTTACAAGAAGCGATGTAGTAATGGATCTAGGTTGTGGAGATGGAAGAGTGTTGCTAGACTTTGCAAAGGCAGGTATACCAGTGGTATGTATCGAAATTGATAGAGTGCTGTGCAATGTCACAGAGATTGTTTTCGAACTTTATGGGGTTAAAGACAGACTGAAACTTATTTGCAACGACTTCTTTCGCGTTAACTTTGCAGAAATAATGCCTAGACCTACAATAGTATATGCATACCTCTATCCATCTATTCTCGAAATGCTTTCGCCAAAGCTAGAGACAGAACTAGACTTTGGCACAATAATAGTTACTTTAGATTTTCCGATAAGAGGGTGGAGTCCAGTATTTGCAAAACATCTAGTAGACGAGAGCAATTATGATAGAGTTTTGTGGATATATATAAATGGTATTTCAAACCCTAGCGCTAGAATAGCTAAAGGGACTACTGTAGACATAAATGACGTTATAAATCAGTGTCTTCGTAGTGGTAGGAGACTCTTTCTGTTTTAAAGGAAAGAAAAGAGACTCAGATTATCGACCCTTCATCACGCTTCGGCCAACGTCGACCTCATCATTGTCTAAGACGTACATCCACTTCTATACTTTCCTCCTTTATTAATAAAAGTTAAATCTCATATAGCTTTTTTCTCACTGCTTCAGGCAAGTTTTCCTCGCTTATTACTATAGCTGTTGCTGGTGGTTTTGAAACCTTTGGACCCATTACTATATACTTATCTTCTCCCTCTTCTCTGCTCTTTAATACCCTAACCTTTACGTACACACCATCAGATCTTTTTACATACACATACTTTTTATGCTTAAGTGCCATAGTTGTGTTGCACCACTCTCCTTAATCTTTAGTTTCATGCAGCAGAATTTTGTGTCCGACACTAGTTTTCCATGTTGTGGGTAAAAAGTTATTATAATGCTTTACAGGGTAGATCTGTTTCTGGCGAATTCTGTGTATGACTGAAGCTATGCAGATATTTAGTGATTGGGTCGCTCTAGAGGAAGCAATAAAAAAATGTACAAAATGTTCGTTGCATAAGTTTAGGAAGAATGCTGTACCAGGGGAGGGAGATAGGAACTCGAAGGTGATGTTTATAGGTGAAGCTCCAGGAGCAACAGAGGATGAGATGGGAAGACCATTTGTAGGTGCAGCAGGAAGACTGCTTACAACAATGCTTGAAAGCCTCGGAATCAAGAGGGAGAGTGTATATATCACCAATGTTGTTAAGTGTAGACCTCCAGGCAATAGAGAGCCTAACGATGAGGAGATTGAGGCATGCAAGCCTTACC
>JAPYWC010000049.1 GCA_028276605.1 Desulfurococcales archaeon
TTTCCGCCAAGGGCTTAACAGGTTCAACCACTTGAACTAATTCACCACCAATAAGTTCATTCAAGCTATCCACAACTTTATCAACAAGCTCTTCTCTAATCATCTCCTCAATAACACTGCTAACCTCATCCACACCCTCCTCGAGAAGCTTAGCCCTAAACCTACTCCATAAGTCTTTATCAATAACAATTGTTGTCTTAATCTTTCTACCCATACACAACACCTTCTAGAAGTATATCCTTCTAAACAGCCTTATAAATACATTGAAAGTAAAGCTCACAATAATGAGCACAGCTAACCCACGTAATTTTGAAAGATCCTTTAAAGCGGTGCTATACCCAAGTTGCAGAGACTCTTAAAAGCTATTGAATCTTTCTGTTAGTGAACATTTAAGCAGATCGCTACAAACAATAGACACTGCGTCTTCATGGCTAAAGAGCTTCTCTAAAGGTAGCGGTTTTGAGGGGGTACCTGTAGCTGTTATGATGTGATTAAGCAACTTAAGGTTTTAGTTGCACGGGTACTAGGAGAATTACTTTACGCTGATTCCACATACCTACTTATTGTCTTTCTGTACGCTGCAATACCCATCATCATCAGGGTTGCTGTGACGATAACAACCTGTAACTGTTTCAGGATTAGGTTGGGCGCTTCTTCGTTGTATATCATGACTGCTCTAACTATGTCTAGAGCCCATGTGACTGGGAAGGCATCTGCAAATGCTCTAATTGGTTGTGGTAGAAATGATTTTGGCATCCAAACACCTGTTGTGAATGAGAGTAGCAAGCCGATAACTGTTCCAAGCGTACCTGCAGATCTGCTACTTCTTGTTGCTAGCGATAGTGTAAAGCCTATTGACATAGACATTAGATATGCAAACAGTAGGTTTAGCGGTACTAGCCAATCTCTTGGATTTAGAGGACTCCAGATAATTCTCGCATTTAGTGCCCAACCCATGAGAATAACTACTATAGATGATATAGCTAGTATCAACCCTTCAGAAATAGTCTTCCCTACAAATAGATCAAAAGCTTTTACACCTGAAGCAATCATTCTATCAAGCCTCCCCGACTCTCTCTCAACTACAACAGCCACAGCACCTGCTGAGATCCCGGAATAGAGCATTGCCATGCCTATAGCGCCAATTGTGTACCAACCTATTATAGCAGGTCTATCAGATAATGCTCTTGGGGTCTTCTCCTCAAAAACGATATCCATTGGGTTTGCCAATCCTACCAAACTTCTATTAACAACATCAATCATCGATATGTTTAATCCTGGAATAATTATATTTGTGTAGTTACCTGAGTACATAGTGAAGTACTTTATGTAGGTCTTCGCTTTTTCTATAGCTAGCTTTCTCACAAATTGGTAGAAGAATCCCTGTGCAAACCCCTTGTTAATCTGTATTCTTTGAGGATCACCACCACTTATATAGACATAGAGTTTCCCAGTACCAGAAAACGTTTCTATTGTAAAGTTTTCTGGGATTACAATTCCAATATCAAGCCTAGCTTTCTCTAAATCTGTTAACAGATCCTCAGAAGAGTTATAGGTTAAGACCCTAAAGTATGTAATGTTTTTAAGTACATCAATTAGTGTTACACCCAACGAATTGTTTACGAATCCCTTATCATAGTTTACAACTCCTATAACAAATGTTAGTCCTGATCCAACTTCAGGTGGTATAAATATGAAGGCTACTAACACAACCCATAGAGCTGGCCAGATAATTGCCCAGAAAACAACTATCTTTTCTCTTATCATAGACTTGAAATCTGTTTCTGCTATAGCTAAAGCTCTCCTCATTCTGTACTCAACCTCTCTCCAGTTAACTTAATGAATACATCTTCTAATGTGGGTTCAACAACATTTAAAGTCTTAACGTATACACCGTTCTTGTGTAGAGCAAGTGCTATTTTTGGAACATCTTCTTTAGGGTTATCGCTATAAACTTTTACAACCTCTCTATGTGTAAAGACTTCGAATTTCTCTTCCTCTAGAACCTCAACAGCTTTCCGCAAATCTCCATGAATACTAGCCTCTATGACACTTCTCGGTGCATATCTCTTTTTAAGGTCTTCAACAGTTCCTTTAGCAATTATAGAGCCTCTATGCATTAAGTAAACATAGCTTGAGAGCTTCTCCGCCTCCTCCATATAATGTGTTGAAAGAAGCACAGCCTTACCACTCTTCCTAAGATCTTCTATAAGGCTCCATACAGCTCGTCTTGACTGAGGGTCTAAACCTGTTGTCGGCTCATCCAGAATATAGAGATCTGCATCTGGGAGAAGAGCTATTGCAACGCTAAGCTTCTTAGCCATTCCACCACTATACTTCCCAACAACATCTTTTGCATAGCTTAGAATACCAAGCTTTTCTAGAAGTTCTTTGCCACGACCCAAAACATACTCCTTATCTAAACCATAGAGCTTTGCATAAAACATCATGTTATCCCATCCACTAAGCTCTTTAAAAAGCCCTAACTCTTGAGGAAGATAACTTATCGCCTTCCCCCTAAAAACAATTTCACCAGAAGTAGGCTTCAGGATCCCCGCAATAATCCTCATTAAAGTTGTTTTACCACTCCCATTAGGACCTAAAAGAGTTGTTATAGACCCTTTCAAAACATTTATAGAAATATCCTTCAAAACAACTACATCACCAAACCTTTTAACAACATTAGTAACACTCAAAACAACCTCCATAACCACACCTAACACAACCACTAATCTCTAGCTCTAAAAAATTTAAGTTTTTAGAGAATAGCTAGATTAATAATTAAGAATATCTTTAGATAATCGTAATATTTTAGCTAATGTAGATTCGATTGATAAAATTTGAGCAACTCATTATAATAATTAAATTGAACTATTGGTAATGCTATGATTTAGTATGGTGAAAAGCTATTGAGTGTCGATGAGTATGTGTTTAACAATTTCTTGATTACAGCTCATTTTAGATTTGTAGAATGTTTTTGACTACTGCTTCTACATCTTTCCTAGGTATTCTTCTGAATACTTCAATTGATAGTGTACTCCAGTTGAATATGATTGATTTGCTGTTTTCGTTTATTTGGTACTCAATTCTAATTCTAACAACATCTTCTTCACCAACTCCAAGCTTTGTAAACACCTTGTTCATGACATTATCTAGTTCTTTAACAGCTTTCTCTATTCCCAAACACCACTCTCTATCCCTAGATATATAGTTTCTAAGATATGCATAAAGATTCTTCCTAAGCTTACCCATACAAAACCCAACATAAACCAACCCACTACTCAGCAAAGACATGTCTATCCACTGAGTAGCGAATCTGTTACCCGTTTTATCAATTTATATACCCAAAACACATTTCTAGACAGGAAAAGCTCATAGCTTTCTTATATGAATTTTAAACCATGTCTTCAGCATATTCTGCGGGTTAAGCTCATAAAGAGTTAAGATATTTTAGAGAGTGTAGAAGAGTTTCTTTAGTAGAGATGTTGAGGAGTTTATAAAGGTTTGAGTAGGGGTTTGGTTATGGGTTCTTACAATAGTGTAGAGATCCTTGTTAAGGACTCTGAAAGAGCTGGTCTAGACCCAGAAATACTTAAGCAGATACTCACAAACATTGTTGATCCAAGAAGATACAGGGCTCTCTGGACGCTTAGATCTAGAGGGTGTAAAGCGTTCACCACCTGCCAAGACCTGCAATTATCTGTGAATAGCTGTAGATACTTGGCAGGTGGTTCATCACGCTACCCCCGAGCCCCCTCACCGTAGAAGCTCACCACTAGTTGCCTAGCGGTTCACCGCTCTGCGGTTCTCGGAAACCCAGGGATACTACTAAATATGTAAATCTCTTGAATTTATAAATTTTGCAGAAGCTCAGCACCCCCATAGCCTTGAGAAATATTTAAAGATATCTACAGCTATTTACAAAACACTTCAAACCTGTAACAGCCTAGCAAGGTAAAGGATGGAGAGTTCCGGAGATACCTAGAGTACCTAACCTCTACATGGTTCTTCTTCTTATCTTACCCTAAGTAGAAGGATCTTAGTTGCTCATTAAACATGGATGCTCAGCCCAAGCTCTATGTCCTAGACCCATTCATATACTACGTACTCTACTCCTATCTAAACAATGTTCCAGACCCATTTGAGGAAGCGAAAAAGCTTATGAGTAACGAGGAGTTCAAGGGGCTACTAGTAGAGAGCGTTGTAGCATCATATCTACTCCTAGCCCAGCAGCTATTCGAACACGTCCCTCATATTGAGTACAGCAAAGTATTTATGTATGAATTGAGAGAGTCTTCAGAAATAGATTTTGTGCTCTGCATAAATAAGGCTGGAGAAACCAACAGGTTTCTCATAGAGTTAAAGTACCGGAGGCAAGTACTGAGAATCAGTACACAACCCGAGAAAGGTACCTGATAGTGCTTACACAGAAAGAGCTAGAAGTTGATACAAATAGAAGAGTTGTCTACATACCTACATCCATATTACTCATGCTATTCTAAATTACAGTACTGTAAAAGTACTATAAAATACTCTAAAGAGCATAGCTATAGAGCTACCCTATATGATTGCTCCACACCTATCGCTTAATCCATACTAATAATGTTTGTGACTGTTTATCACTATACAAAGTTTAGGATTTTTGAGAAGGCTAAGTTCTTGAGTTCTTGAGAGTAGATAAGGATTTACAGAGCATTACAAGCTTCCAACACCTATAGCGTTACGACTTCTTTCCTGGTACTCCATTGGAAAAAGAAGGGCAGGATCAAGAATTGGTAGTAAAAGAAAAACATCAAACTAAGTAGCACCTCCACAACTTAAATACAGCAACAATTCTCTGGTGAAAGCCTGCTGTAGGGGGGCCCAGGGATGATGAGCCGGACCAGTGCTGAGAATGATGAACAGCTTGGGAGCTGACCTATTCCCTGGGCCCCAAGCTAATAATCTAGTTCTTAAAGGGTTCATAAGCTTTTAGAGAAATGACTCTAGCTAAAGATTGTTAGTAATGGTGCTACCTGTACTCGATGAGAGCCCTCCTAATAGCTTCCCTATGCAATGGTGTTTGCCAAGCAACATACTTGCCAACACCAATCTCAGGATCCTTCTCTGGTGGAGGCTCATCAATCCAGAACACGGAGTCTCTTGGGTAAAGGTCGTACACAATGAGGTTTCTATCGATAAGCTCATTAACTAGCTCTTCAGGAACATCCTCAC
>JAPYWC010000050.1 GCA_028276605.1 Desulfurococcales archaeon
GTTAAAGGTAAAGCCATTTTTTATTGGTATATCAGGCTTCGTCGCTGTAATAATAATTCTCATTGTAAGTACGGTGCTAGGTGTGAGCATGCTCTTGTTATCTTCCTCAACTTTTGAATGGATGAAACCTGAGCAAAGAGGTTACAAACTTACCGTAATGTGCTATAGAATTGATTATTCTTCAACTCTATCAGAAAGTAATGCAAACTTCTTATGCTTAGTCCAAAACCCAATCGATTATAACATCACCCTAAGCATAATCACAACTGCTGGTAAATATGAATTCTATATACCCTCCTCAACGGTGCAGCCATTGAATTCTAGTAGCACAAGACAATATAGCTATGGAAAAGTAATTCCAATTCAAGGTAGGATTCTATATGCTGAGGCTAGGGCAAAGGATTTCTATGGCAAGCTTGAAGTAGAGGTAGTCTATAGGTGAAAAGTGCATGATTCGTCAGGCACAGGGTGAGTATGTAGCTGCTGTGACTATGATCGTGATAGTCGTTTTATTCTCTCTCTTAGCAATTCAGTGGGCAAATATGATTGCTGGTATGGGTAGTCAGGTGAGGGATGATATCACAAGGTTCAAAGAGAAGTTGGTTGTCATCTACCCATGCAATGAAAATGCTAGTCAGCTGTGCATAATTAATGATTGGGATGGAACATCAGTAATTAAAGGTGTGATACTTATAATGAGCAATAGCACTGCCTACTTATGCACCAATAACTTATCTGTAGTGATACCTATAGGTGGTAAGCAATACCTCTACCTAACCTGCAACTTGGATATAGTGAGAAGCGCTAGGAGCGTGTGTGTCTTCACTCAAAATTTAAATATGTTCTGTAACACCACTACAACAGCTTTTCTTTCTCCCTTTTTGCTGAAACCTATTGAAACAGGTTTATGGTATGCCATTCCTAAATCACTTTTTGGCTATAATAATGTGACAATTTATGCGCGAGTAAATAACTCGCTACAGACCTTGAAAACATATATTTGGGATGCAAACACTAGCTGGATAATCTTCTACGTACCTAAGGGCACCACATACATTAGCTTCAAGATTACGAACAGATCACTACAAATACTAGCTACTAAGGACTGGTTCCAAGTTAATGGAATAGGCAATGCAGGTGGTGCAGTTTGTATATGTGGATCCTGGGATGGAGGCTTTACATGCCCTACTTTTGCTTGTGCTGCGTCAGGCGAAGTGAGTATTCAGGTATCATTAGTTGGTGAGAAGTTCTACTTTGATGGACAGAAAGTGGTTAAGCAACTGATCTACTATGTTCAGTGGCCCAAAACAGGTAGAGCTTGGGGCTACATAGGTGTGGCTACGGGATCTACGGATCCATGTAGCTATAATGCATGGGTTGGTAGTGTATCGTGGTGGGGTGTGAGTGGAGATTCAAGCTGGAGCAAGGATAATGCACATATAACTGGATGTAATAGCTGGATTAATGGTGCGCAATGGTACGTTGAATATACTGTCACCTTCAACTTCAATCCATACTATGAAATAAGGCAAAAAACATGGAGCCCCGACTCAAACAACATTATAACTGCTAGTAACGGCAACAAGATAAAGATTGTTACTAAGATATCAAAATGAGTTGCACTAGTAAAAGTATTTTAAGCTGAGGAAGTATTCTTACTTAAAGAGTAAAGGAGTACCTAATCTCAACTTTGTATTGAGGTTTCAAACCCTTGTCTCTGAAGATACATATAGATGAAATAATGAAGTATTTTGAGGAGTTGTACTCTGCTAGAGAATGGCTGATAAAGAGAAGTAGAGACATACTTACACTTTGTAGAAAAGCTATAGTTTCTTGTCTACGCGAAAGTCATGAAACCGAAAAATATGTTAATGAGCTTATGAGTTTATTTAGAGAATTCAAGGAGTATGCCATGAAGTATCCAGATCTATACTACAGCAACTTCTATCATGCTATTGAGTCTGAGTACATCGAGGCTATAGAGTTTTGCACCATTCTTAGAGAAGGCAGAGTTTTATCACATAGTGAGCTCGGAGTCTCACCACAGTCATATGTTATGGGGCTTCTAGATCTGATAGGTGAGCTAAAGAGGTACTCTCTAGAGCTGATTAGGAGGGAGAAATATAGTGAGAGCGTAAGGGTTTACGATATTGCTGAAAACATATATAATCAGCTCGAGGACTTTGTGTTCGCTGAAAACCTTGTGCCAGGGCTGAAGAGGAAGCTTGATGTGTATAGGAAGGTTCTCGATGATTGGAAAGAGCTTCTCATAGATCTTTTATCTAGAGAAAGGCTAAGAAAGCTATTTGAGCAAGTTAAGCAAAGCAAGTAGATGTCAGTGATGAAGGCTAGATAATCTGAGCTGTGATGATCGGTTTCTGGACTGAATCAAAAACCTTTTTTTGGTGCGATAAATCATGAATGGCATGGGTGATTTGCTTCTCCCTAAAAGAACAAAGCCATATATGGCAATAGCAATTCCTTCATCCATAGTTTCAGAAGAGTTTGATTTGAGGGAGAGGACAAGAAAGGTTGGATATATTGGTAGAGCAGCAGCAATATTTAGGGTTGAGGATATAGTTATCTACATAGATGATGATGCAAAGAATGCTGAGTTTGTAAGGGATGTGCTTACATATCTTGAGGTGCCTCCATACCTAAAGAAAAGGCTTATTAAGTTAAATCCAAACCTTAGATTCGTTGGTGTTTTACCGCCTTTAAAATCAGTGCATCACGTACCTCATGCTTTTGGATTAGATATAAGGGAAGGAGTAGTTATAGATGCTAACGAGATAAGGAGCATTATCTATGTGGGTCTTGAGAAAAGGGTTATTGTTTACCAGCCTCTCACCCCTGGTAAGAGGGTGGTTATTAGGATTGAGAAAGAACTTGAAGATAGCTATATAGGTAAGGTCATTAATAAAGAGGCTCTTGATTGGTATTGGGGCTACAAAGTAAAGATCTATAACAGTATTAAGGAAATGTTTGAAAAGCTCAGTGCCGAAAACTACAGAATCATTTGCGCATCTAAGAAAGGAGTAATGATATACGAAGCAGAGGAAAGGCTAAGACAAATAATGAGAGAGGCAGACAAGATTATTACTATATTTGGTGGTCCTAAGCTTGACATAGATGAGATAGCATCATTAAGTGGCGTTGATGCCAACAAGTACTGCGAAGAAACAATAAACTTCATACCGAGACAAGGAGTTGAAAGTGTTCGAACCGAGGAGGCAATATATATTGTGTTATCAATTCTTAACTACCTAAAGGAAAAACCAATAACATAAAATGGGCTTAGCATTAAGCTTATTTGCATTGCACACTAACAACTTTATATAGATGATGACTCCGGCAGGAACGGATTCAGTGAAGAAATTTCCATGAACTGATGACACCCTTATCAATGGTTTTAAGAAAGCAGTAATAAGCATACAATGCTATGTCAGCCGGTTGATCTTCTATCATCTGCATCACATATGATCACCTCCCTCATCATCCATTATAGTGCTTACCTTAGTAAAGTAATGCTGAATAAAGCTTTTAAATTCAAGTACTAAATACTAATCAACTAGAGAGTAATCCCGCCGTAGCTCAGCGGCAGAGCGCCCGGCTGTAGTGAGGGGGCGCGGATACCGGGTGGTCGGGGGTTCGAATCCCCCCGGCGGGACCACAAATTCTTGTTATCAATCAATTTCATTGCTTGCTCAGTTCTCCGCCGTTTCTTCATCAGAACATCCGCCCCAATAGACCTCATCATGCAGTCGAACCATATTTTAGGTATTAGGTATTGGAGCTTATAAGAATTGTAAACTTGTACAGCCTATGGCTATGCAGTTCTATAGGTACAAATATATAGATGGCATTGTCTTAACGAAGTGGGATGTTGATGAGATACTGAGGAGAGCTAAGGAAGATGCATTGATAGATGTTACTGTAGATTTTGGACTGAGGGTGGTTAGTGTAAGGGTTATGGGGGAACATATTTTATTCCCTGATGGAACGAGCTTATCGATTGATATGCTTAGCAATATTCGTGAAGGGTTTGCATACAAGCTAATCAGTGGTAGGCTCTTGCGTCTCGATTTCTATGTAGATGGAAACTACTACAAGCTAAAACCTGTTGCACCTACTGCTGCTCCAACACTTGAAATAAACGGTATTCAGATGCATAGAACTGTCGGTACGGATCCGTGGAGAGATACAATTGCAAAGGTTTCAGCTCTCGGATCATTAAAGAATAGAAAGGTTTTAGACATCTGTACAGGTTTAGGCTATACAGCAATAGCAGAGATGCTACAAGGTGCTGAGAAGATCATTACAATAGAGAAGGATGTCAACGTCCTGTTTATGGCATCCCTAAATCCGTGGTCCCGTAGCCTAGAGAATGAAAAGATAGAAATAGTTGTGGGTGACGCATCGCAAGTTATTAAAGAGTTAGAGAGTGAAAGCTTTGATGCAGTTCTTCATGATCCTCCAAGATTTAGTATTGCAGGTGAGCTCTACAGTTTGGAGTTCTATAGAGAGATCTTTCGGGTTCTGAAGAAAGGTGGCAAACTGTTTCACTACACAGGTGAACCTGGAAAGCACACAAATGTAGATATCCTGAAAGGTATTAAGAGGAGACTTGAGGAGGCAGGATTCGAAGAAATTGTATGGATTGATCGTGCAAAGGGGTTTAGAGCTAGGAAACCATACTAATCTGTTTAAGTTGTAACAGCTCTATAGTAGGCATAGAGCCTAGCCTTCTCATAACACAACTTTAGCAATTCTGCTAAGTTACTTTCTCTAAATCTCCTCTCAATCCAATTTACAGCATTAGCCCTAATATTAGTCCTCGCTTTTGCAATTTCACGTGCCCACCAACTCCTTAAATTATTTAATTCGCTATAGTCTCCTGTATCAATAAACTGTGTTAGCCTAGCTATGTCCTCCACCGCCTCTGCAAGTGCATACACATCCTCAGGTGGCACAGAAACGCCTGTTCCAGCCGCAATATCGTGCCTCAAGTCAATTATTGTTTCAGGTAAGCCACCAACATTTGAAACAACTACTGGAGTTCCTACAGCTTGAGCTTCTATAGAAACAATGCCAAAGGGTTCGTAACGAGAAGGTACAACAAATACGTTTGCAGCATAGCTAAATGCTTTTAAA
>JAPYWC010000051.1 GCA_028276605.1 Desulfurococcales archaeon
ATGGTCGCTTTCCCTAGCTATTGTGGAGAACGGGTTGTTCACTATAGCAATTGTTGTTGCACCCCTCTCCTTTGCTTCTCTAAGCGCTAGAAGAGTGTCTATAGTTTCTCCAGATTGGCTCACACCTATAACAGCGTCGCCATATCTAACAGCTCTAGACACAGCCTTAAACTCTGACGATATTACAGCCTCTGCATCTATACCTAGAAACACCTTGAAAGCTGTAGCACCTAAGAGCGCGGCGTGGTATGAGGAGCCTGCACCAACTATGTAGATCTTCCTAGCATTTGCAATTGCGTTGAGAACCTCTGTAATATCTTGTGACTGGAGTGAGGCAAGGGTTTGTGCAAGTGAGTATGGTTGCTCTGCTATCTCCTTAGCCATGAAGTGCTGGTACCCACCTTTCTCAATGCTTTGAGCACTCATCTCAACAACTCTTACCCTCGATAAAACATCTACTGGCACTCCATCACGCTCTATATAGACCTCTGAATCTGATATGTAGCCCAGCTCCCCATCATTAAGCACTATAACCCTGTTTGTGTACTTAATGAATGCAACTATATCGCTAGCCACAAAGTTTATCCCATCCCCAATACCTATAACAAGTGGAGAAACATTTCTAGCAAAGAAAACCTTGGTGGGTTCATCAAGATCTACAACAGCTATGGCATAGGAGCCTCTAAGCATTGAGACAGCCTTTTTAAAAGCATCGAAAGGCTTTAGCCCAAGAGACTTGAAGTGCTCTATAAGGTGCGCAATAACCTCCGTATCAGTCTCGCTAGCAAATACATGCCCATTATCTGCTAAAAACCTCTTCAACTCCAAATAATTCTCTATAATTCCATTATGAACTACAGCAATCCTACCACTACAATCAACCTGCGGATGCGCATTAACCTTCGAAGGCCTTCCATGAGTAGCCCACCTAACATGCCCTATACCAACATTGCCTTCAAGAGACTTGAAGTCAGGGGTAGAAATAATCCTATCCACTGCCCCAACATCCTTAATCACAACAACTCTGCTACCCTGGATCACAGCAACACCGGCAGAGTCGTAGCCTCTGTACTCAAGTCTTCTAAGACCCTCCTCCAAAATACTACTACAACTAATACTCTTTGAAGCACTCTTTACAAACCCTATGATGCCGCACAAGCTATCCACCCTACTCTCTTACCGTTTTCAGTTTACTGAACAAGAAAAAATAAGGCTACCTTGATCACCATATTTATAAGAGAATATAAAGCCTTTACGTAACTCTGTATAGTTGTATACAGAGTTACGAGATGAAGTAGATGAGTGAGGAGTTTAAGAGAAGGTTTGAGGAGGTTCTAAAAAGGTTTGAGGAAAGGTTTAAGAAGCTTGTAAATGAAGTTGAGGATCTGATTAGTCGTGGCGAGGTTAGCGATGCTTATAGGCTTTGGAGGAGAGAGTCGAGAGAGATTTTAAAGGAGTTGAGAGCATCGTTAAGGGAGTTAGAGCAGATGGCTGAGGAGTCGGGTACTAAGGTCTCTGTAGATGAGCTAAGGGATGTTGCAGGCGAAGTAATGAGGAACATATCTAGCTATATTGAGAATCTCTATAGGAAGATGGGGGATATAGGAGCAAACATAGTAGTTGCATTGCCAAGCATTGATAGGATTAGAAGCATTGTTGTAAGATCATTTAAGAGCATATCTGATCTCATAAATGATGTTATTAAAGGTGTGAATGATGTTATAGAGGAGATGTTTAGGGAGGTACCGAGAAGATCTACAGAGGTTATTTCTGCAAGAATTGGTGTTAAGGAGCTTGAGATTATTGATGAACTTGTTGAGATAGGCATATTTAAGAGTAGGAGTGAGGCTGTAGCGTACTTCATTAAGAAAGGCATTGACGCGAGTAGAGATCTTATTAATAAGGCGTTGGAGCAAGCTAAAAAGATTAAAGAGATGAGGGAGACACTTAGGAGAGAGTTCTTTGGTGAGGAAGAGGGCGAGAAAAAGGAGAAGAACTAAATCACGTTCTTCACCTGGTTGTAGAGTCCTGCCACAAACACTATCAACGCCACTACACCTGCAACACTGTATTCAAGACCTAGTTTCACAAGGCTAGTAAATAGTATGAGTGCTCCTGATGAAGCGAATACAATTGCTAGGATATATTTGCTGAGCATGTATATCAGCACTGCAAATATTGTTGTGAGGATTATTAGTAGTGCTGCTAAGGCAATGCCCTCACCAACAACGAATAAGTTAATTATTATTCGTGCTAGAAGGTATCCAAAAAGAATTGAGAGTGAGGCTCTGAAGAAGAGGAAGCCTAGAGCAAAGCCTATGCCGAAAGCTATGAACAGGAATATTATTGCCAGTGCATAGCTGTGAAATGCACGATAAACTTCTATAAAGGTTAGGTATGCTAGGAAAGAGCCAAACACTATTGATGCTATAAAGCGAGAGAGTTGAACACCCCAAAAGCTTAGTATAATGCCAATTGCTGCAGCAATTACGTATGCTGGAACGTCAACCGTAGGCATTTGCTAGTAGCACCTACACCTTTAAGAGAAGGGAGACATTAAAAACCTTATAAGCGCATTTTCGCAGAGTTATCATAGACGGTGTCCAGCTATTGATTTGAAGAGCCCTGTGGTAGCGTTTTTATCTAATGTTGTTGTATTCCTGCTTAAGCTACTTGTAGCTGTAATAACAAGTTCTAAAACTGCTCTTGTAGAGTCTTTGAGGAGCTTTGCTGATTTGATAAACAGTGCATTGGTTTATGTAGGTAATAGGTTCGCTTTGAGGAAAGACGACGAGGATTTTAGCGTTTTTGGCAAGTCTATGTACATCTACGTAACAAGCTTTGCCATAGGCATCTCAACGATATCATCCCTTGCATTGTTTGGCGTTCTGCAAACTATTTCAGCCTTTGAATCTCCGCATACGATTACTAACAGTAGTTTAGGTGTAGCAATTCTTGCTATTGCTCTAACTCTTGATGTAGCCTCAATGGTGTTTGCGTACATAGATCATAGGAGGTTCCTTAGCGAGAGAGGCTATGGAAATCCACTAATTAAGTATGTGATCTTTGAGAACGTTTACGACGTTGTAGGAGGGGTGTCTGTGCTTATAGCCCTAAGCTTATCATTCCTGAACCTCTACATAGATGCAGTAACATCTGTGGTTCCGAACGCACTACTCATAATCTACGTTATAAGGTTGATTAGGGAGAGCTTGGGGGTGCTTGTATACCGCTCTGCGCCAGCACACGATATTGCTAGGGCTATCAAGATAGCTCTATCTAACCCTGCTGTAAGGGATGTGAACTCCGTTAAAACCTTTGCTATAGAGCCTAATAAATACGTTCTTGTGATGGATGTGGAGCTAGACCCTAATCTAAGCCTTGACGAAGTTAATGAGGTTATTGACGAGGTTAAGAATGAGATTAGCAAGTATGTTAAGAGCTTTGGATACATACATATAGAGCCTCGTAAACCTGATGCCGAGGAAAAGACGCATAGGAAGCTATTGAGGTTACTGTCTAGAAGAAGAGGTTTCTAGACATATAGAGGAACCTCCATACTTTTTCAGGAAAGCCTTCTCAATATCTATACCTAGAAGATTGGCTACACTAATGGTCCACGCTAAGACATCTGCGAGCTCCTCCTCAATACTATCTCTATTCCCGCTAAGCAAAGCCTCTGCAAGCTCGCCCACTTCCTCAACAAGCCATGTAAAGGTGGCGAAAAGCCCTCTTGCACTATCCCTCTCGAAATACTCCCTCTTAATGAACTCTTGAACGCACTTCAAGTCCAATACAACAGCACCCAGTGAAAACTTTATAGCGTAGACACAGATTTATTTGTTAATTCCTCATGAAGCTATTTAGGTTTGGAACAGAAAATCTAGCTTGAGATTAGTGTGGTGAGGTGTAGGTGATTCGAGGAAGAGTACTCTATCTAGTAAGCACTATTGTTGTGGTACTCCTAACATTAGCAGTTCTAGGGATTGTAATGACCTTTGTGACGAGATCGCCATGGATTCTCCCATTCTGGGGCTGGCTATTTGTTGATCTACTAGCCTATATAGCATCCATTATAACACTGCTAGGTGCTGCTACTGCTCTTGAAGGATTTATCAGGAATAGGGTTCCTATAGGCTTAAGCCATTTGAAGAGCTCTATGATCTCTGTTGGGGTAGGGGTTATAGCATCAACAATTTTGATCTTTGCTATTCTAGCAGAGATTCTTGACGTAGATCTTGTCGCAACCTTAACCCTATTTGCACTACCTTTCGCCGTAATCCCATCGTTTATAGCGTGGCTTATATCACCTGCACTTATAAACCTCTCCTATGGATGTAAGCCAGATCCATACCTGCAGAAGATTGTTGATAGAGTTGCGGCAAGAGCTGGTATAAAGCCTCCAAAAGCTATGATTGCTGAGATGCCTATACCAAATGCTTTTGCATACTCATCACCCATTATGGGCAGGTACATTGCTGTTACTAGAGGGCTTCTAGATATTATGAGTGAAGAAGAGTTGGAAGCTGTTATAGGACATGAATTGGGTCACCATAAACACAGAGATAACGCTATCATGATGCTTTTCGGCATAATTCCATCTGTAATATACTTCCTTGGACGCTACCTAATGATTCTTGGAATCTCTAGTTCGAGGTACACTGATGGTGGTGAAAGAAGAAGGGAGAGTAGTGGATCTGGATTGCTGCTCATGCTGATAGGTGTTATTTTAGTTGCTGTAAGCATACTAATTCAGCTTGCAGTGCTAGCGTTATCCAGGTTGAGGGAGTACTACGCTGATGCCCATGGCGCTAAGGTGACCTCGCCTACGGCCATGATTTCAGCTCTTCAGGCGCTGGATAGGTTTTATAGTAGGTACAGGAGTGCAAGGGATATTGTAAGGAATAGTAAGATGAGGGCATTCTTCATATATGCACTTGCAGAACCATTTATAGGGTTAGAAGAGCTTCTATCAACACATCCACCAATATATAAAAGAATAGAGTTCTTAAAGACCTTAACATTTACAGATCTAG
>JAPYWC010000052.1 GCA_028276605.1 Desulfurococcales archaeon
CTATTGAAGCTCCTTACGGCTTGAGAAAGATAGAAGCCGCTTTACAGGATGCCGGATTCAAAGCCTACATTATTGATCCTGATTACCTTAAACTATACATTGATAAAGCAAAGATATTAATGATAGGTCATCACGACTTCTTCGCGTTTGGTCCTCCAAGCTCTGAATGGCGGTTGCTTACAGGTAGAGAACCTGTCAATAGGAGAAGCTTTATTCGTTTGATGGAGAGTGAAGCTGTGAGAAAGATGAAGCAGAAAGGGGTAAAAATTGTTGTTGGAGGTCCTGCCGCTTGGCAATGGCTTTGGGAGCCGGAGCTTGTTGATAAGTGGGGTATTGATACCATTGTAGATGGAGAAGCTGATGAGATTGTTGTAGATTTGGTTTCAAAGATGCTGAATGGTGAGGAGGTGCCGCGCTACATATATGTGGGAGCTCATGAGGCTCCTGCTTTAGACAAGATCCCAATAATAAAAGGAGCAAGTGTTAATGGTCTTGTTGAAATTATGAGGGGATGTCCTAGGGGCTGCAAATTCTGTAGCGTTACACTAAGACCATTAAGATACATTCCAATAGAGAGGATCTTGAAGGAAATAGAGGTCAACAAGAGGTTCGGAATAGAGAGCGTTATTCTTCATAGCGAGGATGTACTACTTTATGGTGCTAAGGGTATAGAGGTTAATGAAGAGGCTCTACTAAAGCTACACGACGAGGTTACGAAGAATGTTAGGAGTATGGCATGGTCTCACGCATCTCTCGCCGCTATTGTGTATGCTCAACGAAGATACAAGTTAATATCAAAGATAACTGATATCATATTCTCTCGTTTAGAGCAGAACTATCTTGGCGTTGAAGTTGGTATAGAGACTGGATCTCCAAGATTAGCACAAATAGTAATGCCTGCAAAGGCTAAGCCTTTTAAGACGGAGGAGTGGCCTGATATTGTTGAGGAGGCCTTTGCCATAATGCACGAGCATAGAATAATTCCTGCCGCTACATTTATACTTGGATTCCCAGGTGAAGAACCTGATGATGTAATAAAGACAATTGAGCTCTTAGATCGCCTTAGAAAGTATAGAAGCTTAATAGTTCCAATGCTGTTTGTGCCTATGGGCGTATTGAAATCTGAAGAGAGTGGCATAGTAAAGATGAGGTTAACGCCAGAACATGCGGAGGCTATGAGGAAAGCTTTCTGGCACACCGTTTCATGGGCTGAAGATATTATAACGAACTTCTACATGAAAGGATTTAGGTATGAACCCATAAAGCTGTTGCTGAAGGCATTTCTCTGGTTTGCAAAAAGAAAAATGCAAGAAATTGAGAGAAAACTGCTTCCAGAGTTTACAGGTAAGGAGCTTTCAATAAAGACCTAGCTCAGAACCTTATCAAACCTTACAAGCAAAGAACTAGACCACATGCTTGCGTCTGCACACTTTTAAATATGTCCTTCACAAAGAATTATTTGTAGGGTGATTATGCGAGCAAAAACAAAGATTATACTGAGCCTAGCGATTTTACGAGAAATCAGTAACAAGATTAAATATTATAAGTTGGTTATTGAGAATAACATAAGGAAGTTAAATGCTATTGCTAATGCGGGAATTCTAAAGGATGAGGTTGATGTTAATAGAGAATTAAAAAACTTAATAGAGTTGAAGGAAAAGATAGAGTTTATAGATGTTTTTGTGGAATACATGATTGTAAAACTCGAAACTATAATTGCCGTTGAAAACCTTACGCTAGCAACATCTCTGATTAAGGAGTTTGCTAAGGAGCTTAAACACAGTATTGGAGGGGTGCTTCCAGCACTTGATATCTATATAGATGAGCTAAATAGACTTAGTAACGATACTGTACGCACACTTAGCCTAGAGCTCAATATTAATGTAAACGATATTATTGTAAGGGAAGAGGCAAGAAAAATTATTAATGAAGCAAAAGCGTACATTAAGGCTAAAAGCATCTGACCGTTGTAAAGAGATAAACCTTTGAGTTTGTACTTTGCATTAGATGGTTTCTGCTCCTGCGTCGCTCACACCTTTGACATATAGATAGAGTCTTGCCGTACGCATGGGCAAAGCAACTTCAACTACTTGAACAGGTTTCCAGCCAGGTATCTCAAAATCCAATGTTATAATTCTTGTTCCATTCTTTAACTCGCTCTCCAGCTTTGGTCTTAGCGCTCTATTAACAGAGGTTAGAAGATACATGTATATAACTGATGCTTCAGATAAATTAACTTTAAAGAAATCTTCATTTATAAACTCTATTTTATCAGCAACATTAGCCATCTTTGCATTCTCCTTGGCACGCTCAATCAAAACAGGATTCAGTTCAACACATACTGCTTTCTTCACCCCCTCTTTAGCCGCTCTGATAACTACACGCCCATCCCCACACCCCAAATCATAAAAAATATCAGTGGATTTAAGGTCTGCAAGCTTCATAATAATGTCTAATAATTCCTCTCTTGTTGGTACCCAGGGAACCCTAACACCTTCATAAAACGATGATACCACGCCTAACACCTCCTCATAGCTCCATAAACTGTTCAAACTACTCACCTCTTTCAAGGTTTTAAAGCTTTATACTTCAAAACATGACTATGGAATCCAGAGACCTTGTTGCATAAGCTTTTTCATGTCTTCTTTAGCACGCGACATAATGAACTCCAAAAATGTATCAGCCACGGATTCAAAACTTTTAGAGCTATATGGAGAGATGTTCCACTCCTCTGCAACACGTTTCCATAACTTAAGCTCCAGAATTCTAGCTTTAGCTAGTCTTAGATACTCCTTCTTAACATTATCAGGTATTGGCTTGTCATCGAGTATTATGCCTGGACACTCGCCAATAGCATTATCGTTGAGGTCTATGTCGATATCACCATTATTATTCTCAATATAGACGAATGGATAGAATCTACAAACAAGTGGCTTATATGGATGTATGGAGCACTTTCCATCCTTTGAGAGAAAAATGCAGGACCCGTCTTCCTTTGAGCCAAGCGCTAGAAAATATTTCTTAGAGTTGAATATTACTTGAGGATATTGAAGGTCTTCATAGAGAGATGCGTCATAGAGGCTCAGCATATCCGGTTTTATATTAACCTTTGCATAAACTTCTATTCTTAAAAGATCTAAATGTGTAACTGGAATCCAGTACTTCTTACAGCAGTAACCCTTCATTAGGCATCTAAATATCACCATTCTTTCTCCCCACTAAGACCTATGATACAAGTTTCCATCGCTTGTTCGCTGCATCAAAAATTAATAATGCAGACTCCTTAAGTTTTTTAAAGAGACGAAACTCTATATCATCTAGAACATTCCTTATTTCATCCTCGTTCTGAGTCGTTATGCTACTGATCTTCTCAAGGAAGATACGCCAAAAATCTGGGTCTACAGCTATTCGCTCATCCTTGGTTTCAATTATTTTTGCTCCTTCTCTCTGTAACTTGCTGAAGAAAGCATCCCTGTTCTTGATCCTACCAGCAATATCGCTTTCAAACAATGCTTTATTTTCGCGTAGGATTTCAATGGCGGATCTTCTCTCTCTCTTCTTCTCTATCTCCTCACCATGCACCTTCTCTGGTTTAGCTTCTTTCACCTGTTGTGAGAGCTTCTCTTCAAGCTCTTTTATCTTATCCTCAATAGTCTCAATTCTTTCAATGATCTCGGCATACTTCCTAGCAATTTCATCTACTTTTGACGTAAATGGGTTAATTCGATCCATAAGTTTTCTTTCAATTAGTTGAACAATTTTTTCAATTCCTATCCCTACCTTAGACTCTGCCTCGCCTTGTTTTACCTTCCCCAAATCCCTCAATATTAATACCTTGATATACTCACCCACAGATACAAGACCTTCTGATTTAGCTTTTGCTGCAAGCTCTTCATATAATTTGTCATCAATTTTAATTATGATAGTCTTCATTAGCTAAACCTAGAGAAAGTATAAATACAAAAGAATTTAATAAAATTTAAGAGGCTTTATTAACTTAATTTACAAATCTACGTATCTTAGTTGATCAAGAACATATTGCCTAATTTCATGATGTGAAGGTAGATCCACAACAATCACACCTTCATCCATAACTTTGGTCAACATTGGCTTGGCGAGAGAGCCGTTAGTGCATCGTATCTCTTTTCCTGGCACATCAATGTAGTCTTCCTTTATTGGTGTACATCTATATAACTGCTTCATACCTGGCAGCTTACCTCTCTTAGCTATTGGTATCCATCTCTGCTCCTTTTCATCAAAGACTTCGACAATATCCATGCTTAGGTCCACTGAGGGTGGAAACGCTATTGATGTTCCTACCCCAAATGCATCCGCCACATCTTTAAGTCTCTCTATTTCTTCCTCATCTATACCACCACTCACCATAACTCTGACATGATCGTATCCATGTAGTTTGAGAGTCCATTTAACTTCCTTAGCTATTAGCGCCATGTCTCCTCTTCTACTTCGAGGAGTATCAAGTCTAACACCCCAGAGCCTGTCACCAAGAGTCTTTGCAGCTAAGAGGCTTTCGTAACGCTCATCATAGAACGTATCGACAAGTGCTATTCTAGGAACTTCAGGTGGCATCGTCTCATCGAATGCTTTCCATGCTTTAACAGGGTCTCCAAAAACTATGATCAGCGCATGAGGAATTGTGCCCCTAGGCTCAACACCTATGGTCTCCTTGCTAAAAGCTCCTGAAACAGCATCACAACCCCCTATATATGCAGCTCTATCAAGTGCAGCTGCTACGGCTGGATGTTGAGCCCTTAAACCGAAGAACACCACTAGTTTATCTCCTGCTTTTTTCTTAATTCTTGCAGCCTTTGTTGAAACACTTGTGTAGAATCTTAGTATTCCTAGTAATGCTGTTTCATATACTATTATATCGCAGATCCTCCCCTCTAAAACGGTAAGCGGATACAGAGGGGCAAAAACAGTGCCCTCAGGCACAGAGTATATGGTTACTTTCTTACCCTGAAAAAGTGCTAGGAGCTCTTCAAGACCTGTGTATACTGCCCATTTATATTC
>JAPYWC010000053.1 GCA_028276605.1 Desulfurococcales archaeon
AACCCTCATAGAGAGGTTCATTGGTGTTCACAATAACTAGTTTTGTTAGCAAAATCTATAAATTTTTCTAGTTTTTATATCTTTGGTGGTTTCATGAGCCTTGTTTACATTTTTGAAGCATCAGTATCGAAGTACTCTGGAAACAGAATAGTTCTATACCCACCTAAGGATTATCAGGAGAGGCTCAGGAAGTTCCATGGGAGGAAGGTTAAGGTGTTGGTAGTTATAGAAAGTGATTAGGCTATGTATTTACAGCTAATCACAAGTATTCACAGTTGACGTAGACCCCGCTACGCTGCACTTCTGTGTAGGATCACTAGCCTACCTACCCACACACCATGTGTACCTATCAAGCAGCCACAAGGTCTCCATCAGAATCTTTCTCTATGTCACTGCACTGTGTATCATCTGAGGATGTTTAGTTAGTGCAGAAGTATTTAATTTTATGAGGATAAGGGATATGTATTTGCAGATACACATAGCTATATACAAATCACATTAAACTCATAGCATATTATTCTCAGTTACATCAGGTATCTTCCACCTCATCAAAACCTCGTAAGCTATCAACATATAATCCTAGGTAATTGCTATGTCAAATATAACAATGCTTCCATTTAATCTCATTTTACTCAGACTCATGAAGATGAGGAAGCTTAGCAGTAGGGAGGGGGGTCACAGGTCGGTAATTCTACATCATAGCTAATCAAATGGTCGAATATGCTAAGACAGTCCCTCAAGTTCATGATAGTGATGGAGGACTTAAGGAATATCAGAGCATAGCTTTAATAAGGGTAGGAAGCTCAACAAGATATTCCACAACTTGTTTTTAGAGAATTGCAGGATTGCATAACACATAAAATAAAGTGTAAAGCATTGCTAAGTGAAATGAACGTAATATACTCTCAGAGCAATTGTTCTATGGAGTGGAGGAAGCCATGGATCTTCCAACTCAGAGGTTCCGCTTTCAAGGGTGTAACTCACATACTATATGCTTCAAGATTGCTTACTTTGTCAATGTCTAGGTTTTTTGCTGTAAATGTTTTGCACATATAGGAAATTCATCAGCATACCTTGATAAAGCATTAGATAAGCTACTCAATGTCTTTATTATTAATGATCTTTTTGATATAACTTCATCTGCATTGTCTAGGGATACTTCATCTGTGAAGTTGTTTATTCTCAACTTTACAGTCCTGTCATTAATTACTATATAGTGACTTTTTGAATATGCTGCACCTAACGTTAAACCGTCATAGAATAAACTTATATGTTGATCTAATCTCAGCAATACAATATGTGAACCATCTTCACTATAGAACCATTTATAGCATACACGTCCTACCTTTAGCTCTCTAAGAACATTATCTAATACTGATGCTTTATTCAAGAAGTTTCTAACTGATGAAACAAACGATGTTAGCTCTGAAAGCACTTGCGAATACCTTTTATCTTCCTTACTACTCATAGCTCTCCTCAGTCTAGTTTCATAAGCACTTTCAAGCTTATTGATGTACTCAAGCACACTAGCCATATTCAAAATCCTTCACCATTAAAATCATTGAAGTTAAAGCTACCTATTGCATTAATTTGAAGAGGTTTATTAATCTATATGCAACAAATTTGTATCCAAATACTCCGTTTGTCCCTAAATGCTCATTCTCATTTGTTTATGTTTATTCGTTGCATCTAAGGGCTTCCACCTCACCCACAGGGCTCTAGCGATCACTGTGGGTTCATGGGTGGCTGTCGAGCCAAGCGGAATGTGGCTCCCATCTACCACTAACCCGCCTGGGCTTGGAGCACTGCTCCCATTGCCTAGGCGGGCTCTGAGAAGCAAGTTGTAGCATGCAACAACATCTCTATGCCAGTGCTCTCCACCCTTGGAGCACCTACCAATTCTACTACCATTATTGTAGATTATTCTAGTGTTGTGTATTGGGCATATCTTGGAAGTGTTCCTCGGGTTTACATAGATTACTGGAGCTCCATGCTCTCTAGCCTTCTCCTCGATAGCCTTTTGGACACCCTTGAATGACGCTTGGTATATTCTGTGCCTAAGCTGATCATCCTTAACATGGTTAATCATATCTTTAGCAGGGTTCTTACCAAGCCTCTCCAAGACAACGGCGTACTGCTTCTCCTTGGCAACCCTAATAATTATGTTTGCCAGCTTCCACCTCAAGTCGCTCTTCCTTACTCTCTCCCTTAACTTCATAAAGATTCTTCTCTTAACCCTGTAGTTAACCCCACAGAGCTTGTCGTATCTTTCTTGAATCCTCTTCCTACGGTAGTAGTAGCCCAGGACTATGTCTCTAAAGCTAGTCTCGAAGAGGTATACTTTGTCATCAGCTAGCACAGCTACGTGGTTCTCATTGACGTCAACGCTAATAAAGCCCCTAGGTCTATACACCTCAACACTCTTCTTAAAGGTCAAGTAGACGATTAGTCACATATTCCTCTTATCAAGCTTCATCTTAGCTTCAGAAACCAACCTCCAGCCGCTATTGATATACTTCCAGAACTGTTTATGAGACTCTAATCTAACCTCTATGTGTTGCTATCTCAATGCTTGTCAAGCTCCTCATCTTCCACAAATGGTCATCAAGCCATATAGAGACCTTTCTAACCTCTGGATAATCCTTCTTCACCTTGCCCTTCTTCTTCAACCTCAAGAAGCTCTTAACTCTAGTAGATGCATCTTGGCATGCCGTGTATGCGTAGTGTGATGGTAACTGTGGATATAGAGACCTCAACTCCCTATACTTCAAAGTCTTTAACTTAGTGAAGCTTGTTAACTCGTTTCTAACAGCGTAGAGAACTAGTTGCTCAACCATATTTCTGTACATAGCTTCAAGTTCGACGAAGACTCTGAACAACCTCCTGGGTAGAGGTGTAGACATGACAATAACTGTTCTAGTAACTTTACTCACTCTTCTCAACCTCCTCTAGCAACTTCTTAAATCCCTTAACCAACCTCTTTTTCTTATGGCTCCTCAACCCATAGAGCTTCTCAGCGAAGGAAGTTATAATCTCTATCAAGTCTTCTACAAGCTCTTGATAAGCATCTTTAGGTTCTTCTCCAAATACAACCTCTACTCTAACACCATACTGATTAAAGAAGTGCTCTAGATATTCAAAGCCAAACCTAGACAATCTATCCCTATACGTCACTACAACCACGTCTACCTGCCTATTAACAACGTAGTTGAAGAGCTTCAACAAACCTCTCCTATCGGTCTTTAAGCCGCTTGCAACATCGCTCAGCACATCAACAACTCTATAACCCTTAGAAGAGCAGTACTGCGTCAAGTACTGCACCTGCCTCTCCAAATCACTTCTCTGCTCTGATGAGCTGACACGAGCGTAGATAACTGCTCTAATCTCTTTGGTAATAGGTAGACCCTCAGCAATTCTCCTAACCTCACTCTCAGGAATTCTAAACACACCACCAGCAGTCCTAACAGCTTTAATCCTGCCCTCCCTAACTCACCTAGATAGAGTAGAATAGCTAATACCAAGCCTCCTACAAACCTCCCCAGGCCTCAACAACCTCTCTTCTGAAGACTCTGAAATAACCAACACCAACAATAATAAGTAGAATCAGAGATTATAAATCTAACTTCTAAACATCAGCTACAAAACAGCCCACCCTCACATACTTAACGACTCTAAAGATCTTAGGAGTTTGCGCACATCACTACCATGCCTAATGAGACAGTGGTAGCAAACTCTACGTATTTCATCTAATTCTATAGCACAATTATGACACACTTTTCTACCACATAGGGTACACCTAGAAGATGCTAACGTATCTCTGCACACATCACATAACGCTTCTAAACACGCTAAGCACATTTCATGCCTTTTGCTGTAATGCTCTTCACATACATATCTATTGCATATAGGGCATATGTATTTGGCTGGTTTATCATTACAAATCTCACAGTTTTTTGCATACAAGCTTAATACTTTTTTTATATCTCTATATCTGTATGGGGATGACCTCAGGAGCTCCTCTGATAAATGATGTTTGGTGGAGCGACGGGGACCCAATAATTGTTTGTTTACTACTTCATGCATCATATACACAAGGCCTTCTCTATATTCATACCCCTTAAGCCATGATCTCTAGTAGAGCAAAATAGCTGAGTACAATTCTCTATGACCCTAGCTAGTTTCTGAGGGCTATCATCAAAATAGAGCCTAACACCTACATCTACATACTTTGTAAAAGCGTCCCTATACCTAAATACATTTTTTGCATTTGAAGCTATGATTATTAATGTAAAACTCTTTTCTCTACTTCTTCTGACTTCAAAAACAATATGATCTAACAATTTATTCATATCTGATTCTGAAATTTTTTCAGATGCTATAGCGCATATCATTTCTCCCACATCCATCTACTCTCATCTTTGTAGTCAAAAACCCTTATGCCGAGAGTTAAAAGTTCTTGCCTTATTCTATCACTCAACTCATAATCCTTCCTTTTTCTAAGCTCTGTTCTTACCTTGATTATTAAATTGACAAGTTTTTCGATGACTTCTAGATCAACTTCTACTCTATCTTTTAATTGCTTATCTAAAACACCTAAAACCGTGTTAAAGTTTGAAAGTATTGAATAAGCTCTTAATGCGAGCTCCAGTTTCTCCCTCTGATCAATTTCCTTGAACACCAGTGACACAACCCCATTTACAGCTTCCAGCGCCTTAGACGTGTTAAAATCTTCTGACATAGCCTTATGAAATGCTAATTCATACTCCTCTAACTTAGACAGTATAGCAATATCTTCATCTGTTAAGTGATGTACCACATTCGAACTCTTAATAATTTTATTA
>JAPYWC010000001.1 GCA_028276605.1 Desulfurococcales archaeon
AGGCTAAGAGAGTGGTATAGTATTCATTTCCCAGAATTAGATGATTTATCAAAGGAACACGAAGAGTACATAAAGCTTGTTGCTGAGCTTGGATATAGAGAGAACTTCACGCCTGAAAGCCTTAAAAAGCTTGGTATTGCTGAGGGTAGAGCAAAAAGAATAGCAGAGGCAGCAAAAAAGAGTATAGGCGCAGATTTATCAGAAATGGACTTAGCCATGATACAAACTGTTGCCAGAATTTGGCTTGAGCTCTTTGAGTTAAGGCGTAAGCTAACAGAATACATAACACAAGTTATGAAAGAGGTTGCACCAAACATAACAGCACTTGTTGGTCCTTTACTTGGCGCAAGACTTCTTAGCCTTGCAGGAAGCTTAGAGGAACTAGCAAAGCTTCCTGCAAGTACAATACAAGTACTAGGAGCTGAGAAAGCATTATTCAGAGCATTAAGAACTGGAGGTAAGCCTCCAAAGCATGGTGTAATATTCCAGTTCCCAGAGATAAGGAAAGCACCTAAATGGCAGAGAGGAAAGATTGCAAGAGCTCTCGCAACGAAGCTTGCTATTGCAGCTAGAGTTGATTACTTCACAGGAAGGTATATAGGTGATGAGCTGAGAAAGAAACTAATGGAAAGAATAGAGGAGATTAAGAAGCTTTATCCAAAGCCGCCAAAGAAAGAGGCCAAAGAAGCCAAGGCGGAAAGACATAAACCTAAAAAGGAGGCTAAGAAATGAAGTGATTTAGAAAGAGTATGGTTGGGTGATTACGCCGTGTCATTCGTATCACCTGTAAATCTGTATGAGCATCCAAAGTACAAGAATGTTTATGTAGTTGAGCTTGAAGATGGAAGTACAAGACTGGCAACAAAGAATCTAGTACCAGGTAAGAGAGTTTATGGAGAGCACTTATTCAAATGGAAAGACGAAGAATATAGGGAATGGAATGCATATAGAAGCAAATTAGCGGCAGCACTTCTCAAAGGTCTAAAGGAGTTGCCCGTAGCAGAGGGACAGAAAATACTGTATCTAGGTGCAGGATCAGGAACAACAGTAAGTCATGTCTCTGACCTTATTGGACGTAAAGGCGTTGTATATGCGGTAGAATTTGCACCAAGGGTGATGAGGGAGCTCATTGTTGTTGCAGATGATAGACCTAATGTGATACCGATACTGGAAGACGCTAGATTTCCATCAAGGTATAGAGTTATTGTAGAGATGGTTGACGGCATCTACGCTGATATTGCACAACCTGAGCAAGCAGGTATAGTTGCTGATAATGCAGATATGTTCTTGAAGGATGGCGGATGGCTTCTTCTAGCAATAAAAGCTAGGAGCATTGATGTTACAGCAGAGCCTAGTGAGGTGTACAAGAGAGAGATAGAGACTCTATCGAGAAGAGGCTTTGAAATCATTGATGTAGTACATTTAGAGCCATTCGATAAGGATCATGCAATGGTTTACGCAAGGTTCAGAAGAAAGTAGCTAAGATCAGGTTTCAAGTCAGATTATAGAATTAAAACATTTTTATTCTCACTGTATATATGAATTGTTGGATAATTCTCTATGTTTCGCGATTTTCAACAAGAAGAAATAATTAACATACTACAGAAGAGCAAGAATATGAGATTGGTGCATAACTTAAGGTATCCCCCTATAGAAAGAGCTGTGGATTATATCGTTGAACATTCAACTAGAGGAGAAAAGATATTCCTCAAGTTTGCCAAAGAAACATCAACCCGTAGCAAGATATATCAAGAGATGAAAATGTTGTCAGATACATTGAAAATAAATTCCCTCCTAATAACAGACAAATTTAACAATCAAGAAGTAGTACAGGATGTTATCTATATTAGAAATAGGATTGGTATTGTGTCTAAAGAAACCTTTTTACGTTATCTAAACAATGAGAAGATATTCGTATACGAATTCAATGGCACGTTCTACGTTAAGATAAACGGTAAAAAACTGAAGAAGCTGAGAGAGAGAAAAGGGCTTAGAATTCATGAGCTGGCTAGGCTTGTAGGCATATCTGCTAAGACTATAAGGGAGTACGAGGAAGGTAATATGGATATGACAATTGAAAAAGCTTCAAGGTTCTTCGACGTCTTAGGTAAGGACTTTGAGGATGTTATAGAGGAAATAGATATATCTAGCTTTCGAATTATTGGAAAGAGTAGAAAAGAATACGTAAGGGCTAAAAGCATGGTCAAGAGAGCGACACGTGATGAAAGGCTTAAGATCGCTGAAAAGTTTAAGGAATTAGGTCTGGATGCATCACTTTATGATGCAATACCATCAGACGTTGTTTTAGTAAATAGGTCTGAGGAAGGCAAGAAATTCTTTATATCGTACATAAGTAAGAACATTCTGATGAATGAAGCAGAGATAAAATGCCGTGAGAACTTCTCATTTGCAAAAGCACTTGATGCAGTACCGATAATAGTAGCCGACGATGAAGTGCCAAGGGATTTCCTAATAGAAGCTGAAAAATATGGCATTACCAGTAGGCTAACAGAGTTAAACTCCTTAGCAAAGGAAATTGTGAGCGAGCTTAGGAGATGAAAATGATTTCGCTTGCCATAACTGGAGAGCCTGGAGTAGGCAAGACAACACTTTTAATGAGGCTACTTAATATAATAAGATCCGAAGGAATTCATGTGTACGGCTTTTTCTGTCCTGAAGTTCGTGAGGAAGGAAAAAGGATAGGGTTCAAGATCATAGATATTGCAACAGGCACTGAAGGATGGCTTGCACTTATTCCAGAAAAAGCACGCTCATTGGGTTACGATATACGCATGTACAGAAAGTTTGTTGGACGTTATATAGTGATCGAGGATGAGGTAGAAAGAATCGGTGTCGCAGCATTAAGCAACGTTAAGGACGGGTTTTTGATTATAGACGAAATAGGACCTATGGAATTAGCCGTTGAAAAATTAAGAAAGGCGATAATTCATGCTCTTGCATCAGCTTCGAACTTTATTGTTGTTGTACACAGAAACATGAAGGATTCTGAAATACTTAAAATATTAAGGGAGAAAAATACACAATGGGTGATCGTAACAAGGGAAAACAGAGATAACTTGTATCACGAACTCGTATCTAGGGTGAGAAATGAGATTCTTACCTTAAAACAGCTAAATACGTAAACCTTGCAAGACCCGTAGTAGTCTAGCAGAATCGTATTACTTGTTGCTTAAATCTATATCAGCGCGGCTTTAATACAGCTTGTATGCCTGGGTATTTCACAGATGTTTGATAAAGCATGTCCAGAAAACTTTGAACTTCGTATTGAAGGGTTAGCTCTCTTTTGCGCACCTAAGGAAGAACTGTTTAAAAGACCTAACGGCGTTTATGAGCCAGCATATGCTCCAGTATTCTATAATCCTGCAATGATCGAGAATAGAGATATAACCATGGCTGTTTTGAAGAATGAATTACCTCGTCGCAAAGGTGTGTTTGTGTTCGTAGATCCTATGGCGGCGACAGGTGTTAGAAGCATACGATTTGCATTAGAGGTTCTGGCAGGAGTAGACAAAGAAGTAGAGATATTTATGGGCGATATCTCAGATGAGGCAGTAAAGCTGATAACGCATAACATTAAGGTTAGCAATATAGATTCTTTAAGTAACGTTAATGTGCATGTAAACCTAATGGATGCAAATGAGCTTTTATATCATTTAAGAAGACAGAAACTCGACATAGACTATATCGACATAGATCCTTTTGGTAGTCCAGCTCCATTCCTTCACTCAGCGCTTTCCACAATAAGAGATGGTGGTGTTGTCGGCATAACAGCTACCGATACAGCAGTTCTTGAAGGTAAATACCCTGCAACATTGTATAGGAGATATGGTGTGAAGGGAGTAAAAAGCATTGTATCAAAAGACGTTGCCATAAGAGCCTTACTAGCATACACTATGAGGACTGCATCCATTTTCGACAATTTTATCTATCCAATTCTATCATACTATACAAAGCACTATGTTAGAATCTTTGTTAAGGTGTACAAAAGCGCAACTAAGGCCAATGAATACTTAAAAAAATGCTTGGGCACAATGATGGTTTGTAATCGTTGTGGGTTCAACTTCCTTGTGCCAGAGGAGACTGAAGCAAGGGACGTAATGTGCCCTATATGTGGTGGGACAATGGTTGGCATCAAACCCTTATGGATCTGCAACCTATTTGACTCTGAATATGTAAGGAAAACGTATGAACTAGCTAAAGAAATGCCTTGGCTACTCAGATCATCATTAAATATCTTGAATAAGCTTAGCAATGCAACTCCTTTTGGTTCAACGCTTCGAGTAACATACATTGCGAGAGCTCTTAATGTAAAACCACCACCAATAAAAAGGGTAATTGAATGCATTAGGAATAAAGGATTCAAAGCGTCTGAAAGTTTGCTTTATCCTGATGCGTTATTTACAAATGCTACTGCAGACGATATAGTTACGTGTATAAAGAATTTAGAATAGTAGAATGGGAAGTTAAGCTATCTATTACATTGTGTACTTAAATACACTATACATTTGGGGTTTCGCATTGTAAACGATAGCTAGTACAAATAATAATTTAATTTATTTGAAAAGCTAATCCTCAGCTAAACGAAGCTAGCATTTAGGGGGAGGAGAAAACAAATAGTATAGGGTCTAGATTGCGATTACAATGTTTCTGTTAATGGCATTCAATGACTCCTAAAAAATATCTACATTTATTAACTAAAGCCTTCTTTTACGTTAGAATTATAATTGCTTTGATTCCGCACTTCATGGGTTTAACCATCGCAGTCTCTCTATCAGCCTCCTTAATCTATCTCATATTTTCTTCTTTTAGTTCTTTGCATTATTTTACAATATTTAATGGTGCTTCGTTTGTTGCTAAGAATAATGGTGCTCTTCTAAACCAAGAAATATTTGTATTCTTGGATTTCTGAAGCTCTATGTGCATTAATGCGGTTTCATTTTATGAATATTTTCATAGAGTCTCAAAATCGCGAGAAGCTCCTTAATTAACGGTAAAGCTGAATGGGAAAAGAGGGAATCAAATAGAGATTGAAATTACTTGAGTCTAGTTAATTATTGAATTCAATAGCAATAAGTTTGCTTTATGATTTTGTTTCTAATCTCTGGACTTGAGAAAGTAGATATTTGGTAAGTATTGTGCACTTGGTTGGCGTATAGGTGTTACTTGATCCACAAAGGTTAAGGTATTCACATGTAATGCAGGGAATTCCAAGCAAATTGTTTAAGGTTGTAGTTAAGGTTGATGCAGTACTAACACTTCTATCGGTTTTAGGTTTCTCTTCAATTGTAATTGCTTGCAGTAAGTATGACATTTTATCGCCATTAGGAACCTTCACCCTCTTTACAAGATTCTTTTCTATTAAGCTCTTGACTATATGTTGCAGTTCTCTAGGTTTTACCCCTTTCAACTCTGGGAATTCTTTTAATTTTTTCTGAAGTACTCCTCCATGAGCTTCAGTCTCTCTTTTTATAATTGCGTAAACAATGCTTTCAAGATCGTTACTGGCGACGATGGCTATAATCACCTCACTCTTTATACTCAATGTAGTGTAAAGCGTTGAGGCTAATAAATCCTTCTGCTAGTGGGCGATCATAAAACGTGGCTACACTATCTAAATTTAGAGAATTTATAGTCTAACTTATTTTGAGGAGGTGTTAGATATAGATAAGCAAGAATTCTAGATCTAGAGTCAAATTGATTTAAAGGTATACCGTGATCGTCAATTTATTTACTATATCTCTGTACCTATTTCTTATAGTGACTTCAGTAACGTTAGCCGCTTCTGCTACTTGTTTCTGTGTTCTCTTTTCATCTGCTAAGATGGATGCTATGTATATACTTGCCGCAGCTATGCCTGCCGGATCTTTCCCTTCTGTTAGCCCCTCTCTTTTTAAGACATCAATTATTTTTGCAGCTATAGCAAACACCTTTTGTGAAACACCTAAGTTATTAACTATTGATGGTAAGAATTTCCGAGGATCTACATACGCCTTGAGCTCGCCTAAATTAACCTTGAAATACACTTCTGACATAAATTTCCAGTACTCTTCCTCACTTATGTCAAAGCGTGTGATCAGCTCCTTAACTCTTATAGGTATGTTGTGTTTTCTAGCAGCAAGAACTATTGATGTTAGTGCGAGAATCTTTAACTTGTCTGATCTGGGCTGCAAAGTTGCGAAAATTTTTTTCAGAATTGTTGCGGCGGTCTCAATAGCTTGAGATGGTAGATTCAGCAAAGCTGCCATGTGATTTAACTGCGATAAGGCATCAACAATTTTTTTGCTGGTCTTCCCCTCCACTCTTATTTTCCTTTGTAGTATTGCAAGCCTCTTACTCTTATAGCTATTAATAGAGGTGTCAATATCTGTTGCGAGACCAGCGTCATGAACCCTCTGAGTTATGGTGCTTGTTCTAGCTCTTTCCATGTATTCTTCAGGGGTATATGCACGCCATTCAGGCCCAACATCAATATTCATCTCTTCTATAATCTCGCCAGTATCGGCACAGATAATCGTTCCTCTTTCTGGATCAAACACTATATTAATGCATTGCATTAGCTTCGACCCCTCTTTGTGGTACCTTTCTTTATTTTTAAGATCCTATAGAATAGAAACATTGATGGCTTGATAAATGATACAACTGAAGGTTTTAAGGGTCTTACTATCGCGTAGGGTTGTGTCACAGGACCTATGATGTCTACAAGCCTTCCTACAACTTCGTTATTTGCATCAACAACTTCAGCACCGAGCGGAGGTAAATCATCCGCCTTTACTAATTTGACTACTATATACTTTGATTTTGTGATATGAAGTACTGAACCTAAGGGTCGTAAGGGCAATCAAAACACCGCTTTTAAGTATTACTATAATCACGCTTTATAAATTACTAATCCAGTATTACCACAAACACTTTTTTGTGTAATTTGTGTAAGGCGAATCATTAACTTATTCTAAAGTAATTGAATCTCAAGTTATCACCGCTTAAAAGTGAATACTTTGCCTTGAGCTTAATACGGTATGAATAGGCTTAAATGAAAAGCAAATATTATTTAGTAACTCTATTTAAATTATATTAATTTTTCGTTTCCTAATAACGATTTCCGCAAGTTGCTTGATTAGCAGATTTTTCTTTATTGTCGTATATGCTATAATAAGTCCTCCGCCTCGGTACCAAACTCGAGGATATTTTTTTGTAGGTACGGCTTCACATTTTATTTGAAGTTCGTTGCATGCTTCAATAAATTCTTCAATCTTCGGGTTTTCTATGCATAGTTTCTTCGGAACCCTTCTACCTAATCTTCTTGGTAATGCGCAATCAAAATAATGTATCCAAAGTCTTTTACTACTCAATGTCAATAACCCTACCCTAAGATTATCATGTCAATGAAGAAATAGTGTAATAGGGTTTAGTCTTAGTTAAATCAAGTAAATAATTCAATAGATATAGTGATATTATTCTATCGACCTGTACTTTGCTTTACTTCTTCAATTAGTATCGCATTTATAACGCCGTCTTGGGAAGGTCTTGAAACAACTTTTGCCTTTCCTAACTCTGTTAGTATAATAGCTCCCTTTACTATAATACCTCGTCTGGCTAATTCTCTGTTTGCAGGGGTTTCAACAACGCTTATTATTCGTGTTTTTGACCACTGCTTTGTTTTAGGATTATATACATTTGCGTATGCAGCATATTTTAATCGTACCTTTACATTTCCTCCAAAGACCCTATCAATTACCCTATAATCCTTTTCAGCAACCTTGGTTTCTGTTGGGTAACCTCCCATCTCATATTTTCGAGGTTTTCTATGCGGTCTTTTTTTACCGCCGGTTATTTTCTTCAGGTCATTACCTTGGTAAACACCCATGTAATTTTATCACCTGTTTAATTAAGTTAATGTTGTGTCGTTATACGTTAGTATGTGGTACAATTACTTTACTTTAATTGTTTCAATTTATAAGCTTTAAGTGATGATGCAACAGAGTATTACATCATGTCTACTTTAGTACGCCAGATAATACTACTGCTATAGCAGTAGCAGAGTTAATGAATGAAAAAGTCTGATGTCGGGATGTCTTATGACTTTTAAGCGATTTGTAGATTCTGTTGTGGATAAGATCATAGATTTCTTGCTTAACGATCGTATGCAGAAGCTTCTTCAGCCATTTACAGACTTTCTATACAATCTCTATGAACGTTACTTGTATAGACAAATAGTAAAAGGTCCTATACCACAGCATATAGCTATAATACCTGATGGTAATAGGCGATGGGCTCGAAAGCATGGCCTTGACCCTAAAGAGGGGCACAGGCATGGATATGAGAAACTGAAGGAAGTACTTCCTATCCTATATGATCTAGGGGTAAAGGTTGTAACTATCTATGCGATGTCTCATGAAAACTGTCTTTTTAGAAGTGAAGAAGAGAAGGAGAATCTCTTCAACTTAATAAGAAAGGGTTTGGAGGAGTTAATGAGTGAAGGAATTATTGACAAGTATAAGGTTAGGATCAGGATTATAGGCAAATTAGAGTTGGTAAGGAAGGATGTGGTTGAATTAGCTAAGAAAGTAGAGCAACTGTCAGCGAAATATAATGATAGGGTGCTTAATATAGCTCTATGCTATGGAGGTAGGCAGGAGATAGTTGAGGCAATAAAATCTATTGTTAAAGACGTTCTACAAGGTAGGATAAAAATAGAGGATATATCAGAAGAACTAGTATCCAAATATGTTTCCACATCTCATTTGGGTGAATTAGCAGAGCCCGATTTGGTTATTAGGACCTCTGGAGAAATGAGGATAAGTAATTTTCTTCTTTGGCAGATAGCGTACAGCGAACTATTCTTTTGTGATGTATACTGGCCAGATTTTAGAAAAATAGATTTGTATAGAGCTATACGATCTTACCAAAACAGAGAGAGAAGATTTGGAAGGTAATTTAAAGAACCTTCATTTATCGCTTGGTTTCATCATCTTTATACACCAAATATAGTTCATACAGCGTAATCCTTTCTCCCTTAGCCAATTTCTCCATAATACGCTTCTTTTTCTCCTCTATAAACGCTTGTACTTCACCTCTTCTCTTCTCCTCCCTTATTCTTCTTAATTCACTTAATATTTCCTGATACTGTTGTCTCTTTTCATTTATTAATGCTCTTATTGAGGTAACTTCATTCTTTATCTTATCACGCTCAGCCTTAAGCTTCTTTATATCCTCAATCACAGTTATGATCTCGTTCTTTAACCTATCTCGCTGCTCCTTCAATGCTTGTAACTGTTGGATCAGTACAGCAAGTCTTGATCTTTTTTCGTTAATCTGTGATCTCAGCTCATTAAGACTTTTTCTAAGCTCTTCATACTTCTCCAGCAACTCTCCGAACTTTGCATGTTGGGATAGTATTGTCTTAATTTGTTGTTCTAAACGTGAAATTTCATTTACAATCCTCTTTTCTTCTTCAGGTGACAGATTAGGCGTAGTAATTAACTTCCATTCTAATTCTTCAATTCTCTCTCTCATCTCATCTATTGAAATATTGCTACCGCGCATCTTATTTAGGGTGCGCAAATTTGCTGATATTTCCTTATAGTTATTTAGTGTGTTTCTGAAGACTTCTTTTAGTGTTTTCAATTCATTCTTTATATTTCTAATCTCGTTTCTCACCTCATTCAGTTGATTCCTTAAATTATTCAGCTCCTCTCTCTTCTTCTTCAACTCGTTTCGTTTTGCTTCCAATTCTACTCTTATTTTTTGCAATGCAGTATAGAGCTCCTCTCTCTTTAGTGTTAAATTTTGTAGTTCTTCCCTTAATGTACCTAGTTGAACCATTAGTTGTTCTTCATTATATTGGCTCAAGTAATCACCTATTTCTTATTGTCTACAGTATCTCGCTAGGTTCTTCAGTATAAAAGTCTTCACCGCCAGCAAAAATCCTTTGCATAGCGGCATACAGTATATCAATTCCCTGATTTGTTATAGCAGAGGTTGGTATGGCATCTTCTAGAGCTCTTTTCACTGCTACCTCAATTATTGATAAGACTTCCTCTGTTAAGCTTTCTCCTATCATAAAATACTCATAGCCTTTTAAAGACATAAGAACATCTAGGGGATTCTCTACAAGTTTTTGAAGCATCTCAAACTCCTCACTACTTAGTAAATCTATTTTTGTAATTACGGTTAGCTGAGGCTTTCTATGCGAGAATGATGTAGCTAATGATAGAATTGATAGAGGTACCATTGTGGAAGGCCTTAAAACAGCGTGTGATTCAAGCAGGAAGAGAACTAGGGACTTAAAGTTTCTTGCAAGTGCATCTATCATGAGAGAACCAACTTTCCTAAATGCGAAGATCTCTAGCTGACCTGGAGTATCAACAAGAACATAGTTAGGCTTAGAAGAATCTATCTCACTTACTAAGTCATTGACGTAGTTTATTGAGAGATCAACTGCTGCAATTAAAGCACCATTAGGGCCTAGGTTGTATTTCTCCATGACTTCGTCGACCGTTATGTATTTCCTTATGTCAACATCTGGTGAATAAGGTAGCCAGTCAGCTGCTGGATCCAAATTTACGATGGTTGTTGTAAGTCCGTGTTCTTCAAGCCACTCACTTAATGCAGCAGTTAGATAGCTTTTACCTGAGCCTGCAGGGCCTAGTATGAATATATAGTACATTACTCCTCATCAATTATTAAACCTTGTTGAGAACTTTTAAACTGTTGGCATTTCATCTTCATCGCTCTATCAATTTCATAGAATCGGATTCTTGCTAGAGATTTTAAGAAGTTAATGCAAATCAACGGTTCTTAGCATAATATTGTAAAGGATAGTCACTTATGGAATAGACCAAACTTGATTCGTCCCAAAGCAGATGCTATACGGTCGGCAATGTATAGAGGATAGGGGTAGAGGAAGGGTTTACATAAATTGTAAAGAATGTTTTCAGTTTCGGATACTGAGATTCCTATAGCAGTGTATCTCAATTTTGTATTTTTGTTCAGATATAGAATATGTGATGCTTTATATATTTGCTCTATTACGGAATACCTAAAGTAGTAATCCTTAAAATGTTTTTTTAACGCTAATAAGATTTTGTCGAGCTCAAGATCATATCTAAAGATTACCACTACAGGTATGGAACTTATTTCGTAAATTCTGTAAGGGTTCACTAAATTGAAGCCTGCGTATGTAACGCCATCAAGAAAAACGGTTTTGATTGTATGAAGCGATGATGCTTCATCTATTACTTCTAGCGCTTTAATAGTTCCATCAAGTCCATCTATAGTTATATACTTTAATAATATATTGGCGACTGTATGTGGACATGTAACAACACCTACAAGGTATGTCTCGCTTTGCTTACCCAACCTCTTTATTTGAATATCAAAGTATCCATCGTCAAGACCTAGAAAGCAATTGCGAGACATATGGATCCTCATTTAAGGCGCGTATTATAGCGTCTTCTGGTACGGCAAGGGTTATTATCCTAGTTTTTCCATATCTACCTCTACTTATTACTGTTGCTGAAATTATTCCCATCATATCGAGCTCGCTAATAATGTCGCTTACTCTTCGCTGTGTAACATTTTCAATTCCTAGTTTTGCACTCAGATTCTTATACTGCATGTAAACCTCCCCTGTTGTTGTTTTTCCATTTTTCTTTACAAGATCAACTATTGCTAGCAAGACTAGTTTGGCATGCAACGGCATTGAAGCGACAACTTCAACAACTCTGTCAACCTCAATTTCTTGTAAAGCCTTATAGACGTGATTTACAGTAACTTTCTCAGCTCCTTCCCTTTCCGCAATTTCTCCTGCAACACGTAATAAATCCAAGGCTCGTCTTGCGTCACCATGTTCACGCGCTGCTAAAGCTGCACAAAGGCTTATAACATCTTTACTTATAGCATCGGGTACAAAAGCTAATTTAGCTCTCTGCATTAATATATCCTCCAGCTGCAGTGCATTGTAAGGTGGGAACACAAGCTCTATCTCGCCTAGGCTGCTCTTGACCCTAGGATCAAGCTCTTCAACAAGTTTAAGATCGTTTGTGATTCCTATAACAGAAATTTTTGATGCAGAAAGCTCATCGTCACTTCTAGTCAAACGATAGAGTATCTCGTCTCCAGAGCGTTTTATAAGAAAGTCTATTTCATCAAGTACAACGATCATTATAGCATTTTTAGAGTCTAGAACACGTAAGAAACGTCTATAAGCCTCAGATGTGGCTATGCCTGTAAATGGCAGCTTTAGACCTATACATTCACTTAGCTTTAGTATTACCCTGTAAGTAGTATTATCCTGTCTAGTATTAACGTAGCATGGAATTACATCAACACCTAGTTCAAGTGCTTTTGCATAAAGTCTTTTGAGCACATATTTCGTTACAGCAGTTTTTCCTGTACCTGTAAGACCATAGATAAATACATTGTTTGGTTTAGACCCCTTTAATGCAGGTGCCAGGATGGAGCCAAGTTTTGATATCTGTTCCTCCCTATGGGGCAATTCGTCCGGTATATAATCAGGACGTAGAACATCCCTATTAATAAATATTCTAGACTTTAATGCGTTCGTGAAGATTTTATCCAGCACATCAATCTCGTTCGGCATATTCACTAGTACCCTGCAAATTCAACATACTACAATTAATATTATATAACTTGTAAACAGCAAGAAATAATTGAAAATCTCGTTTAGAATAAGTTTTAAGCGCAACATATAAAGTATAATATGTTGTGTGCGGGCCGGTAGCTCAGCCTGGAAGAGCGCTCGGTTCGCACCCGAGAGGTCCCGGGTTCAAATCCCGGCCGGTCCACCAAAACCTTTTACCTTATCATTAATTAAAACTAATTCAAACTTAATGATCAGCAAAATAAACGTTATATGCAAAAGTAATTGTATAAAAGCAGATAGGAAATAAATATTGGTTCCGGAAATTGTTGGTTATTGTATTGGTGTAGGGATCCTTTATTGAATTCTTTTGCTTTGATTGTGCATATCTAAAGCTAGAAGTTAAACGATCCAGCTCTTTAAGTACTTAATTTGTTCCTCTGTTAAACTATCTATTTCAATGCCCATAGATTTTAATTTCAATTCAGCAACGCGTGTATCTATCTCCTTAGGCACATTATAGACTTTCTTTTCTAAAGAGCCTCTATTCTTCACAATATATTTAACTGCTAGTGCTTGGTTTGCAAAACTCAAATCCATTACCTCGCTTGGATGCCCTTCTGCACATACCAGGTTTACTAGTCTGCCTTGAGCTAAGAGGTAGAGCCTTCTTCCGTCAGGCATAAGATACTCTGTTACGCAGTTACGTAACTCCCTTTTTGCAACAGCAATTGATTCAAGCTCTCGTACATTTATTTCAACATCAAAGTGTCCAGCATTTGCAAGTATTGCTCCATCTTTCATCTTCTCAAAATGTTTTCTCGTAATTACATTAATGTTTCCTGTTGCTGTAATGAATATATCCCCTATCTCAGCAGCTTTATCCATTTTCATAACCTCAAATCCGTCCATAACAGCTTCTAGAGCTCTTATCGGATCGACTTCGGTCACTATGACTCTTGCACCCATTCCTCTTGCTCTCCACGCTATTCCTCTTCCAACCCATCCATAGCCTGCAACAACAACAACTTTACCCGCTATTAATGTGTTTGTCGCTCTCATAATACCATCTAATGTACTTTGACCCGTACCGTATCTGTTGTCAAACATGAACTTTGTGAGAGCATTATTCACAGCAATAACCGGATACTTTAAGATACCTTGCTGCTCCATGGCCTTTAACCTTATGACACCTGTTGTAGTCTCTTCAGTTCCACCCCATATCTTTTCAGCTATTTCCGTTGCTTGTGAATGCAAATATGCATGGAAATCACCACCATCATCTATAACAACGTGCGGCTCAGATTTTGCAATGGTTTTTATCGCATCGAAGTACTCTTCCACTGTTTCACCACGCCATGCATAGACATGAACACCCTCCATAGCCAATGCAGCTGCGACGTCATCTTGAGTTGATAGAGGATTACTAGCTGCAAGCCACACCTCTGCACCTCCACGCATTAATGTCTCAACAAGTACTGCCGTTTCTTTAGTTACATGCAGTACTGCTGCAATTCTTACCCCTTTTAGTGGTTTCTCTTCCTCAAACTCCTTGGCTATAAGGTTCAGTACTGGCATGTGACGCCATGCCCACTCTATTTGAACCCTTCCTTTTTCAGCTAGTGAAAGATCTTTTACTCTAAAGCTCATGTCTTTACACCTAACTACTATTATTGAAGAATGAGCAATTTAAAAACTAATTTATGTACTACGTAATAACTGTATAATTCATAGTACTTTGACTTGAGAATAGCATTGTTAATGGGGGTGATCAGATGGGGTGTAGGGCTATAATACTGTTAACAGGGATGCCAGGTGCAGGCAAAAGTGTATTTGCAGAAGTAGCTAAAAGAAATGGATTTCCAGTAATTTCGCTTGGCGATGTAGTTAGAGAAGAGGTTCGTAAACGTGGTTTAGAACCCACGCTTGAAAATGCCCTTAGGATTGCAAACGAGTTGAGAATGAAAATGGGGAAGGAAGCTATAGCTAAGATTGCTTTACCTAAAGTTTTAGAAAGCTGTAAAAGCAGTTGCATAGTTATTGTTGATGGTATTCGAAGCATCGAAGAGGTTGAAACAATTAAGAGGGGCGTTGGTGTAAAGGAATACTTAATTGTGGCAGTACATGCCTCGCCTAGAACTAGATTTCAACGCATTCTTGATAGAGGTCGACAAGGAGATCCTAGGGATTTTGAGGAGTTCAAAAAGAGGGATTTTGAGGAACTTTCATGGGGGTTAGGAACCGTGATAGCTTTAGCAGATGTGATTCTTGTAAATGAAGATACTATTGAAAAGTTTAAACTAGAGGTAGAGAAATTCTTAACTATGGTGTATAACAAATGGTGTACATCAGAATAGAAGTTGAAGTGAGGCCCACAGAAGACATAGAAAAGGTGTTGAAAGCTCTAAAGAATATATTCACATTCAAGAACTTTAAAGTTGAGGAGTTGAGTAACGAAAGGAAGCTCATTATTATAGAAGAGAACAGCATTGATGTACTGAGTAAGATGTATGATGGGTTAAGAAGGCAAAGGATACTTGATACCTCTAGAAATATATTTCTTAAGAATTTACGAGGAGACACAATCGAAATTCGCTTGCATAAGCAAGCAGCATACCAAGGTATAATCAGTTTTGTTGATTCAGATGCTGAAAGCCCTCTGGGATCTATCTATGTTATCATATCAAGCAAAAACATAAATGCATTGATTGATTGGTTAGCACCCAAAACAGCGCATGGAAAACCTTTGTGGGAATTGCCGAGACCTACAGATGTATAGTAATGTGGCGGCCTTAGTCATATCTGCAGTGGATCTTGCTTAAAACCATCGTGGATAAATCTTCAGCAAGAATTATATCACCTGAAAACACCTTTCTAGCTCTTGAAATATAGTCCTTCAACAGACTTTCACGATACCTTGCACTTATATGTGTAAGTACAAGCACTTGTGAGCCGATCTCCTTGGCTAAAAAAGCTGCATCTGCTACTGTAGCATGGTGTTTTTCTCTTGCCTTGGATATATCGTGTGGATAGTCGAGAAAGGATGCCTCATGAATTAGTATGCAAGGGTGTAACATTTTTAATACCTTGATGCAGTCTTCTAGGCATATGCCATCGCCAGAGTAGAAGAGTGAAACACTGTTTTTGTTTGCATTTTTAGCTTCAATGTAAACCCCATATGTTTCAGTATCGCCATGGTACATACGGATAAACTTTGCCTTTAGTTTCTCTAACTCAATGAAATCTGTTTCAACGTCGTCTTTAGTGCTTATCGATACACACTCAATTAAATGGTTTTGAATTTTGAATTTTGATAAAATCTCATCGCATATATCCTTGGGTGCGTATATGGTTAGAACTTTTCCAGATATATTCTGCGTAGTGACTTTCAGTAAAAAGCTGTCAAGAAGGGGTTGAAGCCCGTAAGCATGGTCTCCATGCTTATGTGTTATCATAACGTATCTAAGTTTAAGCACATCAACACCAACTTGCTGTAACCTGATCTGGGCTCCTTCACCACAATCAAGTAATGTGTAGATATGGCCTACATGAAGGAGGATGCTTGAGGTATATCGCTTAGGTGTAGGACTTGATGCGCCGGTGCCTAAGAATATCAGTTTCATGTTTTCACAGCCACATAGATAACTCTAGTTAGTGATCCGTGTACCATATTTAGGTGCTTTTCAGCGACACTGAATCCATAATCAGTGAGAAGTGCGTCAACGTAATCTTCAAATTCTATTGGAACTGCGAACACCATTCGTCTCCTACTCCTTAAGATATCTATAGCATTACTTATGAAACCTTCAATTAATTTCTTTAGGCTTGAACCTCTGGGAATGCTTTGCCTACCATATGGAGGGTCTGTTACAATTGCATCAACACTTAGAGATTTCAAAAAAGTCTTTGTAGCATCAGCGAGGAGCACCTCAATGTTGTTAGTGCAATTAAAGAATTCAATATTCTTCTTTGCACATAACACCATATTTGAGTCTAGATCGCTACATAGCGCCTTTATATTCATGTTGCAGGCCTCTAATACGATTCCTCCAACGCCACAGAAGGGATCGAGCATTATCTGTGTACCGTCTGATGGGATTTGAGCCAAGTTTACTAATGCACGCGCTAAGCAGGGCTTCATTGTTCCAGGTCTATAGCAAGGTCTTTTGTGAGGTTCCCTTGCATCAAACTTTATTTTCCTTCTCCTATATAAAACTCTGTATGCTATAATAATACCGTTCACAGAAGCAATCTTGACGATATTCTGACATTTCTTATTAAAGCTTATACCAAAATCTTGCAGAAAAACCGTTAAGGCCTCTATCAATTCTTTCTTTCCAAATCCTCGTATCGCATCAAGTTGAACACATAAATCCTTATAGTCACTTTCGCTCTTTAAGGACTTAATAAAATCAAAAACAGCACCTTCATCTATTACATCAATAAGTTCTCCTACTTCAATAACTAGAGATGTTCGCTCATATACTTTTGCAACGTCTTTAGTGGCAATATCTACGAATACAAATTCATCAAATTTATCAAGGATTCTTGCAATAGGCACGTCAGCTACAAGTACTGATCTCAGCTCAGAGTACGCTATAGAGGGGAGTTCGTTGCTTAACCTAAATACAAAAACACCTTTTTTCATTGTGCATCCTCACATCTATCTAGCTTACACCATCTCATTCAACTCTTTACAGAGAAGCTCACCGACATCTATGACACGTATCCATGACGGTAATTTCTCTGGATGCCTAACACTATTTGCTGTAATTAGCATATCCAAACCTGCATTGCTCAACGTCTCTATAGTCTTTTCAGATATTAATGCATGAGTTACAATTGCATACACCTTGTTCGCCTCTAATCTACGTAATATTTGTGTTGCTTTAGCAATCGTGCCTCCAGTACTAATTATATCGTCCACTATGGCAACATTCATTCCCTTTACATTCAGTTCACGTAGAGTTACTGTAATTTCACCGGTTATTCTGTCCCTATACTTCTCTAAATAGTCAAATGGCACTTTCTTTTTCTCAGCTAAGGTCTGGGCACGATGTATAGCACCCTTGTCAGGAGATAGAACAAAATCTATGTTAATTCCAGCTTTTTCGACTAAATATGCATGCGGAAGCACGTTCCTAATGTTAAGTCCTAAAATTTCTGGTATCTTAGTTGAGTGAAGGTCTAGGGCTAGGATTTTCTTAATTTTATATAGCTTTAATGGCATGTAAAGAGCTTTTACACTTATAGGTTCTCCCTCCAGAAACCTTTTATCTTGGCGAGCATAAGCCATATATGTTATTATAAGATTTACCTCATTTATGTCTAAACCGTTCAACGCTTCAAGCGCTAAATAAAGTTCAACAAGTTTTCTATCTTGATCTGGATAAATTGATTGTACAACAGTTACAGGAGGTTCGGGCTTAGTTAATATTCTCAGATATTGTTCTCCATCAGGAAACCTCTTGTATTGCACTTCAATAGGTGTTGACGCACATGCGCGGTGCAAGCTTTCTATTAACGATTGTGGCACTCCAGATAATGTTAATATTGACATGTTTTATCACCTTTTCATCGATTTTCAAAAGTTTTTTATAGATCTTTTCTTAATAACTGCTTCAAAATTAATGAGATAGATTAAGCTTAAAGAAAATGGTTTCATATAAATATCTCTATACGCATTAGGTTAGGATGAGTGAGTGATGACGGAATACCAAACCTATGCTCTCTCATCAATAACATTACAAAATGTAGAGAAAGTTCCACTAGCTTTTTGTGCTCCTGGAGGATTAGCAATAAGTTTAATTTTTATTGAATGCCCTCTTCAATGTGAAGAATGCCCTTGGGAAGCGCATTTATCTCGTAGAAGTGCTGTAACACTAAACATAGATCATGCTCAAATATTGGATTTGATTCATAGGTTCTCCCCTGATATTGTGATGCTCCATGGAGGTGAACCATACAACCAGAGAAATGTGAAGAAACTTATAGAGACCCTTCGCAAGCATATTCATTCCTGCATAGGTATTAAGGCGAACATCCCATTCGTTTTCTCATCGCTAGACAACTTTAATGAAATTCTACAACATATTGATCTAATTCTTTTTGAAGTTACAGATAAAATTGCTGAACATTATTTAATAAAGGAAAATGATTTGAAAGTCGTTAGGAGCTTCCTAGAAAAACTTTATGATTATGGAAAGCAAATAGAGTTCGTAGCTGTAATTAAAAATGAGAACTCTATTGATCCAATAATCAGGTTCGTTTCTTCATTAAGTGAAACTCTTACAAGATTCTTGATCCCGTTTAACATAATATTTTCAGAGAATATTTCTTTTGATAAAAAGATCAACATCGTTGACAGTATTCGTAAACTCAATGTGATTGTTCAAGCACCTCTAGAGCCTTCTACTGAGTTAGCATCAACATTTTGCGTCTCGTGCAAAAACCCAATTATTGTTAGACAAGGAGGGTTTTTAATAAGGGGTGCTGTAGATCAAGGAAAATGTAAGTACTGCGGCTTTAGATATACCAATATAAGACCTGCTAAGAGAATTATGAAGAGACCTATAGAGCTGCAGTTAATGTAGATGTGGCTTATATTTTCAAATTGCTTCAAGGAGCATAAAATGGAAAAAGTTTTGTTTTAGACTTAAACTCCGAAGAGTATAAATGGGACTATTACACTTGATGATACTGCCATAACTTTAATCATGATGTTTATTGCAGGTCCTGCAGCATCCTTTAAGGGATCTCCGACTGTATCTCCTACAACAGTTGCTTTATGGGTTTCAGTACCCTTTCCACCTAAGTTTCCAGCTTCAACATACTTTTTGGCGTTATCCCATGTGTTTCCAACATTTCCTTGGAATAGCCCTAGTAGGAGTCCCGAAGCTATGGAGCCTAGCAATACTCCTCCCAGTAATGCTCCTGCAGGACGCCAATCACCTAATAAAGGCCCTATCAATGCTAGTACTATTGGTGTCAGTAGGGCTAGTAATCCCGGTGCAATGAGTCTTCTAAGTGCATAGTATGTAACTATTTGTACCGCTCTCTCATAGTCTGGTCTTTCCTTCCACTCGAGTATGCCTGGTTTTTCTTTGAATTGCCTCCTTATCTCATCTACAAGTTTTCCAGCAGCAGCAGTTACAGCCTGTATAATCATGGCAACAAATAGTGCCACCATTACAACCCCTATTATTATTCCTCCTATGAAGTATGGAGCTAGATATGGATTTCCAGCATTAAATATGGTTTGCATTACTTCTTCAACCTTCATTCCGCCTCGCGTTGCTAATACACTTGCGAAGCTGAATAACAATGCTAGCGCTGTTAATGCTGCAGATCCTATTGCATAGCCTTTGGATATAGACTTCATTGTATTTCCTGCTGAGTCTAGTAGATCAGCCTTTGACCTTATTTCTTCTCCATAGCCAGCTTGCTCAGCTAAACCTGCTACATTGTCAACTATGGGTCCGTATGCATCAGCAGAGACTATTACTGGTGATACAGAGAGCATCCCAGTACCTGCAAGAGCTACTGAGTATATTCCTGCAAGTAAAGGTTCTGTTGCGTTCAAACTTGAACCAACTATGTAAGCACCTATAGTTGCTAATGCTATGGCTACGCTTGGTGCGAAGGTGCTGTAGAACCCCATGGACAAGCCGCTTAGTATCGTAAGTGCAGGTCCGAATTGTGAGCTTCTTGCAACAATTTTAACTGGTGTATACTGTGGTGATGTGAAGTAATCTGATGTAAAGCCCACTACTGCACCAGCTACAAGACCCAGTATGCTAACAATCAGGGCTGGCATTGCTGTTGGTATGCTTAGTGCCGTTATACCAGCATTTACTGCAGCAGTTAGCAGTATTGTTAGTGCTGAGGTTAAAGTAAGGGTTCTGCCTGGGTGTTCCAAGGGTGAGACTGCTACGAATTGTGATGTGATTAATGCTGTTAGGAGTGCTACTGCTGAGAAGAGAACTGGGTAAGCTATTAATGTGGCGTTATTGATCATTGCGGCTATAACCATTGGTGCTATCATTCCCTCTACATATGATTCAAAGAGATCTGCACCCATCCCTGCACAGTCGCCTACATTGTCACCTACATTGTCAGCAATAACCCCCGGATTTCTTGGATCATCTTCTGGGATACCTACCTCTACCTTTCCAACAAGATCTGCCCCTATATCAGCTGCTTTGGTGTATATTCCTCCTCCAACCCTAGCGAAGAGAGCAGCGGTACTAGCGCCAAATGCGTAGCTAAGAAGTATGGTTGTAGCTTTAATAGAATCTGAAAATCCGTTGAACGCAATGAAAAGTCCTGCGGTTCCTAGCAAACCTATGCCGCCTACAAGAAATCCTGTTACAGAACCTCCCCTGAACGCTAAGGTTAGAGCAGATTTTAGACCCTTCTTATTCAATACGTTGAGAACCCTAATATTGGTTAGTATAGCTGTATACATTCCGACAACGCTTACAGTAGCAGAGCTAAGACCTCCCAACAAATAGGCTAAACCCATGTATAGCACTGTACTATTGCTTAATACAGCTCCTAGTAGCATTAAAACTATAGTAATTATAGATATTATTGAGAGGATGATTGTATACTGAGCCCTAATATACGCAATAGCAGCGCTTCGAATATATTCATGAATTTGGTAAGCTCGTTTTGCTTCATCGGTTGATGTATCAATTTTAATTCGGAGAATGCTTAGGATCACTGCTATGACATAGATTATGCCAAGTGCTCCGCTTACCATACCAAGCAACATGCTGGTCTCCAATATCATGTCATGATCGCCTTTTCCTTCGACATTCACATCCTAGTTTAAGTTTAAAGTATAAAGTAAGAAAGGAAATAAACATTCATTAAAACATTTGGTATTCATGAAAGACAGCTACATTCTTTTATGCAGAGGCGGTAATATTTTAGTACCGCGCTACACGAGTAAATATTAGCATGAACAGGCATCAGGGCCCGTAGCTCAGCCAGGACAGAGCGCCGGCCTGCGGAGCCGGTGGTCCGGGGTTCAAATCCCCGCGGGCCCGCCACAAACTAAGTGCAATAAATATTGGTATAATTCATGTAATTAGTGTTGCAATGAAGACTTATTACTCTCTCTTAATTACTTTTGAATTTAATGATGTTGTTATTCAAGAATAAAATGATTAGAGGGTTGATGCTTGAAAGGGCAGATAGTTAGTGTTACTATGGAGATAGCTTTAGAAGGTTCGGCCAATTTTGCAGGTGGTTTGGGGGTTTTAGAGGCTGACAAGTTTTATGGTGCAGCAAGGCTTGGGTTGCCATACACCGTTATAACTCCTTTCTATCCTAATGGCTATGTTGATTGGGATTACGGTGTTAGAGGTAAGCTAGTTGAAGTGAGGCATAGGCATTCACTAAGTTTTCTGAGCAAGCTAAGGTATTTGAGGAGTATTGAAGTTAGGAAAAAAGATGGGGGTCTCTTGGCGGAGGCTGACATATATGAATTTAGCTATGGTTCAGCACGTGTGTTATTCTATAGAATAAAGAGACCTTTAACTGTAGCTAGACTATTTAGGTACTTATATAGGCATCATCACGATGAGTGCACATACTACATAACAGCAGCCGCTGTGGCTAGCGAAATCATAAAGAAGGTGCTTGCTGGTGAAGGTATTAGTGTTGTTGATGTGCAGGAGGCACACCTAGCGTTAGTACCGTATTTACTACCGACTAGTGTTAGAACTAGGTTTATCACTCATACACCAGGCCCCTGGGGCCATCCAAAACTGTGTAAGGATGCAGAAGAGATTCTAGGAATATCGCTACCCAATGTAAAAACCATGACAGAAGCTGCGATGGAGATCGTTGAGAAGGTATTTACGGTATCTAAAAAGCATTTTGAGGTCACAAAGATGTTCTTCCCCAAATACATCGAAAAAATGAGTTACATAACTAATGCTGTTGATTTGGATAGATGGCAAAGAATAAAGAAAGATCCAGGCTCATCGGAGGAGCTAAGAAAAATTCATGAAGGATTTAAACAAGAGCTCAGCTCAATCATTAGAGCTTTAAGTGGAAAATCTGTAGGAGATAAACTGATAGTTTCATGGGTAAGAAGGATAGTTAAATACAAGAGGCCATACTTTATAGAATGGCTTGTTGAGGAAAATGGCGACTTAAAGGATAGGATATTCATTGTTGTTTCAGGTAAACCTCATCCCAATGATGAATGGGGTAAAGAAATGGCAGCAATATTTAGTAGGTATAGCAGAGCCTTACCTAACTTCTTCTACTATCCAAGCTATGGAATAGAATTTGCATACTATGCTCTATCATCCAGTGATCTCCTCCTATTCACACCCTTTAGCTGTTGGGAGGCTAGTGGAACTAGTATGATGAAGGCGGGAGCTAATGGAGTTCCAACACTCTCATCTCGCGATGGAGCGAGCTTAGAACTTATAGTTGATGGTGTTAATGGGTGGTTCTTTGGAAAAGAATTAACTGAGTTCATAGATATTGAAAGTGAGGAAGCAAGAAGGATAGATGAAGATGATTATAGAGACTTCGTGAAGAAACTTGAGTACATTATTGACCTCTATGAAAGGGATAAGACAAAGTATTATGAAATAGCATATAACGCCTACAAAACCTTTACACCTGTCGTTGACATAGCTAGACTACTAAAACAATATTATCCAGAGTTCTTTCCAAATAGACCAGAAGACAAGCAAACAAAGTGATATGCCAATAGCATAGTGTAGACAAAAGGTGTTATCTTAATTCAACGCTTTTATAATTTAGTTCAGTAATTTTTATTGTTTATGCATCACCATTTCTTTCCTACTTGGCGCTGCTCTCTCTTATAATTGTACCTTCAGAATGTTACTGTATGCGGTGAGGAAGTGTGACCAGCATTGAAAACTCATATATAGATTATCTCTATAGAGAATTAGGTTCTCTAGCTAACCATCTACTAAGTATAAAGCCTGGTGATATAATTCTTAGAAATACGACTAAACTTAATTTGTTCGATCATGAACATGTTGTTTTATGGCACAATTTCTTATTAAACATCTTTGACCCTAGTTTAACAGGAAAGCCTTGTGCACTCATACTACCTTGTTCTCGTATAAAGCCTTATAGACTTTCCCCCCTACACAGAATTGTTGACATGCAAATAGAGAAACATATTGCGCATAACATCATTCAAGTCTATATTCTATCAGAGCCCATGTTGCTAGTTCCAAGAGAACTTGACATTTACTATCCTTTTGCTAACTATGATTATCCGACATATGAGTTAAACAATGTATACAGAGAGAAATTTATTTACCTATTGTCCAAAGTGTTGCCAAAGCTTTCGTATCATCGTTACATTGCAGCCTTTTTACCTCAACACCACTACTCAATACTTATTGATGCATTGAATAGGTGTGGACAGTGTTTAAGCATTGAATTATTCAGGTACGGAAAGAAAGCTTTTGAGGCAGCAGCTTTGGTGACAAGGCATGTTATTGAACGGTGCAAAACAAACATTTAGCCTGCATTAATAGCATATACCACTGAATATCATCTAAGTTCTGTTAAAGGAGTGATCTATATTGGAAAGCAGAAAACTTGTTATGGAACTGCGTTGGGATCCGATACTTGGCGAATGGGTTATGGTATCAAACATACGTAGTTTTAGACCTTGGCAACCAACAACGTTTTGCCCGTTTTGTCCGGGTACGGAGGAAACGGGATATGGCTGGAAAGCTCTTATAGTTGAAAATAAATACCCTATGCTTACTGAAGAGCCTCCTGAGCCTACAAAACATAGATTTTATAAAACGCAAAAAGCTTATGGAAAATGTTATGTGGTTATAGAGACACCGCTGCATGATATTGACGATCTCAGCGATTTACCGGAAGAGCAAATAGCTTATGTTATTAACCTAATCATTGAAAAGCAGAAAGAAATAATGGATAAAGAGTTCGTAGAGTATTTTCTGTGGTTTAGAAATAAAGGCAGAGAGATAGGTGTCTCATTAACGCATCCGCATAGTCAGATATATGTTTTGCCTTTCACTCCCATAAAAATTTTGAGAGAGATGGAAAATGCCAAAAACTATTGGAAGGAAAACAATTCCTGTATTTTTTGCAAGATTATTGAGGTAGAGAAAGAGGATGGAATTAGGGTGTTATTGGAGAACAGGGATTGGATAGCTTTTATGCCGTTCTACGCGCATTGGCCATTTGAGATTCACATATATCCTAAGAGGCATTTGCAACTCCTTACAGAATTAACGCAAGGTGAGGTAGGCTCGTTGGCGCAAATCCTGAAGTACAGTCTTTGTGGTTTGAAGAGGGTGTTTTCAAAGCCTATGCCTTACATAATGGTTTTGCATCAAGCCCCCTTAAAGGGGTCACACCCATACTATCACTTACATATAGAGATCTACGGTTTTCTGCGCGATGAAGGTAAGCTTAAGTATGCAGCTGGTATGGAAACAGGAGGAGGTAACTTTACTTATGATGCTGTACCAGAAGAGAATGCAAGTAAGCTTAGGGCAAAGATCAATGAATGCGTTAATAGTGCAAAGTAGGAATTAAATTTCTTTCTTCATTTACAACATTTAACCAAACTAAATACATGTATAGGATTAGAAATCGGATTAAACATGCGAAGGTGTTGTATACTATGAGTCATCATATGCTTAATACTGTAATCAATGAATTCAAGAAAATGTATGGAGAAGAACCCGAGGTTGTATGTTCAGCACCAGGACGTTTAGATTTCCTAAATACGCATCAAGATTATAAGGGGCTTCCTGTAGTTTCTGTGGCAATTAATTTACGTACTTATGTAGCATTAAAGAGGCTTAACGAGAGTAAGGTTCGTATAGCTTCAGGTAATTTACTCGATGAAGGTGCAGAGTATATTGATGAATTCGACGTTGTGGAAAACGAGCTAGAGTCAAAATATAAATGGTTTGGTAATTATGTGAGGGCAGCTATAATAGCTTTGAGACAGGCAGGCTATAAGGTTGGGGGCTTCATTGGGTGGATCAGGAGTGAAGTCCCTATTGCGGCTGGTCTAGGCAGTAGTGGAACACTATTGGTGTCTATAATTACAGCATTGAACAAGCTTTTTAATTTACAGTTAAGCGTTAAAGATATTGCAGAGCTTGCATACATAGCTGAGCATGACATCATGAGAATACCTTGCGGTAGACTTGATCAGTACGCATCAGCTTTCGGAGGCGTTGCACTAATTGAAACCATTCCACCGTATAATGTAGAGGTTTTGAAGTGGAGTGGAGGAGTTTTTGCGGTTATTGATAGCGGAATAAAGCATAGCACGGCAGAAATACATCCACAGAGGCAGAGAGAAATCGAGGAAGGGTTAAGAAAACTTATGGAAGTAGCTCCTCCAAATTTAAGGAAACTTCTAGGCTATCGCTATTGGGAACCCCAATGGCGTGAACTAAAGCTTGAAATGCTCCAGCCCTATCTTAACTTACTAGACGAGAAAGCGAGAAATAGAATAGTATATACAATTAAAGCTCATCGCTCAACAATGCTCGCTGTAAAAATTTTAAAGGGATTAGAGGTAACGGAGCAGGAAATCATATCTGCTTTGGAAGTAGACCCTATAAAAGCTAAAGAGCTGTACCTAGCAGGTCGTCAAGCACTAATAGGTTATGTGATGACATACCAGCACAAACTTCTAAGTAATTTATATGAGGTTAGCTTACCTGAACTGGATAACATAGTAAATGCATTCATTGAAAATGGAGCATATGGAGCAAAACTTTCTGGAGCAGGATTAGGAGGCTGTGTAATTGCATTATTCAGTAATGAGGAAAAGGCAGAGAAAGCTATTGAAGACATACTCTCAAAAGGGCTAGGAAAACAAGGATGGGTTGTGAAAGTAGATATTGGTGCAACCTGTCACATGTAGAAAAATCTATTACTTAATGTACTTAATGTAATAATGCAGAGCTCTAAATTTCATTTCAATCCTATTCAATCCTATCCATTATAGGAAATATTATACTGCATTACGAAAATTCAAGTTATTGTTTTATCATTTATTAGAGTTTTGATGTGACGTAATGAGGTCTAGATCAGGTTTTTGGTTATGGGGATACATTAATTTGAATACAATGCAATGTTTTATGGTGCCAGCGATTCAAGATGAAATGTTGGTTCATGATCATAAAATCTTATAAATCTTTAACTTAACTAAAGTTAATACAGATTTAGCACTAGAGGTAAGTAGCCGGGTCGTCTAGCGGCCAAGGATGCGGGGCTTTGGCCCCCGTGACCGGGGTTCGAATCCCCGCCCGGCTACCAGTATTACATTCTTGACTTGAATAAAGATCAGATGATGAGCAGAGGGTCTCATGACATAGATGAAGAAAGCCGGAAATGCTGAACATCATTTTGCGTAGTTAAAATCACAGTAATTTAATGTGACGGTCTATGACGAGAAAGGCGCTTTTAAGGGAGGTGGTAAATAAGGTTTTGGGTCCTCAGTATAGTTCACTTGTTTGGAAGCGTATTGAGATCTTAGGGGATGTTGCTATAATTAGGAAACCATTTGATTTACCTGTAGATTTGTTTAAAGTCGTTGGTGAGGAACTTCTAAGAGCTCTTCCTTATATAAAAAGTGTTTGGCTTGCAGTTTCACCAGTACGTGGCGTTGAAAGGGTTAGAGAATATGTGCATCTGGCTGGAGAAATGAAGACAGAGGTTACCTATAAAGAGCATGGATGTGTATTTAAGCTTGATTTTACAAAGGTATACATATCTCCTGTTTTAAGCTATGATCATATGCGTATAGCGAAACTCGTTAGAAAAGGCGAAGTAATTTTAAATATGTTTGCGGGGTTTGCACCTTATAGTGTGATAATATCAAAGTATGCTCAACCTTCATATGTTGTCTCCATTGACATAAATAAATATGCTGTAATGTATGCTAGGATAAATATCGAGTTGAATAAAGTTGCATCAATTAATGAAATTATTCATGGTGATGCGTTGATAATAACCTCCTCGTTTGATAATTTGTTTGATAGAATTCTAATGCCTTATCCAGAGCTTTTTGAACAAGCATTAAGAGTGGCTTTAAAGGCTGTAAAGATAGGGGGTGTTATACATCCTCATCTTTTTGTTGATGCACACAATAAGCGTGAAGCTCTCCTGAAAGCTTTTCAGATTGTTTCACGAATTGCGGAAGAAGAAAAGGCGAAGGTCGAACCTGTAGGAGGGCATGTAATAAGAGGGGTTGCAACTAGAAAATATCATGTAGTTGTTGATGCCGTAGTAAAGAGTAAGGCACTAGGGCAACATTAACCACTTTTTAAGCTTAGTTATAGTTTAGGGTACTCAATGCTTAAAATATTTTCTAAGGGGGTGCGTAACACTAACAACATTAAAGATAGAGGAGGTAAAATCGGTATAAATAAGGAATTGAAGGTACTAACAGTAAGCAACATTGAAGATTTATGCTTAGAAGTATTGAGGAAGTATAGTATTGGATCAGCACAGGTTATAATATGCATAGATAAGCAGGGCGTCGCTAGGTACTTGATTAATGAACCGCCTGTGAACGATGAAATCAGACATCTTTACAATATTCTCATGGAGGCGCTCTACACGTCTTATATCAGCTTTGATTTGTTAGACGATATTGGGAAGATACTAGAGGTTATAGCAAAGGAGCTAAATGTTTATGAAAGTTTTCGTAGATATTACGATACAATTATGTATTATATTTATAGAGATGTAAAGGGGTATGGAGTGCTAGATGTTGTGATCAAGGACAAGGACGTAGAAGATATAGAGTTATCTTACTGGGAAAAACCGGTTACAGTAGTTCACAAAGACTTCCTATCTTATGAAGCATTAGTGACAAACATTCAGTTTCAGAGCATGGATGAGGCAAGAGCCCTTATAGAGAGAATTGCTATTAAAAGTGGTAAATCAATATCTATTAAGAAGCCTGAGCTTCATGCATTATTACCGGAGGGATTTAGAGTGGCAGCAACACTTGGTGAACCAATATCAGCAGGTCCTACACTCGATATTAGAAAATTGAATGAAATTCCGATAGACGCTATTACGTTAATAAAGCAAGGTGTTGTAGATGCAAAGGTTGCTGCACTTGTATGGCTTGTTAATGACGCCAAACTCTTCTATGTGATAGTGGGTGGTAGCGGTTCTGGAAAAACTACAATTTTAAATGCATTTTTACAATTAAGCAATCCTAACTGGAAGATCATTGTTGTGCAAGATGTTCCAGAAATCAAGTTGCCTCTGAGACCTCGATTTATTCAGTTCTTTGGTGAAGATTCCGAGGAGATGTTGCAACGCTGCTTTACAGCACTTAGATATAGACCTGACATGCTTGTTGTTGGTGAAGTAAGAGGGAAAGAGATTACTGCATTAGTGAGGGCTGTAGCATCAGGTTCAGGTTCAGCCACAACATTTCATGCGTCAACACCAGAAGAATACGAAATGGCTGTTCGAGGTCTCTTATCGCAGGATCTGTACACAATGTTGTCGTTAAATACTGCTCTACTAATATTTGTGTCTAGAATACGTAGAGGATATAGGGTTGAACGAAAAGTGCTTAAGGTATATGAAAGGGTTGGTAACGAATGGAGGGAGATATTTTCAGTTGATAAAGGTGATGAAATAATTAAAAGCTACACCTTAAAGAGACTATCAAAAAGGCTGCTGAGAGAAGATATTGAAGCAGAATACGAATATAGACTGAAAGTGATAGAAAGTATGAGTCCGGGATACGAATCTGTGGAAAGAATTCTTAAAAGATTTTATGGTCTCTAAAAGCGAGCAAAATTCAATGTTAAAACATTAGTGCGCTCCTTTCTTTCTACCAGTTCTCCTAGCAGCTATATGTCCTACTTTCCTACCAGGCGGTGCATTCCTTGATACTGTTGTTGGCTTGGATTCGCTTTGGTGTGATCCACCGCCATGCGGGTGATCTACAGCATTCATAGCAACTCCACGAACTCTAGGCCATTTCCTTGCTCTTACCTTCCATTTGTAATATGCGTTACCAGCCTTAAGTAACGGTTTTTCAATTCTACCTCCTCCAGCAACAACACCTATTGTTGCTCGTGCATCAAGAGGTATCATCTTTTGCTTTCCACTCGGCAAAGTTACTATTGCGTGTGTAGAGGTCTTGCCTGTTAGTATAGCGTAAGTCCCGCCTGCCCTAACAAGTTTGCCACCATCATAAGGTCTTAATTCAATGTTACATATTTTCGTACCTTCCGTGATACTTCTAAGAGGTAATATATTACCTAAGGCTATGCTTGCTCCAGCGCCTATCTCAATTACTTGTCCTACACGAAGCCCTTCAACAGCAACGTTATAAAATGACTCTCCATTTTCAAGCTTTATTAGTGCTATAGGTGCGCTTCTTCCTGGGTCATGCAATATATCAACGACTATTCCTCGAACAAGAGTTTCTATTGGAATTGCAGGGTACTTTACTGGTGCAATTCTTAGATGCGTTGGTGCTCTGAATGTTGGTGACCCTCTGCCCAACCTTTGTGCTAGGATCCTCTTACCCATAGAATGTTCACCTTTCTCAAATCACTTTAACGCTACGAAAAGTGTACTTCTAGTAGCTTTTAACCCAGGTTCACCATGCTTTACCTCCTTTGTTGTTGGTGCAAACTCGCCGAGGTAATGCCCAATCATTTCAGGAACTATTTTAACAGGAACGAATTCTTTTCCATTGAATACAGCAATAGTAAGGCCAACCATTATAGGTAGCACTATCATATCCCTTACATGGGTCTTTATCACAACCTCTTTGCATTCGCTTAAGAGCTTTTGTCGAGCTTCAAGAATTTTCTCTAATAATCTCCTCTGTCTAGGTGAAAAACCTCTTAGAAGGCTTCGACGAGCTCTACTTGGGAGAAGCTTTACAAGTTCGTCCATTGGCATTTCAAGTAGTTCCTCTAATGATTTGCCCCTATATCTAAAGTTTTTCCATTCTGGCGGCATTTCCCAGCATGCTTTGCTCATCCTAATTTCAACCCTTGCATAGTTGCATTACAGCATATTATTACTTGCTTCGTTACGTTTTTATATTTATCTGGTTATATTGCAGATAAGCTTTATGCTTACATGCTGTGCTGTTCATAAATTTCAGAACACGTAGACCAACTTATGGACAATAAAGTAGAAATAAAAACTTATTAGGTAAGCTTTGCTTAATGCTATAAAACGAACAAAGTATTGTTGAAGTATTGCCACCTATAGTTACAGTGAGGTTTCGAACCGATGGGAGGCAGGCAAAGAACCTCTCTATTTATGGTAAAGAGTGGTGGTCAACAAGAAGGGAAAAGCAAGAAGAAGGAGAAGAAGTAAATAAGTGTGTGAAGAGTTATGGCTCATAGGAAAACTAAGGCACCTCGGCGTGGAAGTCTGGGTGTAAGACCAAGGAAGAGAGCATCAGAGTTTATACCACGTATAAGAAGCTGGCCTTCACCATCTATTGAAGAACCACGTTTACTAGCATTTTTAGGGTATAAGGTTGGAATGACACATGTTATTTTAATTGATGATAGACCAGGGTCGCCTACATACGGCAAGGAAATATTTGTTCCCGTGACAGTAATTGAAACACCACCAGCTATTCCAATAGCCTTAAGGGTCTATGGTATTAATGAATTTGGCGGATATTCTGTCCTTAAAGACGTTTGGATTGATGCGCCAAAGGAACTTGAAATTTGGAGAAGAATACCAACATATAGACCTTCAACTAATATAAATGAAAGAATAGAATGGATCAAGAGTCACGTTAATGACATTAAAAGAGTGTCACTAATTTTAGCCTACGATGTTAAGGCTGTAGGAGGTCTAAGCAAGAAGGCTCCTGATATACTTGAGGTAGTTATTGGGGGAGGCAGTATAGAGCAAAGGATAATGTATGCGCTAGATGTACTAGGTAAACCAATTTATGTAGACCAGGTTTTCTCTCCAGGTCAATTTGTAGATGTTATAGGCGTGACAAAAGGCAAAGGATTTCAAGGTGTTATAAAGAGGTTTGGCGTCAAAGAATTGCCGCGATGGCATAAGCATAGAAAAGGCAGTAGAAGAGTTGGAAGCAGAAGCCCAACAATTGGTGCAATGTCTGAAGTGCCACAGCCTGGACAAATGGGTTTCCATAGACGTACTGAATACAATAAGAGAATTATTGCTATTGGTGATAATGGATATGAGATAACCCCCAGTGGCGGTTGGCCACACTATGGTATCATAAGATCTAAGTGGGTTATGATTTGGGGTAGCTGTATAGGTGCTCGCAAGAGACCAATAGTACTTAGATGGCCCATTAGACCGCCAAAATGGCAGCCAACAACTTCTCCAAAAATTGTTTATATAAGTCTTACTAGCAAGATTGCAGGATGAGGAGGTGTTTATCAGAATGACTTCATTTGAGTATATACTTGCATATCCATCAGAAAAAAGATTTGGCACCCTTGTAGATCTCAACGGCAATATAATCGACAAGATTGAGCTGCCTCCACTCTTCAGTTATCCTGTACGCATAGACTTGATAAGAAGAGCTGTCCTATCAGCATTAACCGCCCGTATTCAGCCAAAAGGTAGAGATCCTCTGGCAGGAAAAAGAAGATGTGGAGAATCCTGGGGTATAGGATATAGTGTTGCAAGAGTTCCTAGACTTGATAATGGTAGGGCTGTGCTAGCACCTAATGTCCGTGGTGGTAGAAGACAATTTGCGCCAACACCGCTTAAGAAAATACATGAGGAGATAAATAAGAAGGAAATGAGATTAGCAATAATCTCTGCACTTGCTGCTTTAAGTGATAAAAGTTTTGTAGTAAGGAGAGGCCATATAATACCGCAAGGAATAGAGTTTGTACCAATTATTGTTGTAAATGAATTTGAAACAATATCATCAATAAAGTTGGTTAAGGAATGGCTAAAGAAGGTGAATCTTTGGCAAGATATTGAAAAATCGCAGGACAGTATAAGAATTAGAAGTGGAAAAGGAAAGATGAGAGGTAGAAGATACAAGGAAAGAAAAAGCATACTTTTCATAGTATCCTCGACAACGGTGCCTGTTATAAACGTATTACGTAATCTTCCAGGGGTGGACTATCTTACGCCAGAAACTTTAAATATTCTTCAGCTGGCGCCAGGAGGAGAGCCAGGAAGGCTTGCAGTAATTTCGAAAAAAGCTTTAGAAAAAATAGCAGAGAAATACGTGGTTAAGATAGTGTAGGTAAAAGGGAATGACTTATGGCAAAGGAGTCTGAAGGCTCGGTGAAAGATCTAAAGAATATCTTAGTAGCTGTTGTTACAACAGAGAAGGCGTATCTACTAGCAGAAAAATTTAACTACTTAACTATTAAAACTTATAGGCATGTAAATAAAAAGGAAATTAAGGAGTTCATTGAAAAGACATTTAATGTTAAGGTAGTAAAGGTAAATACATTAATTGACAAAGATGGGTATAAAAAAGCATATATACGTCTTGCACCAGAATACAAAGCTATAGAGTTGCTTGAAAGGCTTTCGAGAGGCACATAAATTCAGCTAAAAGCTTCATGCAATGATGTCACTGCCGAGTGCTGAAAAATGATGAAAGGATCCCCTGCCTGAGAATTCCCTCTGGTTGTAACTCAATGACCCAACAGAAATCAAAATCGGCAAAGAGATTGAATGTATTTTTATTGCTTGCTGACGTAGATGTTACTGATAAGGTTATCAACGATATACATGCATACTGTAAAGATTTAGCTTGTGAGTGTACGCCACATAAAAGTGCTGTTGTTAAGAGATTCCTTTACATTGAATGCGTTTCACAGATAACATCACTTGAAGAGATGAGGAAACGTATCGAAGAATTCATAAGTTCCAAGTTAGCAGAAATTGTGTCTTGGTATAAGGTAGAAGTTATAGAAGTTAAGTAAGATCCCTTATCAACACAATAATGCCGTAGGGAGGTATAGAGAACAAAGTAATCTTTAAGATATTGCTTTCGCTTCTAACTAATAGATAATAAAATAGTACTAGTATTGAAGATGCTATGTATATAATTGCTGAAAGGAGTGGTATGTTATAGTACATTGATTCAAGTGCTAGCATTGTTGTTGAAACACCAACTGAATAAATAATTAAAGTATCTTTACCTCCTTCACTCTTCATATTATTTTGACTCTCTATAGTTTCTCTACCTCTAGATCCCGAATTATGTAAAAATAGTGAGAGAAGCCTTACAAGAATTGCATTTACAAGTAATAGTAACAAAGGTTTCACTACATCATTGATGAAGAGCGCTAAAATCATGGGTTCTATTATAAGGTGTTTTCTATCCTGAAAGCGATAAAGGGTGATAAGGACTTCAACTATTTGAAATGGAATAATAGGCACAATTAAAACTATGCTATTACTAATTGAATTGATTAAGGAATTGACACTTATTATTGGGCTTTTTACTAGATATTCAAATACTGTGCACAGCGCTACTGAGGGTAAATCATCAATGTTTTGCGCTGTTTTTAATATATAGAGGGATACAATTCCAAGCAATACCGTGTAAATATCATATACATAACTTAGTTTTCTTGGGCGCGTTAACCCCATGTGCCTCAGCACAATATTTTGCTTTAGCATTAGTTTCGGGATTCTAAGCCTAGCATTTTTAACATTATAAAATCAGGCTTATTAGTCACATTAGTTATTAAAGTAAATTGTTAGTTAAGGTAATAAACTTACCTTATGTCAGGTCTCAGGATTCGAAGATTATGTTTTGCTTAAATTGATTGAATATGGTAAGGATGTGCAAAGAATGTGCGAAGAAGTAGTATCGTACTATATGAAACTAGGGTTTCAAAAATTAACAGAAATTCAAAGAGTTGCATGCATTAAAATACTGTCTCACGATTATGATCTTATAGTCTCTGCACCTACGGGTTCTGGTAAAACCGAGGCGGTATTGGTGCCTTTACTAACAAAAATTTCTAAAGAGGGTTTAATATACGATATGAGTCTCTTAATTCTCTATGTAACTCCACTTCGTGCACTGAATAGAGATATTGGTAGAAGAATTGAAAACATATGTACACCTTTTGGGTGCTCTGTTGGCATATGGCATGGGGATACGCCAAGCAGTTTAAGAAAAAAGGTTTTGCAAAAGCCTCCGCAAATTTTAATAACAACGCCTGAGAGTCTCAATATATTGTTGATAAAGAAGGAACTACATGAGTATATGAGAAACCTAAGAGCTATTATAATTGATGAAGCACAAGAAATTACGCAATCTGAGCGTGGCACGGAGCTGGTTATCTTATTGGAGAGATTAGACATTATTAGAGGTAGACATATTAGAAGAATTGCATTATTGCCCCTACTTGATGAAGATAGTATTAGAAATATTGGGGTTGTTCTATTCTCAGGACGAAGGTTTGATATAGCAATAGCATCGCAAACTAAGAGGTATGAAGTTGAAGTAGTTCTTAGTAGCGATGAGTATAAGTGGGGCATATTTGAGATAAATGATGTGATAAAGAAAATTGATGATACAATTAATTATCGTCAGCCTAAACAAGTATTAATTTTTACAAATACACGAACATCTGCAGAGGAGCTCAGTTTTGCAATACAATCCTTTACTAATTTTAAAGGTGATTTAGTAGGATTACATCACGGATCTCTATCAAGAAATGTTAGAGAGGAAGTTGAAAGAAAACTAAGAGAAGGAAGAGCAAGAATTGTTATTGCGACATCAAGCCTTGAATTGGGGATAGATATAGGCACTATTGATTTGGTAATCCAGTATCTATCGCCACGGCAGGTCTCCAGATTAATGCAACGAGTGGGCAGAGCAGGACATAGAGAGGGGCAAGTGTCTAGAGGCTTAATTATAGTGCCACCGCTCATAACTGAGCTTATAGAGTCTATAATTATTGCAAAGAGGTTGAAGAGAGGAAATATCGAGCCCATAAATGTCCATAAAAATAGTCTAGATGTTTTAATGCATCAATTTATCGGTCTCACTCTCGAAAGAGATTCAGTATCGTTATCAGATTTCCTGCAAATAATAAAAAGCACTACTGTGTTCGATGGTGTAGGACTGGATGAAGTATCCAAATTAGCTCGTTTTGCTAACGAAATAGGTCTTGCTCAATGCGAGCAAAATGAAGTAGAGATCAAGTGCAAACCTACGAAAAGAGGGTACATCTATTATGTAACGACAAATATGATACCGGATACGCAGGAATATCAAGCAAAGTCTGTTCTAGATCATAAAGTTATTGCAATGCTTGATGAAAGCTTTGTATCTTTATGCGATACAGACGACGTAATAGTACTTAGCGGCAAAGCTTGGCGTGTAGTTGACGTAGATTACGAAGATAAGGTGGTATGGCTTTCACCACTGTTAAATCCAGACCAGGCAATTTTACCCAAGTGGGTTGGGGAGAACATACCTGTTGATTGGAGAACATCAAGGGAAATATGTTCATTCATTAGAAGGCTTTGCTCATGTACAACCAGCTCTTGCATTGAGAAACTCTTTAACGAGTATGATCTAAATGATTATGTAAGGACTTTCTTGACTAAATACAAAAATGAAATATGTAAGGTTTATCCAAATGATAGCGTATTAACAATAGAGTTACTTACAATACCCAATGAAAATAGATCACTTATAGGGTTCTATCACTGTCTAGGTACAAAGGGTTCAGAAGCATTCTCTCTATTACTAACCAAGGTTTTCAGAGACCACCTACGAGCAGGCGTTACATATAAGGCGCATCAGCTAGGCACAATCATAATGGTGAATAGATCAGTAACAGCAGATGAAATTAGAAAAGCCATCGCAATTATATTGGGATTGTATAAGAAAGGAAAGATTGAAGAGGCAATAATAGATGAAATTAAGAGAGCCTCCTTCTTCAAGAAGCGTGTAATAGAAGTAGCTAAGAAGATGGGGGTGCTATCAAAGAACGCGAGTTCAGAGGAAATCAGAAAGGCATTTTCAGCACTTCTTAAGATAGAGCCTATAGTCAATGAAGCTTTACGTGAAACTCTTACTGAAAATGTTGATATTAGCATTGTTAGTGAGTATATAAAGAAGTTGGAGAGAAGCAAGAAGATTCGAATAGTAGTTGCAAAAAGTGCTTCACCATTCCTCTATGAGATATCTCAGCTGGGTACATTCCGATATATTATACAGCAATCTTTAATGCCCAAAAACTTAGTTATCGAACTATCTAAACATAGAATTCTTAGCAGAAGTGTACAGCTCTTCTGTTTAATGTGCGGTACAACATTTAGCATTAAATTAGATGAATTTATCAAGCAAAATTGTATGAACAAGACACCAATTTCCTGCGAAATTTTTTGCCCAAATTGCAAGTCAAAACTATTAACAATAATTGAAAACGAACAAGAGGCCGCTGAGCTAAAATCTATTCTTATGAAAGCAAAGAAAGATGGGCCAAACAACTTAAATCCTGATGAGAGAAATAAGCTTAGGAAGGCTATGAAAATTGCAAACCTCGTTATGGAATATGGTATTGCAGCTGTGATTGCCTTGCAAGGTATAGGAATAGGTCCTGAAACCGCAAAAAAAGTTCTTGCAAACTCAAATGGTCTTGATGAGCTCATATTAAACATAATTCGTTTTGAGGAGCAGTTCTTAAGAACACGTAGATATTGGGACTAAAGACACTAACATTTTTTAAACAATTAATTACTTTGGGGACTGCTCCTATGGATGTAGTATCACTAATAAAGGATCTAATTTCAAAGGCTGTCGTTATCGCATGGTTACTGTTCTTTTTATCATGGATTATAGGCTGGGCAATAAAGGGGGCTCCTATACCAATTGGCAAGGCGAGAAGGATAGGGCAAAGTATTATTGAGGATGCAGTGTGGGGGGCATTCTGGGTAGCTATAGGCACATCTATATTCTGGCTAATTATATACATATCATCAAGCCTTGGCAATGTTTTACCACCTCCTCCAGCGCCACAGCTATAGAAAAGAAGGTTCGCAAAAAATCTATGTAATTAATTTTAATGGGGTAAGCTTTGATGTACTTATTCTTAGTGGCGTACTATCTTTCCATCCTTACATTTTACATTGGAGTACTAATTTATGCCTTGCCCATACCTGTAACAGGGTTGAAAAGATGGGGCCCTAGACTGATTACAGATTCGTTCTATGTAATGGTGCTTCTGTTCTCTGTAACCAGCATAGTAAGGTTTGCAGATCTTATTCAGCACATATTAGGTGGTGACTGGAGTTTCTTTCTATCCTATATAAAGGCGTCAATATTTGTTCGTTCAAATCTTTTGCTATTCTTTGGTATTGTAAAGGACATTATTGGCGGGTTGAAGATTTTACCTGGGTTGTCAAAACTGTTTTCAGTAGTTACAAATGCAATTTACTTTTCCCTCAATGCAACACTGATTCTTTATGTGATTGCGACCCTAATTAAAATCTCTTTCTGGACTCTTGTATTACTTGGAATAACATTAATGGCAATACCATTTAGGGTTGCACGGAATGCGGGGGCGTTTCTCATCGCATTCTCTCTTGTGTTTTATACTGCACTCCCCTTATATACACAATTTGTGCAACTCCTTTTTGTTTCTGAGCCTCGGCAATTCACTCCCATAATACTTCAAGGAAATATCATCAATATGCACGGCAAACCTCTTGCTTATGGTTACATAGAATTAAAATATGGTGATGAGTATATAGGGCCCTTACCAGTTAATGCCTGGGGATATATGATTCCAATAACTTCAGATATGCTTAGTAAGAATATAACATTGTATTTCGATATTTGTGGTCATCGCTTTTTCACAAATGTATCTAATGTGTTAGTGAGAAGTCTTTGTGGCTTTAATAATTATAGTGTTTTTATATGTAGAATCAATCTAATGGTATATGGATTGATTGATTATAAAGAGGGTATAGCTCTACATGCAATACCATTTCCTGAAAACGTTGATGTACTCACATTCAATTCTACAGTTATTCGTCTTCTCATTAATACGACAACACCTATAGACTTCTATATATCTATCTCCAAAGGCTACGACATCAAGTCTATAAAAATAGATGAAACGGAAATATACGATGTTAGGAAATTTTACAAGTACTCGTGGAAGTGGTATGATGTGGAAGGAGATACATACGTCTTAAATTTACCTAAAGGAAATCACGAGATAACTATTAGTATGAATAGAAATGGTAAGCCTATAGAACCAAGCGAATACTATGTCTTCAATGCGCAAGTTAAACTTATGGAACTTGGCAACATGCCGAGCATTGTTGATGAGCTAGCTAGAATCATGTATATAGATATTATAGCTGCCGCACTCTATATATCATTGCTTCTATCCATTAGTTATGGACTTGCACGTGCAATTGGAGGAGCATCAAGACTCAGGCTGATACCATGACAATTTCTAAGGAGCTTTTAAGGAGAATAATAATATTCAACTTAATAGCAATGATTACTTCAGTCATTATGCTTCAATACGGCTACATAAGTGTGCTTAACACGGTACTAACCATTACAATTCTTGCTCTTGTAACACTACTAATCGTAAGTTTTTCGCAGATACTAAAAGATGAATAGCTATGTATTTGTAGGCACTACCCCAGAATTCATATAAAAAGTTATTTACTCTTCAAAACACAGAATGAGTAGTTAAGTTATGTACTAGAATTTGTTAGCATTTGACGGTTTGAGGTGCCTTTGATGACTGAAGAAAATGTTGAAGAAGTTTCAGGTGAAGAGAGTGAAGTAGTAGAAGAAGTGAGTGAGACATATGAGGAAGATAAAGAAGAATTAGAGTATGTACCATTTTCTCCACTGGAACTGGAATTGTTCATTTCACGTAGTGAGATTTGGGACAAATTAGTTAAGGGGGAGCTAGGAATAAATGAAGCAAAGAAAATGATTGAAGAATTAATGTTGAAACCACTAGAACCAGTGATGCAAGCTAGAAAAGGTAGTAAAAAGAGGAGGAGACAAGAGAAGGGTTAGAACTAATTTGCTCTACATTGCTGCTTTTGAGGATGCTAAACGGCTATTTCATGAATTATGACTTAAGTAATTACTTAATTTTGACTATTTAAGATCTTTTTCGATTGCATAGCCTAATTGTGTCAATGCGGTTTCAAGGACAGGTAAGGTTATAGATTTATCAAATACTATTACAACAATCTTTTTTCCATCTTTTATTGAAAGTTTAATCTTGTCAACAAGAACATTTCCCTTTATTAAATCACTTATACTTTTTCTGGGTGTAAGAAAGTCTTTAAATTTCCTTTGCATTAATGAGTAGAACTCGTTAAAGTGCTCTATCATGCGTATAGCATCATCAACATCCTCACCTCCTTTTCCTAAAAGTTTTTGTAATCCCCTTATTAATTCGATTGACTTCTCTGCTTCTATTTCTACTGCTACGTAGTTTCCGGGCAACATAAACAGTCTTACGCTTTGGCTCATAATCCTCATCTTATTAACTACTCTTTAAGCTCGTATTTAACCAATAGTTTTTTAGAGTCTTTAAAGCGTTAAGAAGTTATACGGGTTGAAATAGGATGAGCGCACGTGTAACATACCCTGTTGGTGCAGTAATGAAAAACGTAGCACAAGCACTAAAGCGTATTGTTGATCAGGTTCCGCTAGTTATAGGATTGGATCAGTTCTCAATTGAAGCTTTTTCACCAGATAAAGTGGCCTTAGTTGTTGTTTCCATTCCTTCTTCAGCTTTTGAGGAGTACAATGTTAGTTCTGAGGTTCGCATTATTATTGATAGAGATGAATTTGCTAAAGCACTAAAAAAAGCGACAAAAAGAGATAAGGTAGTTTTTGAGTATAGTGAGGGGGCTAGGGAGCTTAAGGTTAAGGTAATTAGTGTTAGAACAAACTTAGAAAGAGAATTCGTTATTCCAATATCAGAGGTAACGTTTGAAAGAGTTGGAGAGATAGATGTTCAGCTAGAGGTTACTGCAAGCATACCAGCATCAGAACTTGTTGCAATAATCAAAGATGCTGATGTTGTAAGCGAAGAGATAACATTAATCTATTCGTCTGAGTTGAATGGCATAAGGGTGGCTGCACACGGTGATATAGCGTCTTATGAGACTGTCTTAAAGCAATTCCAACCATTAACATATCTTGAGTCTGCCGTTAGTACTGCGATGGCTAAGTACAGCGTTGAGCATCTAAAAGCTTTAGCAAAACTTCTCGACTTAGCAGATGAATGCACTATTGCGTTTGGCTCTGATAAGCCGCTTAAAATATCATTCAATTTAACTGGCGGTGGCCAAGTCACCATATGGGTTGCTCCAAGAGCGTAAAGGGTTGTGGTCTATGTATACAGAAATTGTAAAAGTTGATGCAAAGGGTAGGGTGACTATACCCTCATCTGTTAGGCTTCTTCTAGGCATTGAAGAAGGAGATCAGCTGCTACTGATAGTTGATGAAGAGCATCATACAATAAAGCTTCAAGTCTTTAAAAATAATAATATAGTGACATGCAAAATTATAGCTAACACTAAAAGTATTAATAGAATACTTTCATCTTTTATTAGTAAAATTATTAACTTCAGTTGCTTATGCATAGATAAGACATGTGAAGCATATAGATGTAAGCTTGTAGTACCTAGTGATATAGTAGAGAAGATCCTTAATATTGAGCCTAGCGCCTTATGTACCGATACAACTGAAGCTATTAAGAAATCGAGTAGAGCTCTTGAATGAGTCTCCAATAGTAAAATACTTTTTATACTTTATTTGCATTAAAAATTATTAAGGAAACGGTGTTGTGCTATGAGCTCACAATTAAGGTTTACGTTTGCTGATGCAAGGATATGGAGATATGTGCTAAGGGCTTTAGCAGAGTATTTAGAGGTTGTAGGCATGAAGGTAAGTCCAAGTGAGGGGGTCAGGATAAAGGCTATGGATCCTAGCAGAGTTATGCTACTCGATTTTCATATACCTCCTTCAGCTTTTGAGGAGTTTGTTGTTGAGAAAGAGGAAATATTGTTTCTCAATTTAGAGAATGTTCCTAAGATACTTAGAAGAGCTTCAAAGAACGATAAGCTAGCCATATCAAGTGATGGTACAAGACTAACGCTGACATTGATATCGAAAGGCGGCGTGCATCGTAGCTTTACCTTCCCACTCATATCAGCGTCTTACGAAGAAATTCCAGAACTATCTCTAGAATTCAAAGTCTCTGCAAAAATTATAGGTCCAATTTTAGCGGCAGTTCTCTCAATATTAAAAGATGCAGGTGAGTCGACAAAGTTTAAGGCTCTCCGTGAAGGGCTTTCAATAATGTCTTCCTCAGAGCTCGGTGAAATAGAGTTCCTCTTTACAACTACAACAGGAACATTAATAGATTACCAGATACCTGAAGACTTTACAGAGTTCACGAATACATACTCAACAGAATACATAGCACTACTTTCGTCAATAGCTCGACTTGCAGAAAGCGCAACCATAAGGCTAGCCCCGGAAGCACCTTGTGAAATAGCTCTAGATCTTGCTGCAGGAGCACAACTAAAAGTCTACATAGCACCTAGAATTGAGTGATGATCTAAGGTGGCTTTGAAGAAAGTCGCAGAGAAAGATGCTCATCTGATCTTTAAAGAGCTTTTTAGAAAGTACTACAGAGTTGCAGACCTAATACTGCCTCAAGATCTTGGCTTACGAGAAATAGCTCTGCAAGACTTTGATGGAGGTTATTACATAAGGCACTTAACATTTGAGAATAAATCTCAGCTTATTGAATTCATAACACGTGAGCATGTGCCCAAGGATCTCTACTATTCTTCGGCTAAGTATAGGGATCCAGGCAATAATTCAATGGAGGGAAAGGGATGGATTGGCAGTGATTTAATATTTGATATAGATGCGGATGAACTACCGTTATGTTCTTCAAAGGTTATTGAAATTCGCTTTTGCGCAAGATGTGGTTATGTAGCAACTGATACTAATGAAAAAACGTGTCCACGGTGCAATGTGGAGCTAGCGAAGTTTAGTCATGTAGAACCAGAATGTATTAGTATGGCATTTAATCGTTTGAAAGAGCTGGTCGACATTATTGAAAATGATTTTGGATTCACAAATTACAAAGCTAGTTTTTCTGGTAATAGAGGGTTTCATTTAATAGTAGAGCTTCAACATCCATATGACTTGCTAGATTCTGAGATGAGGAGAGAGATAGTATCTTATTTAATTCTTGATGATGTACAAAAGAAATTTATAAAGAATGTCTTTGTAACCGAGTTTAGTAGAAAAGGTAGAAAAGGAGTTTTAAGTATAATACCGCGCATAGTAGATGGTGGTATAAGGAGAAGGATAGCAAAGGCATTGTTAGGGAAAGTCCCTGAACATTCAAAAAGCTATATTCTTGGCTATGTAAATGAAATAGATGTGGCTAAAGCTATCGAGATTGTAAATATACTACGCAATAATCTTGACGAAATTCTGAACATGATAAGTATACCTGTTGATGCTAAGGTTACAATAGATCTAACTCACTTGGTTAGAGTGCCAAATAGCATAAATGGGAAAACAGGGTGGAGAGCATATTTAATAGACGATTTATCTGAGTTTAGGTTAGATGAGTCAAAGGCTTCAATAGGCAATATAAGTGAGATCTTTAGGATCAGGTTTATTGTGTCCTTGCCAGAGATAAAGGTTATTGACAGGGCATTTAAAGTGAAACGAGATGATGTATTAGACTTAGAATATGTATATGCATCCTACTTTATTTTTAAGGGCGTTGCAAAGTTGATTGATGTGAAGAGGTAATGTTATGTCATTCGCTGAGGTATTTGAGAAGCTTAAGAAAATTTATGATGAGGTGCTAGAAGGAAGAAAAACAAGTTCAGGCGAGCTCTATTCTATACTAATTGAGTTAAATAGGCACTTGATGCAGGTAAGAATATGGTGTTTAGAGAATAGGGGAAACGAATTTGAACAGCTGTGCCTAGAAATAGAATCGTTTATGCTAAGACTATTCAGAATACTACTTGCATTTATACTCAACAACGCGATTTTGGATAATGTACAGGTGGAGAACGACGAGCTCGGGTTATCATTACAAAAGATGCTTGGTATTACGACAAATCTGCTAACTATACTAAGCAAAACCATTATAATCAATGATAAGGATGTGTTATGTAAGGTAGTAAAGACGTTTCAAAAAGGGAATACGATTATTCCTTCAGGCTACGTAACGTTTATGCCTTTATCGGAAGCTTTATATCTTTTAATTCTTGGATTTGTGAGGATTCTTGAGATTTTTTGATAACCGCTTATAACTGTTGCCTGTTGGATACTATGAGAACAGAAGTATAATACAACTAAGTAGTTGAAGTATTGTAGGCGTTAAGTTATGAAAGTGCCAAAAGTAATTGTGACATATTGTCCACGATGTAAAACGCATACAGAGCACTCAGTAACCATATACAAACACGGGAAGAGAAGGACTCTTGCACAAGGTCAGAGAAGGTATTTGAGAAAGCTACAAGGTTACGGATCCAAAAGAAAGCCTGAGCAAAAGAGGTTTGCAAAGGTTACAAAAAAGGTTGTACTGAAGCTGAAGTGTACAAAGTGTGGATATATTCAGCATAGAAAAGGTATTAGATTAAAGAGAGTAGAGCTTGTAGAGAAGTAACGGTGATTAAGTATGGTCCGAAAGAGAAAAATCTTGATTCCACAACCTAAGAGTAAGTTTATTAGGGTAAGATGCAAGGTCTGTGGCAATGAGCAGGTGATATTTGATCACGCAACTTTTCCTGCTAGATGCTTGGTTTGCGGCACTGTCCTCGTTAAGCCTACAGGAGGTAAGGCAGAGCTTATTAATGCTGAGATAGTTAGGGTCTTAGGTTAAGGAATCCCCACTTCAATGTTTATCAAAACCGGTTGAAAAACTATGAGCATTCCATTCAGAAAGCGTTCACCACCAGAAGTCGGAGAACTTGTAGTTGCACGTGTGAAAAAAGTATTTGAATATGGTGCTTATGCAGAGCTCCTAGAATATGAAAATTTAGAAGCCTTTATTCCCTGGAGCGAAGTCACAACAAAATATGTGAAGGATATAAGAGATGTAATTAAGGAAAATCAGATAGTTGTTGGAAAGGTAATAAGGGTTGAGAAGAAGCAGGGTAGGCTTGAGGTCGACATCTCATTAAAAAGAGTATTTGAAGGAGAAAAACGCATTAAGCTACTTCGATGGAAGAGGCTGCAAAAAGCCCAAAAAATTGTCGAGCTTGCAGCTAAGAACATGGGAAGATCTATCGAAGAAGCATATAAAAGTGTATGGGCATTTCTAGAAAAATTCGTAGATCCACTTTCAATCATTGAGGAAGCAGTCTTAAAAGGTTACCAAAAATTTGTTGAGCTTGGAATTCCTGAGGAGTGGGCTAAAGCTCTATTTGAAGAAGCGAAAAAGCATATAACTATAAAAACCGTTAAAATTAGAGGAATAATCAAGCTTATTTCATACAAACCTGATGGCATTGAAAGAATAAGGCGTACATTGTTGGAAATAAAGAATAAAGTTTCTCAGGAGGACGTCAAAGTTTCGTTATACACAATCGGTGCTCCAAGGTATAGAGTAGAGATTGAAGCATATGATTATAAAACAGCAGAAAAGGCTTTTAGCATCATTAATGAAGCATTAAAGTCGTTAGCGCAAAATATGGGTATAGATGTTGTAGAGTTTTCAAGAGAAGAAGTTGAGCGAGGATAGCTATTAGATGAAATGGAGAATCAGAAAATGTCCTCAATGTAATAGGTACACGCTTAGTGAGGTTTGTCCAAAGTGCGGTGCAAAGACCGTTGTTCCTCATCCACATCGATTTTCGCCTGAAGATAAGTATGTGAAGTATAGGCTTTGCATTAAGTATCCAGATCTAATGGCTAAATATGATCAGAGTTTATGTAGTCAGATTCGGTCATTGCAGGGTACCTAGAGCTTAATGTATCAAAGCCAGTAAATCCCATCTGACGTTATGACAAACTTGAATGTCTTTGCAATACTTGGCTTTACAAACTTTATTGCTCTGGTCCTATTGCTTAAGATCTCGATCTCTATAATAACGTCAGACCAGAGCTCTAGGTATTCAAAACCTGATGGCAAAGTTCTTCCTGAATCCTCGTCAAAGTATACCTGTGCAGAACCAAATATTATGATACCTCTCTTCGCTATTGCATCTAATAACGTTAGCAGACCTGGAAATGCTATTGACCTCTTATCTTTGCTTAGTTCAACTCTATATAGATAGTTTAAGCTATCAATAATGATTATTGAAGGATTCAGAGCCAAAGAGTCTAAGATTAACGAAATTAAATGTTCTTGTGAAAGCGCAGTAGAGAAATAGACATTCTCTGCTTCTATATTTAAATTTGAAACTCTATTAATAACCGTTGATCCTTCTGTTGAAATGAAAACAATTGTGTTGTTATGTTGGGAGCATTTGATTAAGTTTAAGAGAAAATTTGTTTTACCGGAGCCTGCAATACCATAAATAATAAACTTTGTGTTATTACTCCCAAAAATTACTTCATCTAACTTACGGTTGCACGTAGTGAGCAGCATTTCAATCCTTGCATCTTCTACAGTAATATAACTTTTGTTTGTTTATGCGGTGTAAATGTACTTTCCATTTATGATCTTTAACGCTCCTTTCTTTACAAGAATCTCTAAAGCTTTGTTGAAGTATTTGTTCAGCTCCTCTATGTTTATACCATACCATTCCACGAACGCTTTCTTTAACTCATCTAAGGTCCAAGTATTCTTCCCTTTTTCGCTATATTCTGTAACTATAATTCTTTTTAAGAACTGTGTTATATCTTCAAGTCGTGTCCATGGATATTGGAACCATACCCACTCCTTAACCTCAATATAGTAGTAATCAGGTTTTATTTTTGCTACAGATGAGATCCATTGCAATGCGGCTATGCGCAGTTCTTTGGGCTTCCAATTCCTGGTTATGTATTCTTTTGCAAGTATCACAGACTCGCCAGTATCAATAATATCGTCCACAAGTAGGGCCCTCATATTTTCAAGGTTGATGGTATATTCAAACTTTATAATAGCTTTCTCACCCTTCTTTGCGGCCTCGGTCCAATGTTGTGATTGTATTGAGACCAGGTTTTCAACTCCTAAGAAGTCGCACAATAGCCTTGCAGGCACGTAGCCTCCTCGAGCAATAGCTATTATAATATCTGGTATATATCCACTTTCTTCAATCTTCTTTGCTAATCCCCAACTCCACTCTACAATTTCATCCCAACTAACTAGTCTTACGGGAATTCTAGGCATAAACTTCAACCAAATTCTTTGAGAAACTACAGCATTATTAAGTCTTGTTACCCTTTCCTTCATTTGAATTATTTACAGAGTGGGATACAGAATTATGAGTCCCATGTAGTAATTCGACAATAAGTAAATAACACTGCAAATTTATTATATTAGGTAAGGCCCCCGTGCGCCGACCCGTACAAAAAGGATGAACCGTTAGGGGAACATGTGTACGGGGTCTCTGCGGGGGCCACAAAATAATAAAGCTTTTGTTTGCATTGATGAAATTATAGATGGTATTGTAAGGAAAAGGAGTTATTATGGTGACGGATATAATATATTATGCCTTCATCCTTTAATTACTGCTATTGGAACAAGTCTTACTACGGGTCTCACAATCTGCGCTCTTGTAGCAACCTCAACCACTTTATCCACATCTTTATAGGCTTCTGGCGCTTCCTCGGATAATTCACGTACTGTTGCCGCTTTTACTATAATACCTTTTCTTTGAAGTTCTTCTACAACTTCGTGCGGTGACTTAGATCTTATTGCTGCTGCTCTACTCATCCATCTTCCAGCTCCATGTGGCGCAGACCACCAAGGTTCTTTAGCTCTTGGACCCGGTATTGTAATATAGCTTGCAGTACCCATGCTACCTGGAATCAACACTATTTGACCAAATGGTCTATGATCGGCAGGTATTTCTGGGTGTTCTGGTGGGAATGCTCTTGTAGCACCCTTTCTATGAACTACAAGCTTTACTCTCTTGTTCTCGTACTCGTGTTCTTCAACTTTTGCAATATTATGAGCAACATCATAAATTTGTTTTATTCCAAGCTTCTCTGGATCTGAGCCAAATACCTTTGCAAATGATTCTCGAGCCCAATGTGTTATTAGTTGCCTATTAGCCCATGCATAGTTGGCTGCAGCTGCCATAGCAGCGAAGTAATCCTGTCCTTCTCTACTGTTGAATGGTACAGCAGCTAGTTCTCTATCTGGCACATCAATTCCGTACTTTCTCATCGCCCTTTCCATAACCATCAGATAATCGCTTGCTACCTGATGACCAAGCCCTCTAGAACCTGTGTGAACCATTATGGTTATTTGACCTTCCTCGTAGATCCCTATCTTCTTTGCGATTTCTGGCATATAGATCTTATCTACTACCTGAATCTCTAGGAAATGGTTTCCGCTACCTAAAGTTCCTAGCTGTGGTGCACCTCTCTCTTTTGCTCTTTTACTAACTTTTGAAGCATCAGCCCAATCTAGCCTACCTTTAGACTCGGTATGCTCTATATCATGCTCTGTCGCATAACCTTGTCTTAAAGCCCATTGAGCCCCCTCTTCTAGTACATCATCGAGTTCACGTTCAGTTAACCTAATCTTACCAGAAGCTCCAACACCACTTGGAATGTTTCTGAACAGTACATCAACAAGCTCCTTAAGCTTAGGTTTTACATCCTTTACACTCAAATCAGTTCGTAGAACCCTGACACCACAGTTAATGTCATAACCAACACCACCGGGACTTATGACTCCATTCTCAACTTCAAACCCTGCAACACCGCCTATTGGGAACCCATAGCCTTGGTGACCATCTGGCAACGTATAGCTCGCTGATACAATACCTGGTAGGCATGCTACATTAGCTGCCTGCTCTAACGTTGCATCCTCCCTCATTTTATTCAATAAAAATTCATCAGCATAAATTATAGCGTCTACCTTCATACACTTCTTATATTCCTTTGGTATAATCCATATAACATCCTCAACCCTCTTTATTGTAACCATTTAAAGCTGCACCCCAACACCATAAATGTGCATTCTAAACAACTAGATACTAATCCTGAGGCTAATAAGTTTGTGTTAAGTAAACAGATATAGATAAAACGGATACAGATTAGAGAGTCTAAGCGAGTCTTTATTACCATGTTATATGTTGTTTCATGTTTGTGCCTAGACAACAAAAGCTTTTATTTCTTTAGTGCAAAACTCAATACTAAGTATTTTGTGACTTTGAGCAACTAGGTCAATAAGGAACACTAATACGCTATGGTGTAATATCTGATGGGGCATTGGCGTTACCCTCAAATACAAGGTCTCGATGAGAGCAAGGTTGCAAAAGCGGTGATTAGAGATGCTCCTATATCTTTCAAGGAAGCCTTCGAGGTTTGCAAAGTGCTTCGTGGAATGAAGTTAAGTGAGGCAGAAGAGTTGCTTAAGAAGGTTATCGAGCTAAAGGAGCCTATTCCTTATGTTAGGTACAAGAGGAATATTGCACATAAGGCAGACCTATCAACTAAATGGCCTCAGTGGAAAACACCGAGTGGTAGGTACCCAGTAAAGGTAGCGAAGTATATACTTAAACTCCTTGAAAATGTAAAGAACAATGCAAGTGTTAAAGGGCTAAATGTTGAAAAGCTCAAAATCATTCATATAGCTGCACATAAAAGCTATTACCTAAAAAAGTGGATGCCGAGGGCTTTCGGGCGTGCCACGCCATGGTTTAAGACCCATACAAGCGTTGAAGTTATAGTGGCTGAGGTGTAGACTCATGGTCAACATTAAGAAGCTATTCATTGAACAAGGAATAAAGAAGGCAGCAGTTGATGAGTACCTTGCAAGCAAGTTCTGGAGAGCTGGATATGCAGGTGTAGATCTAATTCGAACGCCACTAGGTACTAGGGTTATAATCTACGCTTTAAGACCTGGTATTATTATTGGACGTAAAGGACAGAATTTAAGAGTTTTGCAGGCAGTATTAGAGAAAGTTTTCGGCATTGAGAATCCTCAAATAACTGTTGTTACAGTTGAGAATCCTGACCTTAATGCTAGGGTTGTAGCAGAGAACATAGCTTTGGCTTTAGAGAGGGGAGTGCATTTCAGGAGAGCTGCATTTATTGCTCTTCGTAGAGTTATGGCAGCAGGTGCAGTGGGATGCGAAATTGTTATTAGCGGTAAGCTTGTGTCTGAAAGAGCGCGTTACGAGAAGCTTAGAGCTGGAAAAGTGTATAAATCAGGTGAGCAAAGCCTAAGGCTTGTAGATAGAGCGGTAGCTCATGTCTTACTTAAGCCGGGTATGTATGGAGTCGAGGTATTGATAACAAAGCCTGGCATAACAGGAGACTACATAGAGATTGTTACGCCTTCTACATCTTCAAGTCAAGTTACAGGTGGTAGTACATGAGCGACAGGGTACTTTCAGCAGATGAGATAAGGTCTATGAGCCCCGAGGAAAGGATAAAGCTCTTAAATGAACTCAAGCTTGAGTTAGCTCGTTTACGTACACAAGCAAGAATGGGTATATTAACTAACGTTGCTAGAATAAGGATCGTAAGAAAGAATATTGCAAGAATTTTAACTGTAATCAACGAAGAGAAAAAGGCTAAAGAGAAAAAGGTTAAGAAGTAATGCCAAGAACTAGGGATAACATTATATTTCATGAACTGATAGGATTAAAGGTTAAGATAGTATCGCATCTAGACCCTACATTAGTGAATAGGGAAGGAGTCGTGGTAGATGAAACGATGTATATGTTGAAGATTTTTGACGATCAGAAGAAGAGAATTATTATGGTGCCAAAGCACGGAGGCATTTTCTCATTTATATTGCCTGAGTCAGGAGAAGAGGTAATAATAAATGGAGATCAAATAATTGGAAGGCCTGAGGATAGGCTTAAAAAGATCAAGTTTATTAAGTTTAGAAGGAAAGTAAAGGTGAAGAATTAGAATGTCTGCATCGTCTACGCATGCTGAGCAAAAACCGAGAGTAAGGAACATAGGAATAGTGTATCCAGGGTTACAGCCTCCAGAAAAGACGTGTAACGATAAGAAGTGCCCATGGCATGGTCTTGTTAGAGTTAGAGGAATACTGCTGGTAGGTAAAGTTATAAAAGCAAGGATGCAAAACACTGTTGTTGTAGAGAGGGAGTATGTTGTATGGGTGAAAAAGTATAAGAGGTATGAAAGAAGAAGAAGTAGAATTCACGCTCATAATCCTCCATGCATAGCTGCAAAGGAAGGAGACATTGTGCTTATAGGTGAAACAAGACCACTTGCTAAAAGTGTCGCTTTTGTTGTTTTAGGAGTGTTAAAGCGAGGTGGACAAGGGTAGAGGAATATGGGTGTAAAGAGGGCTAAAACAGGAGCAGCATTACCTAGAAGAAGAAGAGTGGCAGGAATTCAGGTTGGCACAAGGCTTGTAGTAGCAGATAACAGCGGAGCCAAAGAAGTGATGGTAATAGGTGTAATAGGTATAAAAACTAGATTGAGAAGGCTACCCTTTGCCACAGTCGGAGATATGGTTGTGGTGACTGTAAAGAAGGGTAAGCCTGATCTAAAGGGTCAAATATTTAGAGCAATTATAATTAGGCAGAAAAAACCTTATAGAAGACCTGATGGCACCTGGATAGCATTTGAGGATAATGCTTGTGTGCTTGTAAATCCTGATGGAACGCCAAAAGGTAAAGAGATTAGAGGTCCTGTTGCTAAGGAAGCTGTTGAGAGGTGGCCTCAAATAGCTAACATGGCATCTATTGTTGTTTAAGGGTGAGAATGGTTGGAACTCAAGTCTCGACAACCTAGGAAGCAGAGAAAGAAGTTCTTTAATCTACCACTTCACTTAAGATGGCGCCTACTAACAGCTCCACTTTCGAAAGAATTGAGAAAGGAGCTAGGAATAAAGAGGTTGTTTGTTAGGAAAGGAGATGTTGTGAGAATAGTTAGAGGTGATTGGAAAGGTCACGAGGGAAAAGTTGTTGAGGTTGATCTAAAGCGTGGCAGAATATATGTCGAAGGTGTGACAATAAGAAGGGCCGATGGTACAGAGGTATTCTATCCTATACACCCATCTAAGGTGGTTATTGTGAAGCTTGGTGAAGTTGATGAGGTTAGAAGGAAAATAATTGAAAGAAGGAGAAAAGCTCGTGAGGAGTTGGTTAAACTCGGTAAAGCAAAACCATTAAATGAAGAGCAAATGAGGCTTGTTTCACAATCTACAACAACACAGGTCTAAACTGAGGTAGGGGTGAGCATAAGTATGGCCAAAATGGGTGGCTCAAGACATTTAAAGAGATTGGCTGCACCATGGTTCTGGCCTATTCTTAGAAAGGAGTATAAATGGGTTGTAAAGCCTTCTCCTGGACCACATCCATTGGATAAATGTATACCTTTACTCCTAGTTATTAGGGACATACTTGGATATGCAAAAACAGCCAGGGAAGCTAAATATATTATTAATAGTGGCAAGGTCTTGGTCGATGGCGTTGTCCGCAAAGATTATAAGTTTCCTGTTGGCATGATGGATGTGGTGTCAATACCTGAGGTAGACCTATATATTCGATTTGTACCCTATCCAACTAAGTACCTATGGTTTATAAAGATACCAAAGGAAGAGGCAAACCTAAAGCTTGTTAGAATAGAGAATAAGACGACAGTTAAAGGAGGTCATATACAGCTTAATCTATCAGATGGTAGAAACATTTTGATCAGGGTTAGCGACCCTTCAAAACCTGTAGAAGCTGCAGCTTATTCAACTCTTGATTCGCTACTTATTGAGGTTCCATCACAACGTATAATACAGCATATAAAGATGGGTGTTGGAAAGCTTGCTATAGTTATTGATGGTAAGAATGTTGGGAGAATCGGTAAGATAGTAAACATTGATATTAAACCTGGTCAGAAAAGAAGAAAAGCTATTGTGACTTTAGAAGATATGCAAGGACATAGGTTCCAAACAATACTCGACTACATTATGGTTATAGGAGAAGAAAAGCCGGTTATAAAGGTCTCTCCTGAGTAAAGGTGAAGTTCATGTCTTTACAAACACAGTTAGTAGCAATTAAGAATGGAGCAATAACATTGGCGTATGTGCCTGAGTCATTTAGTAGCAGTGTGCTTAGTCCTGATATTGTTGACCGGATTCTAAAGGACTGGAAAGAACATCCAATGAGAGTTCCGGTAATACACAAGGTGACAATAAATATTGCTGTAGGAGGAGCAAGTGAAAGATTGGAGAAAGCTGCAATACTATTAGAGCAATTAACAGGGCAGAAACCATCAATAAGAAGAGCAAGGAAAACTATAAAGGAGTTTGGCATAAGTAAGAAACAACCAATAGCAGCTGTTGTCACGTTACGTGGTTCTAAAGCTCTTGAGTTCCTCAGAAAGGCTTTTCACGCTGTTAACTACACTCTTAAATTTAGTTCATTTGATGAATTTGGTAATGTTAGTTTTGGTATTAAGGAGCATCTACTGTTACCAGGTGTGAGGTACGATCCAGAGATAGGGATATTTGGCATGGATGTTGCAATAACTATTGAGAGAAAAGGCTTTAGAGTTATTCGAAGAAGAGTTAAGAGAGCATTGTCAATACCTCGTAGACATAGAGTCACAAGAGAGGAGAGCATACTACTTCTAGAAATTCTTTTCAGTGTGAAAGTAGTTAAATAGGGGGTGATATATGGGCAAATATAGATTACCGGCTGAAAGAAAGTATGGTCGTGGAGTACAAGTGTGTAGGAGGTGTGGCTCTAGAGATGCTGTAATACAGAAGTACGGCATATATCTCTGTAGGCAGTGTTTTAGAGAGTTGGCCATGTCTATAGGATTTAGGAAGTATAACTAGGGTGATGGTACCAAATGACATTACTAGACCCCCTAGCCAATGCACTTGCAACCATAACGAATTGTGAAATGAGAAGAAAGAGCGAGGCTGTATTGTGGCCAGCATCAAAGCTAATAATAAATGTATTAAGAGTAATGCAGAGGTATGGCTACATAGGAGAGTTTGAATATATTGACGATGGTAGATGGGGTAAGATTGTTGTTCAACTGCTTGGCAGAATAAATAAAGCTGGTGTTGTAAAGCCAAGGATCCCTGTGAAATACAGAGATCTTCTCAAAATGCCTCACCACATTAGGAGGTACTTGCCATCAAAGGATATAGGAATATTAATTATCTCAACAAATCAGGGTGTGTTATCACATCGTGAAGCAATAGAGAAGCATTTAGGAGGCATTCTAATAGCTTATGTGTATTAGGGAAAGTGGGGTGTGAGAATGGCCAAAGCTGTGCATTTGATAGAGGAAATCACCATTCCAGAGAATGTAAAGGTTGAGATTAACGGAAAAGTAGTCAAGGTTTCAGGACCCAAAGGAGAACTTGTTAGAAGCTTTGACTATGCAAAGGACATCGACATAAGAGTTGAAAACGGTAAGATAATTATTGAAACATATTTTGCTAATAGGAGGAAGAAAGCATTATTTTACAGTATTGTTGCTCACATAAACAACATGATAATAGGTGTTACAAAGGGCTGGAGGTACAAATTGAAGATAATAACTTCACACTTTCCAGTTACAGTTAAGGTTGTAGGAGGTGAAGTAGTGATAGAGAATTTCTTAGGCGAAAAAGCTCCTAGGAGAGCGAAGATTCTAGAAGGTGTTAATGTAAAAGTTGAGGGCAAAGATGTGATTGTAGAGGGGATAGACATAGAGAAAGTTGCTCAAACAGCAGCAAATATAGAGCTTGCCACAAAGGTTAAAGATAAAGATAGGAGGGTATTTGTTGACGGTATTTACATATATGAGAAAGGTGTAGCAGAATGACAATGGAAACTCATGGTGCTGAGGACATTAAGGCTCTAATGCAGAAGCGAGTAGAGGTCTTGAAAAAGTTACGTGAACGACGAAAAATAGTATTGCAAAAACTAAGGATTAAGGCAAAGAAACCAGAATTTCTACGCTGGCTATGGTGGAAGTTTGCAAAGTTTGAGAATAACCTGAAATGGAAGAGGCCTAGAGGAAAGGACAACCCTGTAAGACTTGCTCTAAAGGGTTACCCACCAAAAGCATCAATAGGTTATGGAATACCTGACGAGCTAAAGAATCTGCATCCAACAGGTTTGCTACCTGTCGTTGTTAGGAATATTAAAGAATTGGAAAGGTTGGATCCATCAAAGCACATAATATATATAGCATCTGAGGTAGGCTTAAAAAAGAGGCTTGAAATACTACAGGTAGCTAAGTCTAAAGGATTTAGAGTAGCAAACGCATAAAGGGTGCTACTAAAATGGATCTTAGCTATCAAAGGAGACTGGCAGCCGAAATATTAGGTGTAGGCGAAAACAGGATCAGGTTTGATCCTACAGCACTTGATAAGGTGGAGGCAGCTATCACAAGGGAAGAAATAAAGAGACTCATTCACGAGGGAATCATTTACGCAATTCAAGAAAGAAGGAATTCAAGGGGTCGAATAAAGGAATTTCATGAAGAACGTAAAAAGGGTAGACATAGAGGTTATGGAAGAAGAAAAGGTGAGAAAGGAGCTAGAACTGATCCTAAGAGGCAGTGGATGAATAGAATAAGAAAGCTTAGAGCATTCTTAAAGTGGTTGCGCGATCACGGAATTATAGATAGGAGAACATATAGAATGCTCTATAGAAAAGCAAAGGGAGGAGCGTTTGATAGTTTAGCCTCTCTTAAGAGATATATGAAGGAGTATGGGCTACTTCCACAAGATTATAAGTAGGTGATGAATAGGTTATGGCACGAGGTCCAAACTATAAAGTTCCAAGAAAGAGAAGGTTATTAGGTAAGACAAACTATTATATGCGTTATAGACTATTTAGACGACATAAATACATAGCACTTGTGATAAGAAAGACAAACAAGTACATACTTGTGCAGTTCATATATCCAACAGCTATAGGAGACTTCACATTAGTTGCTGCACATAGTAGAGAGCTTGTAAAGCTATTTGGCTGGAGAGCTGGTACAAAGAATACACCTGCAGCATACCTAGTAGGATTATTAGCTGGTTTAAGAGCTCGAAAAATGGGCATAAAGTATGCTGTCCCGTATATCGGGCTCCACAGACCCGTTAAAGGATCAAAGATCTTTGCAGTAATCAAAGGGGTGCTAGATGCGGGGGTAGAGGTTCCTGTTGATAAGGAGATGCTACCTGATGATAATAGAATAAGAGGTGTTACAATAGCGGAATACGCAAAAATGCTGAGTGAACAGAATCCAGAGAAATTCAGGAGGCAGTTCTCAGCACTGCTGGCTCAAGGATTTGATCCTAGGAACATAGTTGAGCACTTTGAACAGGTTAAAAATCTTATTCTGCAGGTCTACTCGAATATTCCAGAGAGTAAGGAGGCAGAGAGTATAATTGAGCAATTACCTAAGTAAATATTGGTTGGGAGGGTTTAGATGAGCAGTCGTATAAATATTGAGGAGTGGACTCCTAGAACAAGAGTTGGTTGGATGGTAAAGGAAGGTAAAATAACGTCAATAGATCAGATATTTGCATTAAACTTGCCTATTATGGAGCCCGAGATTGTCGACATTTTGCTACCCAACTTGAAGTACGAGATATTAGATGTAGTGATGGTTCAAAAAATGACTGATGCTGGTAGGATATCTAGGTTTAGGGTTGTTGTGGCAGTTGGAAATGAGGATGGATATGTAGGGGTTGGCGTAGGCAAAGCAAAACAACTTAGAACAGCGATTGAGAAGGCTCTTATCGATGCAAAGCTCAATATTGTTCCAGTAAGGAGAGGTTGCGGTAGTTGGGAATGTAACTGTAAAGAACCTCATTCTGTGCCATTTAGGGTTAGAGGAAAGAGTGGTAGCGTTGAAGTAGTTTTAATTCCAGCGCCTCTAGGTACAGGTCTTGTAGCAGGTGATGTGGCGAAGGCTGTTCTCAGATTAGCAGGGATAAGGGATGTATGGACCTTTACTAGGGGCGAGACGAGAACAACAATAAACTTTGCAAAAGCAGTGTATGATGCGCTTAAGAATACAAACAAGCTTGTAACACCAGCTGATTGGGGTAAGAAGGCATGGGAGTAGAAAAATTAAAGCCTATAGAAAGCAAAGGACAGGAGGTTACACAACAAGTACCAATATATGCAGTGATCAGGATAAGAGGAACTGTAGGAGTGCCATACGATATTGAGTACACATTAAGATTGTTAAGACTTGTAAGGAAGTTTCATTGTGTTATATATCCTGCAACCCCATCAATAATAGGAATGCTAGAAAAAGCTAAGGATTGGATAACATGGGGGGAGATAGATTATGAAACACTTGTTGAATTACTTAGGAAGAGAGGGCGGATTAGAGGAAATAAACCATTAACAGATGAGTATGTGCAAAAGGTACTAGGGCTATCAGGGATAGAGGAACTAGCTAGAAAGATACTAGAAGGCAAGATATTATTCCACAAACTTGAGGATTACGGCATTAAGCCGGTGTTTAGACTTCATCCGCCAAGGAAAGGATTCAAGGGTAGCATCAAGAAACCCTATAAGGATGGAGGTGAATTAGGTTATAGAGGTAAAGCAATAAATGAGCTCTTAAAGAGGATGATATGATATGGTTGTGCGTAGAGAGAAGAAAAGTAGGAAAATGCATGGTTACAGAAACAGAGGTTGGGGTAATGTAGGTCAGCATAGGAAGTCAGGATCACGAGGAGGTAGAGGTGCGGCAGGCTTTCACAAACATAAGTGGACTTGGGTTCTGAAGTATTTCAGAGACTGGTTTGGCAAAGAAGGTTTCCTTCCAAGAAGGAGCAGAATAGAGTATAGAGCAATAAACTTAGATCAATTAAATGAGATTGTAAAGAAAATGATGCTATCGGGTTCGGCTGTGGTGGAGAATGGAAGGATCGTTGTTAATTTGGCGTCAATGGGGGTAAACAAGTTGCTTGGAAGTGGTAGGATAGAATACCCAGTGAAAGTCATAGTATTCAGTTGTTCAGAGAAAGCGAGAGAAAAGATAGAAAAAGCTGGTGGTATAGTACAAATCCTCTCTCCCGTTGCTTCGCAAAGTAGCTAGAGATATATCAAAGCTATTACATTAACAAAGTAATATTTTAGGCCATCATATTGTTATTAACTTTGCATCCTTTTTGCAATAGAGTTTCCTATCAAATTTGCAGTGCGCTTTTATTTCCTTTACTAAGGAAGTTTTAGTGGACAGGTAATATTAACAAGCTTTGGGATCCTAGAATGAGATTCATAGATATTTTAGCAATGTTAGGCAAGGTAGTACCATCAGCTCCTAAACCAGTGAAAAAAGTTCCTTTGGGTAGAAGAATTATCTATACAGTACTTGCAGCAATAGCTTACATTATGTTAGCATCCACACCTCTCTACGGTATTGAACCTGGAAGGCAAGGAATGTTTGGAGTGTCGCCATTGCTAAACATAATGCTTGCAATGCAGTCTGGTACGTTTGCACAGCTTGGAATAGGTCCTATAGTTACAGCTGGTTTAATCCTACAAATACTTGCTGGAGCAAAACTTATAGATGTCGATTTTAATGATCCTGAGGATAGGGCTCTGTTTACGCTGGCAACTAAAGGGCTGGCAGTCATACTTGCCGTTGTGGAAGCTATAGGGTTTGTTGTTAGTGGAACTTATTGGACTATTCCACAAGCTGTTCCACTATGGGTTAAGATTGCTGTTGTAATTCAGCTGACGTGGGGAGCATTGGTGCTGATAATGCTGGATGAAGCTATTCAGAAGGGTTGGGGTCTTGGTAGTGGAGTAAGTCTTTTCATTTTACTAGGTGTTTCATGGAGGTTCTTCGGTGATTTGCTGGCCACAGAAAAGGTTGGAAATGTTACATTTGGTCTAATACCATACATTATCGATTCCATATCCATGGGCCAGTTTAACTTCTGGGACGCTTTCATAGGAAGATTGCGTGAGGGTTACCCAACTATTGTAGGGCTTATAGTGACAATAGCCCTAATACTTATTATAGCATACCTAACAGTTGCAAGAATAAACATACCAATTGTTATTAGCAGATATGGAGGGCTAAAGACCAGGATACCGCTTCAGCTACTCTATGTATCAAATATACCAGTTCTGCTTACAGGTATCGTTATATCAGATATATTGCTATTCCTAAACTTACTTCAAGGTTATATAGGTGCGAATGCAGTCCTCACAATACGCGCTTATCTATCACCACCGACAATATTCAGTTTTATCGATAGGCCATGGCAAGCTTTAGCATACATTGCTATGTTTTTAGCGATGTGCATGTTATTCGGTATTCTATGGATTGAAATAGCAGGTCTAAACCCTGAGGCCCAAGCAGAAAACCTCATAAATGCTGGTCTTGAGATACCTGGCATGAGAAGGAATCCAAGAGCACTGGCACCATATTTAGCAAGGTATATCTATCCACTTACAGCATTTAGCTCTCTTGTTGTGGCTATAATTGCCTTGATAGGAGACCTATTTGGAAGTTTTGGTACAGGCGTAGGAATACTACTTGCTGTAGGCATACTCTATAACTACTACCAAATATTGGTATATGAGCAGGCTATCGAGACATACCCATTGCTCAGGAGGCTCGTAGGCGAATAGCAAATGAATATGGTAATAATGCTGGCAATTGCGGTAAGTATTGGCACCAATATCTTAGCGCTTTACGGTATTTCAAATGTTATTCAACGATTCAAGGTGTTACAAAATGATGTACGAATAGATAGGTCGCTAAGAAAGGCCTACATAAGCAGAAAGAAGCGTGAAGCTGTAGCAACGCAAGTGCGTAAGATTAGAGGGATGGTATCAAAATTAACGCTATTTCACTTCTTAATACCTTTTTCAGCGTATATACTGGCACTAGTTCTCTACACAATACTTTCAATAATTATATTTAAGGAATACGTAATGTTTGTCTATGTGCACGAGCTTTGCTTAGCCCCTATCCCTATTGCCTACCCATTTAATAATACATGCACAGTTTCAATAATGTGGCTACACTTCCTAATTTTTATCACGTTCTTCCCACTCTACGATTACTTGACCAAGAAATATCTTGGTGAATAGATTTTCGCAGCAAGGTTCACCAGCTAGAGTAAGCTTATAAGCAAACAGCAAAAAGAAATGATTTGGGACTATTACAGCTATAGCCAATAATAAGAGGTTGTTCATGCCATGGTCAGACCTATGCAAAGATCGAGATCTTTAAAAAGAGTCTACAGAAGAACACCAGGAGGCAGAACAGTAGTTCACTATGAAAGAAGGAAGAGAACGCTGATGAGATGCGCACGGTGTGGTGCTATCCTGTTTGGCGTTCCAACAACGGATAAACTTAGAAGAAGCTTACCAAAATCCTCAAAACGTCCTGAGAGAATGTTTGGCGGATTCCTTTGTGCTCGTTGCTTAAGGGAGGTACTAAAGCAAGTGGTGAGAGAATCTGTGTCTCGATAAGGTAGTCATAGTCATTGGAGGACCTTCTGGTAGCGGAAAGACTACAGTGGCAAAGCTTCTTGCACAAAGGTTGGGGCTTCGTCATGTATCTGTTGGGCAACTTTTTAGAAGAATTGCTGAAGAAAGAGGCTTAACATTAGCTCAGTTATCAGAACTAGCAGAGAGGGATCCATCCATAGATCTAACGCTTGATAACCTCGCTAGAAAGGAGGCTGAGAAAGGTGCTGTTGTGATAGACGGTCATGTAGCACCATGGCTTTTAAAAGATGTGGCAACTCTGCGTGTAGCAATAATTGCCAGCTTTGAAACGCGTATTAAGCGACTTGCTCAAAGAGATGGTAAACCCATAGAGGAGGTCGAGAAGGAAACATTACAAAGAGAAGAATCAGAGCGCAGAAGGTATCTAAGGCTCTACAATATCGATACATCAAACTTCTCTGAGTTTGACCTTGTGATTAACAGTGAAAGATTTTCGCCAGATGATATAGTTGAGATAATATTGAAAGCGCTTGAAGCAATATGTAAAAAGGCAGGAAATAAATACAGGAAGTAGACGATAAATTGATGCAGTGTTATCCGGAATCAAAGGTGGCAACTAAAATGTCAAAATCAGCTTCAAAGATTTTAGAAGCTTTATCAATGCTTGTACCCTTAGTTATTGTAAGTATAGTAATACTTAGCTTTAAGGATTTGCTCTTCAGTGCATTTATGAAAATGAATTTGGGTGTTGCTTCGTTTCTCATATCCTTTGTGGCTTCACTTTCAATAGTTCCAATACCGAGTACATACATACTTTTCTCTTTAGTAGCATTAAATAAAGGGCTTTCATATGGATTGGTAGTAGTTATGGCATTAACTGGAGGATTAGGGGCAGCATTAGGAGAAGCCGCAGCTTGGATTATAGGAAAGGCAAGTGGCAAGGTACTGGAAAACACAGAATATATGAAGCATATCTCTGCGTTACTAAAGCTTATTAATATGTGGGGGTATGGGGCTATAGCATTACTTGTATTTATTTTTGCATTTACTATGTTACCGGATAAGATAATTTATTTGCCTCTTGGTATGATGGGGTATAGTTTATGGAAAATACTGCCCATCACTATTCTAGGCAAAATACTCATGTTACTTGTAGTACTTACTGTAGGCAAAGTTTGGGGTGATATTTTAGAGGAGCCTCCAATACTCAGCACAGAAATCACATTCCTAATTATGACAGCTCTACTAGTAGCTGTTATGCTTTTACTTATTGTAATAGATTGGAGCACAATAGTTTTACGCATCATTGAGAAAAGAAGTGCTAAGGCAAAATAAAGCCTTATTACAGCATTATTGAGTAACTAGTTTTTAACAATTCAAGGGCCCGTAGCTCAGCCAGGATAGAGCGCCGGCCTCCGGAGCCGGTGGTCCGGGGTTCAAATCCCCGCGGGCCCGCCATTTCTATATACATTTTTTAATTCCTGGAAGCAAAAGAGCATCATTATATCTTCTCTTATTGTATTGTTTAATATTGGCGCCGGGGGCGGGATTTGAACCCGCGCGGGGTGTTCCCCCACCGGCTCTCCAGGCCGGCCCCTTAGACCGCTCGGGCACCCCGGCATCTACTAATCTTTTGCGGTACAGAAATCTTTAGAGTATTTCGTGCTTTATATTTCTAACGTTAAATTAGTTTTCTTGAAAGTAGTACTCTGTATCCCCTTTTCGCTACCTTTATTTCTACATTCCCAAATACTTCTCGCATAAGTTTCTTAGCTTTTTCGTAACCCTTTCTCATAGCCAGCTGTAGTGTGCCATTAGGCTTTAGGTGCTGCGGAGCTTCTTTTATTATTCTTTCTACTGTTTTAAATCCTACTATTGGTGGTGGACTACTATATATAGCGTCAAAGGCGAGCCCCTTTACAGCGTCGTATAGGTCTCCTTGCAATACTATTACTCTAGCAGGATCCAGCCCGTTTCTTAGAACGTTTCTCTTGGCTAGTCTCACAGCTTCGCTATTGATGTCAACCATGTATACAATTAATTTAGGATTTAGCTTCGCTATTGTTATCCCTATCGCTCCGTATCCGCAACCAATATCAAGTACTATACCTTCAGATGGTATTTCAGCGTACTCTAGTAACAGCTTTATTCCGGGGTCAATTCTTTTATATGAGAATATGCCTGGCACAACTTCAAATTCTACAGTAACACCCCTAATAAAATCTGATATAAGGAGGTACTGAGACTCTCTCTTACGTGATTGTTTACGGTGATATTCATTAACCACTTTGAGATTCCTTCTTAGCTTTCTTCCACAGAGGCGGATAAATACCGCGATCCATCACTACACGCTCAATTCTTACAGCTATGCCTTTTGCATTTTTCATAATCTCTTCTGCACTCATTTCACTTTTACCCACAGCAACAAGCTCACCCTTTAGAGTAAATATTGCGACCCTATCCCCCTTCTTTATGTCATTCGAGAGAGCAACTATACCTGGTAAAGCTAATTGTGCACCGTGAGCAATAGCATCAACTGCAGAATCCTTGATTATTACTTTTGGTAGGTTTGCAACAATGTATTCACCAGGTAAGATAACTCTGCGCAATAACGTGTCATCACCATAATTTTTCCATAAATACACTGCTTCGCTAACTTCATGTAATGTTACTATGGGTAGACTTTCTCTAATATGTGCAACAGCCGTTCTTCGCAATTCCCTCATGTGCGCTTCTACACCAAGTATTAAGCCAATATCGTGACACAGTTTTCTTATGTATGTGCCAGACTCACATCTAACCCTAAACAGTACATGTCTGCCTACGATCTCGAGAATCTCTATCTCATAAATTTCTTTAACTCTTAAAGACCTCTTTACAGAGGATCTCAAAGGAGGCTTTTGATATATCTTACCTACGAACATCTGCATTACTTGACGAAGCTTCTCCACATCTACTTCAGCGTGCAGCTCCATAAGCGCAACATATTCCTTGTAAGAGTGCATCAGCAATCCTATTATTCTTGTGGTCTTCTCCAGTGCTATTGGAAGTACTCCTGTTACCTTTGGATATCCCCACCCTAACCACCCTAATAAGGTGGTTAGGGTTCTAGGGTACCCCCATGACCAGCTTTCTTAACATTAAGTATTTTCTTGATCCACGCTACGACTTCGTGACTTGTAGGACCAGGCGGTTTGTCTAGAGGTATAAATCCGTACTGAATATATACATCAATAGGTCTTTCAAATGGATAAAACCCATATCTAGGATCAGTAGATTCCTCAGACTTAATTAGATACTCTGGGTTTCGTCCCGCCAACTCATCTAATTTTCTTATGAAATCAAATCCTTTCCTATCTAAGCTCATTAGTAAAGCCCTAGTACTTAATTCTAGTTCCACAAATTAAGTATTATGTTGAATATTCAAAACAAGATGATGCATCAACCTTATCGTTTAACAAGTAATGTCGGTGTTAGCTTTACCTTTACTCTTTCCTTCATAAACTCAGTTAATCCTGCTTGCTCTATTGCTTTCAAAACCTCTTCATCTGAAGCACCTTTTGGGATCTCAATTTTTTTATCCAATACCTCTAGGTGATTAATATTACATCTCCTTCTCTTCACGCCAGTTAGGCTTTTAGGACCCGTTATCAACACAAAATTTTCATCTATGATATCTACTATTACACACTTTCGACCTGCTTCTCTACCAGCGATTTTTACACATATTCTTCCAACTTCTATTGCAGGCACAGGCATCACCTTTCTCTTTTGTAAATACTTATTAAAAATGGATTGGGTTTTTAAGCTAATGTACCACCGTCTTATTTATTAACGCGAATGAATCACTTAGATGTGGGAGAGCAGTGCAATGGTTCGGGTCAAGGTAAAACTATTTTCATTATATAGAGATTTGTTTAAATCTTCAGAGCTCGAACTTGAGATAGGTGGCGAGGAGATCAAGGTTGGCGATGTAATAAAGACTTTAACATCACTTAACACAAGGTTTGAACAGGTTCTTAAACGTTTTCCTCCAGTGATACTAGTTAGGGGTCTCCCAGTAAAGGAAGAGGATAAAGTTAAGGATGGTGACGAGATCGTGTTTTTACCTCCAGCTTCTGGCGGTTTAATGCATAAATTAGGCTAGGAATAGTTAAATTTTAAATTTTAATGAAATATATTTGGTGATGAAATGTAGCAAATCTGATGAGATGATGTGGGGCTCTAACCTGATTTTATTTTCTCAATGCAATACCTAATCTTTATCCAGCTATTATGAAGATCTTCAGGAATCACTTTAACTCCAGCAACAATAGGCATGAAATTGGTATCGCCATTCCACCGAGGAACTATGTGTACATGCAGGTGTGATTCTATGCCTGCTCCAGCTGCTCGACCTATATTTATACCTATATTGATACCATCAGGCTTGTAGCATTCCCTAATAGCCTTAACTATTAAGGTTATAGTTTTTGATAAATCTAGAAGCTCTTCATCAGATAAAAGCTCTATTGATGGTACATGTCTTATGGGGGCAACCATTACATGCCCACTATTGTAGGGATACTTATTAAGCATAGCAATACTATAACGAGATCTATAAACAACAAATTGATTTTCATCACTATCTTTAACAGCTTTACAGAAGATGCACTCTTCAATATGAGGATTCTTTAAATATGACTCTCTCCAAGGAGCCCACAACACCTTCATAGACATAGCACCGGTATTTACCATTCTACTTTTTGTCTGTATTTTTCACTCCTTATGCCTTAATCTAAATCTCTATCAACACATTAAATACCTTATTTGCTTTATTGCTCTCAGCTCAAATGCTATAAGACATGAACATCATGTATATAGCTATGTATACAAATAAGGCTATAGAAAAAAATGTTATCATTGGAAGACCCCACGAAGCAATTATTACCATATCTTTGGGAAGGGTCTGTAACTTCTTTTTCCACTCTTCATCATCCTCATAAATGTTAAAAGAAAACCTATCAATAAGTCCTGGTATGTATATGGGATAATAAAACTTCTTATTCATATAATCTTCAATAGTCATAACTCTATAAAGTAACAATATAAATATTTTCTTTATCCTAGGAAGTTTTAATAACGATATGTACCTTACATTGCTTACAAAATTAAGTATCATTAGCAATACCAGTGTAAGTGAATGAATAATTAATATGTGGAAAAGTGGTGGAAGGACAAAGAATAGATAAGCTATTTTGCTAAGATAAGTATAGGCATTAATATAAGGTAAAAATCTATTGAAAGGATAAAGAACATAAAACGTTAGTACAGCAAAGAAGTCTGCTCCACCCATCAATTTTAAGACGAAAACAATTATTCCCACGATTATCACAATTAACGTGGATAATAGTATCTGCAGAATTATGAGATTTATTATTTGGTTAAGAGCACTTGCATATGCTACATAATAAGTAATATCTGTTGCGAAACCCAACAATATGGGTGGTATCCACAATTTTACAGGGATTTCTCTATACCTCCAATCTAAAAATGCTGCAATGGCAAATACTACTACTGCTACTACTGCGTTAGTAATCTCTATTAGTCGTAAAATATTACAGCACATTAGTGCACACATAATTTTAAGTATTGTGAGAGATTGAGACAGACTTTATAATGTAATGCCTTGCATTATGTTACTCAGGATCCCTTATTCCGACGTCAGTAATTACGAAAACTGCCTCGCTTTCTGGTAGGTGTGGCGCATCAACAATTCTGGCAATTCTCCTATTACCTCTACTCTTCTTCAGTTGTACTCTTATGCCTGGCGCATGGTGTAAGACATGTCCTCCTATAGGCATTGTTGGGTCGCCGTAAAATACGTCAGGTCTTGCCATAACCTGATTGGTTATTACAACAGCTACATTATAAAGCTCTGCTAATGACATTAGTTGATGGAGGTGTCTGTTCAGCTTCTGCTGTCGTGCTGCTAAGTTCTCTCTACCAGGATACTCAGCTCTAAAGTGTCCTGTTACTGAGTCCACTATGATAAGTCCTATATTCTCTTTTGGTATAAGATCTTTAAGTTCTTCAACAACAGCCATCTGATGATCGCTGTTTATAGCTCTAACGTAAAATATGTTCTCCATGACCTTGTCTGGATCAAGCCCTACGCCTCTAGCCATCGCTTCAATTCTTTCCCATCTAAAAGTTCCTTCAGTATCTATATACACAGCCTTTTTGCCCAAACCTCCTTTCTCTGGAGGTAGCTGAACGTTTACTGCAAGCTGATGGCAAATCTGTGTTTTTCCAGTACCAAACTCTCCAAAGAACTCTGTCACAGTTTTAACCTCTACTCCTCCTCCAAGCAAACTATCTAAATTCCTACTTCCTGTTGTTATCTTTGGCAAGCTGGCTCTCTCTTTCTTCAGCTCTAATGCTGTCTTAAATCCTAAGCCAAGTGCAGCTCTTGCTTGTGCTACAAGCTTCTGAAGTGTTGGGAGAGGAATCGCTAAGTTCTGGCTAAGTTCATAAGGATTTGCCGCCGCCAATGCTTCAATTGTTGTTATGCCTACCTCTTGCAATTTCTTAAGTATTGTAGACGAAATACCCAAGTCCTCTAAGCTCTTGATTTTCTTCTCTTGCGCACTCATTAGTTTCACCCACTTACTGCCATAATACACTTTGCTCTCTAAAAGTTAATATATCGTTGTACTGCTTACCGAAACTTTCGCTTATAGCAATACTATGACAAGTTCTATCAAAATCTTTTGGTGTAAAGCGTTTAACTACTTCCTAAGCTTAACTAAGTAGCTTTATGGTTTTAAGGAAAAGAGTTATTTTGTGTGCAGAACAAAGTAAAGGTATGAAATGTGGTAGAGTAGTTGATGGTGAGCTAGTTAATGAGGCTTCTCTTAATTCACGCGAATGAGTTTTGGTATAAGGTACGGGAAAAGGCTATCAATGTAGCAGACGAAATTACTGCTGACAATGCTGAGAGATCTTTTAAAAATGTTCTTGTTGTTTTTACAACAGTTGAAGAAGCAGATGAGCAAAACGTTGATGAAGTGGTGAAAAACGCTGTTGATGAAGTAGTGCAAGTATTCAGGAATGTGAATGCTAAATACGTTCTTATTTATCCATATGCGCACCTTTCTTCATCATTGGCGCATCCTAAAGCAGCAATGGAGATTCTTGAGAGGTTTAGGCAGGAGCTTGCTAAAGTATTAGGCGAGAACAACGTTTATAGAGCTCCTTTTGGATGGTATAAAGAATTCAAGCTTCACTGCTTTGGGCATCCATTAAGCGAGTTATCTAAGCAAATTACAGCTACAGGTAAGGCAAGAAGCAGAATTATTGAAAAGAAATACTTCATACTGACGCCTGATGGCAAACTTGTGAAACCAGAAGAATACAATTATACTGATGAAGAGTTTAGAATTCTTGTAGAGAAAGAGGTGTTTAAGAAGGAGCTTGAAGGAGGGCAGGGCAGAGTTTACCAATATTTAAGAAAATTTGGGTTTGAATGGGAAGAGCTATCAGATAAAGGACACATGAGGTATGAGCCTCACGCTACAGTAATGCTGGAAGCTGTTGCACAGTATTCGTGGCGTGTCGCAAACTCGCTTGGCATTCCTGTATTTAGAGTGAGAGGCACCAATATGTTTAACCTTAAAGCGGAGCCCATAATGCGTCATGCCGAGCTCTTTGGGGAAAGAATGTATGAGATTAGAATGGATGAGGATAGGTTCATATTACGCTTTGCAGCATGTTATCAGCAGTTTGCAATACTTAAGGATTGGGTTCTAAGTTATAAAGATTTACCGCTTGGAATGTTTGAAGTTGCAGATAGTTATAGATATGAGCAGAGCGGCGAACTTGTATTGGGGTTCAGGTTAAGAAAATTCTTTATGCCAGATCTTCACATACTCACTAAAGATTTGGAAGAGGCAAAAAAGATTGCTTTGAAAGTAAGGGAGAAGATTATTGAAGAAGCAAAGAAAGTAGGACGCGAATACCTAGCAATATATAATGTAACTGAGGACTTCTTGAACACGCACTTTGACTATATAGTGGAGCTCGTAAAACATGAAGGCAGACCAGTCCTACTAACAGTTTACCCTGCAGGGGTATACTACTGGGTGATAAATGTGGAGTACATTATAATTGACGAGCTCAAAAGGCCAAGAGAAATTGCAACATGGCAAATTGATGTAGGTAATGCGATGAGGTTTGGGATAAAGTATGTTGATGAAAACGGCTCTGAAAAATATCCTGTGATAATACATGCAGCAATTATAGGCTCTATTGAGAGATACATATACATGGTTTTCGATACAATAGCGCAGAACGAGAAAAAAGGCATTCCGCCGTCGTTACCTCTATGGCTTTCGCCAATACAAGTTAGGATTATTCCAGTGTCTCCAGAATACTTAGACTACGCTTTGAAAATTGCCCAAATATTAATTGAGAAAGGTTTTAGGGTAGATGTCGATGATCGTAATGAGGGTTTAGGTAAAAAGATTAGGGATGCAGGTATAGAGTGGATACCATACGTAGTTGTTGTTGGCGAACGTGAAGTTAAAACAAACACAATTAATGTGAGGATTCGAAGGGAAGGAGTGCAGAAATCTATGACCATAAACGAGTTTATAGAACTCTTAGAGAAAGAAATGCAGGGATATCCAAAGGTCGACTCAGCACTACCACTACTTGTGAGCAAGAGACCTGCATTACCATATCTTCGTCAATTAACAGAATCTTAACAAATTCAGGGCCCTAAGGTGATGATCTGTCGCCTACCCTGATCTTATGATGATATGAACCTCCTCTGATCTTATAGGTGTAAGAGGCGATGATCGTCGTTAAGGTCCCTTTAAAGATAACGCTTTTCGGAGAGTATGCTGTGGTATTCAAGAAGCCCGCTATTGCAGCAACATTGCCTGTGTACATGTTGTCCAAAGTTGTACCCAATAATGATGGAATATTGTATATAAAGTCCTCAACCCTTTTAGGAAAGCTCCATATGATATCAATAGATAGAACAGCATTAAAAGTTGTCGATAGTTATGTGGAGGAGGCAGAGGTTTTAAAGTTTCTACGATACGTATTGAAAGCATTAGAGCTATGCGAAGAGGAGATTAGGCCGGGCTCTAGGAAAGGGTTCTACATAGAGATGGAAAGCCCTGTTCCAGCAGGCGTAGGTTTGGGTACTTCGGCAGCAGTATCTGTAGCCACAGTATCGGCATGTCTGGCAACGTACATTGGTGGTACAGAAGTTGACAGGAACCTTATAGCAAGAATTGCTTGGAAAACGGAACAGGAGGTTCAAGGGGCTGCAAGCCCTATGGACACGTACACAATAACATTTGGTGGTCTTAGATACATAGAACCTTCAGTTCCTTTTGCTGAGGAAATCAAAACACAGCAAAAACTTCCAGTTCTAGTAGGGTATGTGCCAAAGAAAGCTACAACAGCTGAGCTAGTAAATGATGTTAAAAGGAAGGGGGCAATAGTTCCTGAAGTATTTAATGCTATTATAGATACCATAGGGCTCATAGTAAATAATGCAAAGCAAGCAATATTAAAAAATGATTTAGAGATGCTTGGCATCTTAATGAATATGAATCATGGGCTTCTTGAAGCACTAAATGTTGTTTCGGTTGAGCACAGTCTGATTGTTAAAGCACTTAGGGCTGTAGGCGCATTAGGCGCAAAAACCTCTGGTGCTGGTGGGGGTGGTGCTTTTGTGGCTCTGGCAAGGAGTCATTCTGAGATACCAATGCTGAGCAAAGTCGCAGAGGCTTTTAATGCAAAAATAATCGCATCTGAAATAGGATCTTCAGGTGTAATGATAGCAATCAGCTGAAGTGATTAAAATAATGTCCTACATTCTGTTATCGGATGCTATAGAGCATCTATTTAAATTCAGGAAGCTGGAGCAGCTTATTTTAAATACGTTAAAGCCTCGCGATAAGCAGGCGTTAGTCAAGATTGTAGAGGAAGGGATAAAGAGAGGGTGCTTAAGGATTGAAGGAACAGAAATCATACTTCAAGATCCTGTAGAATTACTAATACTTTTAGAAGAAATGCTTATACAGGTGAATTATGAACAGCTTGCGAGGTATATAGAGTGGAGCTCTTTTGAGAAATACATTGCAGAAAAATTAAGGCTGATTGGTCTAGACTATGCATCAGGATACAAACATGATAGAATTTCAAAGTTTCAAATAGATGTACTAGCTCTAGATTCTGTACGAAAAATAGGTTTTGTTATTGAGTGCAAGCACTGGAAAAGAAGTATAAAGGAATCACAGCTATACCAGATTGTGATGGAGCACCTACAAAGAGTTGAAAAACTTCTAAAAAACTGCGAATGGGTAGCTTCAAGCATTCCACTTCTTCGTAAGGTTAAGTACATAGTTCCGGTAATTTTGACGCTTTATGAACCAGAGGTCAAAATTGTTATGAATGTTCCCATAATCTCCCTAAGAACCTTTACAGAGTTTTTCTCAAACATTGATGTATATTTAGACCTTTTAAATGCTATGAAGTATGAAAACAGATGCTTTAGTGAATGAGAAGGTACTACTTGTAGAATATTATGGATGCGTAACCCACAACAATGTCTTCCTCTCCTGTAACCTCAGCTGAGTTATAGTACTTCAGAAGCTTTGCTCTTCCATTATTAAGACGAGTATACTCCATAGCTATGGCTATTGCACCAAAACCGCATACAGTTCCATTATATTTCCTTATAAGTGAAAGGAATTTTCGAGTATCAAGTTCTACAATTGCATTTATATACTCCAAGTCAAGCTTCTTCACATTAGCCGCTATATTTGATGTGAATAATACGTAATCGTATACATAGCCGTGATGAGTAAAGTCGGAAGATGCTATGATTATTATATCTTTATCTAGGGATGTAGATACAGAGTGAAGGGCTTTGGCAAATTCTGCTGCTTCTCTTTCGTCAATAGTCTTTACAACTATAGGGACAATTTTTACCTGATTACCGTATATATATTGTAGGAAAGGTAGCTGCACCTCTATTGAATGTTCTCTTATGTGTGCAAGTGCGTCATCATCTAAAGCGGGGTACTCCTTCTTCAACCTATCTATGAATTCTAGATCCACACCTATGTTACCTAATGGAGTTGCCCACTCTTTGAAGTATGTTGAAGTGGTTATATTTCCTCCGAATCCTGTATGATTCGTACCTATAATAACGACAGTTTCGACTTTAGGTTTATTCTCTGCAATCTCTTTGTAAAGCCAAGCTGCGCAAGCACCAGAATAATTATAACCTGCGTGAGGTGCTATACCTCCTATTACTTGAATTGACGGCTCCTTCTTTTTCGGTACATCGCCAGGACCAAACTTGGTATCCTTAAACGCTTTTTCAAGCTCTCTTAGAAGCGCATCTCGTTTAAATGGATAAAATCCCCATAATGCTGCTTGAGGTTCTCTAATAGTTATGTTGCTCATCTTTATTCGCCTCTACAATCCTCTATATTAAAGTGTAGCAAGTATATTTAAATCCTCTTCTTTCAAGCATAACTTAGCTGCCTCAATGTCTTCAACTATGTGAGCTACATTCTCACTCTTTGTTAATGCGACTACATTAGGTCTTGAAGCAATGTATGATAAGGCTACTTGCGCCGGTGTAGCATTATACTTGCCTGCAATTTGAAGTATCATAGGATGTTTTAACGCGTTACCACGTTCAAGAGCTGTGCATGCTAATATCGTTATTCTGTTTTCAGATGAAAATGGGATTAAATCTTTCTCAATCCTTCTATTTAGTACGCTATACCTGCTTTGTACCATACTTATTTCATACTTATGCAAAAAACTCATAATTGATACTATGTCCTTTAACTTAAAGTCTCCTAACCCAATATACCTTGCAAGTTCTTTATCAACAATAGCTTCCAAAGCTTTTGCTAACGTTTCTAGAGTTGTAAACTCAGAGTAGCCAGCAGGCATTATGACGTCAACATATGTTACACCCATTCGACGTAGCTTTTGCTCTACTTTAAATATAGATGATTGTGGATCGGTTAACAGGGTAGGATCAACTCTAAATACTATAAAAACCTCCTCTCTCTTCACTTTGCTAAGAACTCTTCTGATAAGATCCATCGCTAATCCATATGCATAAAGATCGGATACCTCTATCAGACCTGCACCAAGCTCTATAGCCTTTAATAACGCTCTTTCAGCACTAACAAAATCCTTGATATTATATGTTCCGAAGCCTATAGATGGAATCTTTTCACCAGCTCTTCCTAGAACTTTTTTCTCTGAGCAGGTTTGATTTTGTTGTAGCATGTTTGGTCGCCGGCTATGAACTATGGATTGTAGTTTGGCGATTAACATTTTCTAAATTACATTATCCTCCTAAAGCGAGTGGATAAATCTCTATTTGATCGCATTCCTTAGGAATTGGGTCGTCTAAATAAAGCATAGTGTTATCGCAAATAACTAGGACTTCTGAAGCATCAATATTAAACTTTATTTTTGTAGCTAGCAAGTTAATAATTCTTCTAATGCTATCCCCTTCACCAGTTTCAATTTCCACTACATCTCTTGTTATTCCTCTAAATCCCTTAATCCTAATCGTAATTTTCTTACCTTGGCTCATAACATCTCAACGCTGTTTACCTTAATGTACAATACTATTTAAAAATTGGTTAACTAAATTAATGATATCGTTATAGCTCAGCCTAAGTGGATTATCAATTAAGGGCTTTGCGTTTTTCAGTAATATCCACACATTATGGTCGTCTCTAGAATTCAGTAATTGGAGTAGAGCCTTCTCATGTTTGTTAAGGTGCGATTCAATAAGTTTAGCAGCATCGATGGTTACAATGAAGCTTATTTTTAGGTTCTTTGAGGTGTGGAGCGAGAGGATATGGTTATACACTTCGTTGTCTTGAAGCTCCTCTAAGTCTACGGCGACAGCCGTATTCGTTGTCTCGCTCAGCATCATATTAATTACTTTTTCAGGTATTCTACGTAAATTCTTTATGTAAATAATAGTTAGGCTCTCTTTGCAGGCTTCAGCAATGTAATTGTAAGCTTCAGCAACGAAGATGTCTTTATAACTATACTTAAACGTGCCATTTTCATCGACTATCTTGTGAAGCGTTGTTTCGGAAACTATCAAAGCTTGGGGCTTTTCTTTACAATATGATGATAGAATGTTGTGCTCAAGAAATATAAATATTGAGATCTTACCAGGTTGCTCGATTATTGGCTTATCTAAGAAATACGTATTTTCGCCTAGCTCAAAGAAGCTCGGAATAACAAATGCTTTACAAAGGCTTTTCCATTCATCAAAGCTGTAAGTATATGTGTTGTTGAGTATATCCTCAACTACTTCAAGTCTAAGTGTGATTCGATTTCCCTCTTGACTTAGTATTCCACGGTTTCTCCTTAATGTATCAATGTAAAACTGTATTATGTTATCTGTAAATGGGCATGTAAAGGTTAGTTTAAGACTTCTTGAAATACTCATTGAAATGCCTTCCAACATTCCTACATATATTACGTTGCTTATCATTGATTAGCACCTAATAGCTAGTTTTCAAAGCTCACTCCAAAAAACGTCTTAAAGGTCTGAGAATTGCAAGAAAAGTTATTTTAGCCTTTTCATAACTATTGAACTAAGCAGTAGTTAAAGGTATGATGATGCGCTAACCGCTGAAGCATGATTTGTGTGATGAGTTTGAACCTCGCTGAGAATATTTAGATAAAGGTGACATTAACTTTATTGTTGATTTTCTGAAGCTCTATGATTATTGGTGAGATCCACGTTCTTCTACTGCTTACTGAGCCAAGTTCAGCAACAGTATTATGTGTTGTAATTATGGTTACAACCCTCAATGTTTTTGCTAGTGGTGCGAGAAGTTTTGCTAATTGAATTATCTTTTCTTCTGAAGCCTCAAATAACCAAACATAGGTATAGTTGTCTTTGTGAAGGAATTGAATTAATGAGCTCCAATATTCTATATATAGTTTACTTGTATGTTTGTGAAGATAATTAAAAGCCTTTTCTACTAATTCAACTTCATCATTGAATGTATACTTGGAACTAGCCTTTGGATTGATGCACAGAAGTGGATTGCAATAATAGTTAGGGCTTTCACGGCCTTCTACAGGGCTTACTATATGAGTGTTTGCGGGTAATTCTTTGTTTTCCTCTACCAATACTGGATATCCAAGAAATTGAAGCAGTTCAACGTCTTTGCATTTAGCATTATTCATTAGTGTATCGTATCTAGATGAAATTATTATTGGTATGAAATCAAGTAGAATACGCCACATAGTTTCGTAATCATAGTACACGTAGTACTCTAATTCAATGTTGTTATGAGATTTTAATAAATATTTAAGCTCCTTAAGCATTATAGCTACGTACGACTTCATATCATTAAGTAGCTCATCAACTTTGTCAGGAGCCTTAGCTCTTTTTCTCTTTACTAGAATAAAGATCGAATTGGTTATGACAAAAGCGTTAAGAAGTTGAGCAAGGTAATGAGCAGGGCCCAGCGGTGGTGTAATTAAGCAGAGATCATGATTTAATGTATTAAGGATTGAAATGTACTTTCTTAAGATCTTTGCAAGTTTCGTAAGATCTTCGAGATCCCTTACTATGAAAACCTTGAAAGTGCTAAAGATGTTATTTACCATTTTACCTTTTTGTAATGTGTTTACTAATGCAATATTAGAGCTTGTGAGCAACATCCTTATGATATGGTGTGTCAATAGCCCCCTATTTGAAACACTGTGTTATAAGATGTAACTACAGTCATCTTAATTAGATTATTAATGCCAAGACTGTGCTATTCAGCTACTCTTCTCTCACTATATTCCGTGGAAGGCAAAAGCGAGAAGACCTGCAAACACAGCTATTTTCAATTCGCGTGTTGCTCTCAGGGCTTTTTTAGGCATTAGATTTCGTGATATTATGAGAGAATGCACAACTATAGCATCGACTACAAGTGCTAACGTTGTGTAAATCAAGCCATAGCCATATAGAGCTACGGGTAACAAGCTAAGGGATATGAGGAAAGCAAAAACAATTAATGATGCTATATAAGCAGTTTGAGGTCCGTAAACAGTTGCTAAGGTTGCAACGCCAAACTTTTTATCGCCTTCAACATCTTCAACACTCTTCAGAAACTCGCGTCCTAAATTGAATAGGAATGCGTAGATTGTTGCAATAATACTATGTATTGTGATTTTGTATGCTGTTGCGCCGAATAATATTGCTAACGCGGCGAGGAATGCTATTATCATGTTATTCAGGATCAGCACTTTCTTCAGCTTGTATGAATAAAGGAATGCAAGTGCAGATGCCAAAACAGCTATAAATCCTTGCTCTAGGCCCACTGTAAATGCAAGCGTTGTTCCCACTATAAAGAAAGCTATTGAGGCGTAGAAAGCCTCATTAGGTTTTATTAAGCCGGAAGGTATGGGGCGCCAAGGCTTATTAATAGCATCGATATCGCGATCATAATAATCATTTATTATGTTGCCACCACCACCAATGAAAAAAGCTATAGCAAAAAGCTTAATCATATCGGAAATCCTATGGCCTCCCCCTAAAATGTAGCCAATTACCGCAGCAATTCCCAAAGCTATTGAGTTCCCTATTCTAATTATATTAAACCAGGCAAGTATTTTTGATTTTGAAAGCATTGTAGTGATTCCTCATCGCATCTCGGTGTTGAGCCATTCAATGTACTCATTAAAGAATGAACGCTCTAATTCACGCCAACGTAAGTACTCTGCCGGTGTTTGTGGAAAGTTTAGGTAGAGGTCTCTAGCTCTATCCATGTATTGTTTAAGCCTATAGAGCTTCATTAGGAATCTTGGCCTCGAGATCGATGATGCAAAGGATTTGATGCGTTCGATTATCGATATGCTTAGCAAACCTTTGGAACCCATGTCATACACTTCTTTTCCACTTATCAGCCCAGATCGAAATACAAAGTTTAATTCTTCGTTTGTCATTCTCTGTAAGAACATTCGGAGAACATCTAACGATGCTTGTTTAGCGCCATACGCTTTATGGTATCTTATGTGATAAGGCCAAAGGTTCTCTAGGTTTGCCTCACCTTTCTCAAGTGCTTCAACTATCACTTCACTCGCAATCTTTGCGCTAAGCATGGCAGACCCTATACCACCTCCATGTACTGGATTGGCTGTAGCTGCAGCATCGCCTACAGCTATGAAACCATTCCAAACCATGCATGGTATAGGTCTTCTCGTAGGCACTAAGCCTCCACCGCGGTGAAGTACACGTGTAATCCTATTCTTTAACCTCTCTAAAATATACCTTCTGTAATTTTCTATAGGATTGGGGTTTCCATCTTTCCACTGAACTCCGAGACCTATATTATAAATTCCTTTTCCTTTCGGAAATATCCACCAATACCCACCAGGCGCTATTTCAACATTTAGATACACATATGCAAATCTCTGGTCAATATCTATATCTCCTTCTACAACCTCTCTATAGGTTACATTATAATCTTCTTTAGGTACGGGTTCTGAAACCCACCATTCTGGCGGTAGGCTTCTTCTCACAACAGCGGGAGCTCCAGAAGCGTCCATGACAACCTTTCCGTACAAAACTTTCCTAAACCCATTTTTGTCTCTAACCTCAACACCTACAACTTTAGATCCACTTATAACAGGCTTAACAAATGAGTGCTCAAGATACATCTCTGCACCTGCATTAACAGCCATTCTATACAATCTAACGCCAAAGTTTCTCCTATTCAGGGAGTAACCCTTGCCCCAAACATTGATTATATGCTTCTCATCAGGCGAAACTACGGCAACACCATCATACTCATGATCTTTATCAAATCCATCAATAGGAGGCTCTAACCCAATCTCGTTAAAGTGATGAGCGCCAATTGCATCAGCACAAACTTTTTCGCCTATTGTATTTTCATTTTTCATCTCTATTAAGGCAACCTTTAACCCACTCTTAGCTAAAAGATATGAAGCAAAGAGACCTGCTACTCCTCCACCAACAATGACAGCATCATAGCTCAATTTTAGCACCTCAACATGTAATAGGCCTTAACTTAAGACTCAGGTAATAAGGGTAATATAAAGCTTTGCTTCAAGATCTAATGAAAGCGATAATTAAAGTTTTCTTAGTGAGCATATGAAGTATCCCTCCATTGAATGCTTATGTGGCCATACTCTAATGCAGTTCTTCGTGCTGTGTTCAAACTCTAATCTATGGAATCTTTGTATACCGTTAGACCAGTAATTAAACAATGGAGGTTCGACTTTGACGTAATCAATCAATTGAAGAACTTTTGTGATAACATACTCGTTTTCCTCTGGTGCAATGCTACATGTTGTGTACACTATTCTACCGCCTTCTTTAGCGAGCTCAATACCTGCAAGAAGAAGCTTTATTTCTCGTTCAACAAGGTATGCCAAGTCTTTAATGCTCGTTTTAGTCTTCCTACTAGGATCAAACATTATACCTCCTTCACCACTGCAAGGTGCGTCAACTAATACATAGTCAAACTTAGTCTTCAGTTTTTTAGGCAGTTCAACACCGTCCTCATTAAGAACAGCGTAGGAACGAAAGCCCATCCTTATGAGATGCGAAAGTAGGGAAGCAATACGTCTTGTGGATATATCGTTTGCTACCAGCAATCCTTGATCGCTCATTAATAGTAACATGTGTACTGATTTCCCTCCTGGAGCTGCACATAAGTCGAGAGCTATAGAACCTGGTTGCGGATTTAATATGAGAGGGGGTATTAGCGATGCTCTATCTCTGTAAACATAATAATATCCTTTAAGGTATTCATGGGTTGAACCTATTGTTGGGGTTTGTGGAGCGGAGGAAACCATAAAGCAGTGGGGACACCAAGTAATATCCTCAACAACGAAACCTAAATCTGCAAGTTTTTGCTTTAAATATTTGCACTCGACTCGAGTGTAATTGCAGAGTATTGCAGGCCTTTTTTTGAATTCTTCAAATGCTTTCAGAAGTTCTAGAGTTTCATCGTAACCTAAGATATGTAAGTACCTCTCAATAATGTATGGCCTATAACCATATTTCTTTGCTAGTGCAAATGCGTCTGGAGATGAAGGCTCTATATAGATATCCTTCAGTATCTCATTAACAGAAATCGATGAAAGTAATTTGCTAAATTGTGTATCAGATGCGGGTTCATAGCTCATCGCTTTTGCTCGCACCTTGTAAGCCTCATCATACAACGCTATTAGTAACTACTGCTAAACTTTTTTATTTGTTTTACTTCATTTTATTTAATTGATTTTATTTGACCCTAATTGCTTAAATTGATAAAGGGAAAGAGAATTACTTACCTAAATTTTGAAGTTTCTTTAACAGATTTAACGAACTCTACATATATGGGAGACGGTGCTAAGGGTCTGCTCTTAAATTCTGGATGTGCTTGTGTACCTATAAAGAATCTATGATCTTTTAACTCCATAAACTCTACAACTTCCTCATCCAAGCTTATTCCACTAACTAGGAACCCTGAAGACTCAAATAAGTCAATATACCTCTTGTTTAGACCATATCTATGTCTATGCCTTTCAACAATAATCTCAGAACCGTAAATATCGTACACTCTTCGGCCCTTGAATAGCTTGATGTACTTGGCTCCCAACCTCATGGTGCCACCAACTTGATTAACCTCCTTTTGAGATGGTAGCAAATCTATTACAGGGTGTGGTGTTGAGGGGTCAAGTTCAGTGCTATTGGCATTGGCTAGGCCGAGCACGTTCCTTGCAAATTCCACCGCCATTAATTGGAATCCAAAGCAAATGCCTAGTGTTGGTATATTCCTTTCTCTTAGATACCTTATAGCCTTTATTTTACCCTCTGCTCCACGTTTTCCAAATCCAGGGAGTATTAGAGCTCCATCTATGTTGCTGAGTACCTTCTCTACATCTATAGCACCAGCTTCTATATCTGTAGATTCGAGCCATACTAAAGAAGGCTTTACACCAACATATGCTCCGGCATGCTTCAAAGCTTCGACAATACTTAAATAACTATCGTGTAATCTTGTATATTTCCCTATCATAGCTATTTTAACTTCCATTGACGCTTTCCTCATTTTTTCAAGAAATTCTTCCCATTTTGCGAGGTCAGGCTCTCTATAATCAAGCTTTAGTTTTTCAGCGAGTATTCTATGTGCTTGCTGCTCTCGTAGAATTATTGGTACTTCATATATGTTAGAAACATCGTGATTTGATATCACAGCTTCGGGAGGTACATTGCTATAAAGTGCTATCTTTCGCTTGGCTTCAACACTCAAGGGCTTTTCACATCTTGCAACAATGAGATCTGGCTGAATACCTATCCTTCGAAGCTCTTGAACACTGTGCTGAACAGGTTTGGTCTTCTGTTCACCTGTGGTTCGTAGTGTTGGAACCAAAGCTACGTGCACGAAAGCAACGTTATCAGATCCCTCCTCTAATTTCATTTGCCTAGCAGCTTCAAGGAATGGTAGCCCTTCTATATCTCCAACTGTGCCACCTATTTCAACAAATACGATGTCAGCGCCGTCCTCTTTTCCTACCTCTCTAATTCTCTGCTTTATTTCATTAGTAACGTGAGGGATTACTTGGACTGTTTCCCCTAGATATTCCCCCTTTCTTTCTTTCATAATAACAGAATAGTATATCTGGCCCGCTGTGATGTTATTCCTTTTGCTTAAGTTTATATTTAAGAATCTTTCATAGTGTCCTAGATCTAAATCTGTTTCTCCGCCGTCCTCAGTTACAAAGACTTCACCATGTGCATAAGGGTTCATTGTTCCGGCATCAACATTCAAGTAAGGATCTATTTTTATTACAGTTACGTTGTACCCCATTGATTTGAATAGTAGTGCTAAGGACGCTGTTGTAACTCCTTTTCCAACACTGCTTAATACTCCACCTGTTATGAATACATACTTCATTAGTGCCCTGATCAAAATTCCATATATCAAGTTCTTATAAACTTATGTGTAAAGGAAAGGGACTGGGCTGAAACTTTTTCTTTGCACTAGATGCAAAGGAAATTATCCTGCTTCCTGTGAGTATTTTGCTTACATTCAATTCTATAGCATATAAGAGTATAAGATGCTAAGTTCACACATTAGTCATGAATTACTGTAGTATAGATTCAGTTATACCTCTGTATGTCCGGTTCCTACTTATAAAATTGTAACTTTCGCATATTATTGCTGGTGAATGTAAAGGTGTACACAAATACATTGATATTGATAATGATACTGATTGTTGGGGCATTTATAATCTCAAGGATTAATTACATGTATTTTGAGAAGAGGAAAACCAAGGCAGGTCATGGTGAAGCAATGGAGGAAAGCACTTTTAAATCTGCTAAAGGGTATGCTTACAGTCTTGATCTTGGCAACTCTATAGTTCTTATAGCAGTAATAGAGAAGGGTGAAAAAGTATCAGAGCTCAAAAATCCTTTATATGATTTAGAGAAAGTGATTGTAAGGATTGTTTAAGATTTTAAAAGCTTATTGAAATGATAAATCTTTATAGACATTCACGTTTTTCGTGTGTAGATCTCTTCTCCGCATTTTACAATCTTAATGACACGATGTATTGGAATAGCTGTGACGTTTTCACCGCTCTTTACATAAACATAGTTATTATCTACACGTAATATATTAGTAAATGGTATCTCCTTATACCCTATGGGGTTGACTCTATCTGTTATAATTAGCTGATACTTTTCTAGCTCTTTCCTTTCTTTAGTAGTCCACAATATCTTATTTATCGCATCTTTTATTCTCATTATAAACTCATCTCACTGCATTACATCAACTCTTCTCCTAAAATCTTAACCTTTTTAATTTAAGGATTGCGTAGTAAAGTTAAAATTCTTATGTAAGCTAATGTATGTAATACTCGCTTTCTATAGTTACACCATAAGGTAATTTAAACCTCTCTTTTGGTTCAAATTTAATGAGGTATGGATATATGTTCAAATATAGGGTTTTAAGAGTAAATGTTGCGGAGAAAAAATGGACTTTAATTGAGTATGATCTTGGAGACGTACTAGGACCGATAGATGCTGGTATAAGAATTCATAAAGAGTTGGAGAGTTGGAGAAAAGATGTATTTGATCCATCAAATGCTGTAATACTAGGAGCAGGAGTGTTCGCAGGTAGCAAACTATTTGGTTCACATAGAATTGTCACGGTTTTCAGAAGCCCAATAAGTGGCGGTATACACGTATCCGAAATGGGTGGAGTTGCATACAGATTTATTGGTAGTGGTATTAATGCTGTATCAGTAGAAGGTCGGAGTAGTGATCCAGCACTCGTATTCATTAGGGGTGACGAGAACGGATTAAAAGAAGTAAGCATTGAGACGCTAAGCATAGAAAAACTTAATGAAATATACAAAGGTTATGGAGGTTACATAGGTGCATACGCTTTAGAAAAGTATATAATAGATACATATTGGGACTTTATTTCATCATCAAAAGCAAGACCAATAGTTGTAGGACCAGCTGCATATAAGACTGTGTTTGGGGCCCTCATATCCATAGATGTTGATTTTGTGAGGAAAACTCTTGCTATAGGCTCAGAAGACTTTGCTGCTAGAGGTGGACCAGGAAGTGTTTTAGCACAAGCACATAATGTTGCGGCAATTATTGCTGGAGGGAATTATAAACCAAGATTGCCGAAAGTCCTTGAGGAAAGCGCAGAACTCATGAATTACCTAAGAGGTGTCTTAGGCAAAGATTACGTGTCGGCAGTCAATGAGGCCACAGTTAAGTATCGTTTTGACGCTAGTATTGGTGCTGGAGGAACATTTGGTGTAAACTATCCACACTACAGAGACCTACTCCCAATGTTTAACTATAACACTATCTACCTGCATAAGACTGTACGTGAAAAAATAGTAAATGTGGTTTTAACACATCTATGGAAACCTGTGAAAGAAGAAACATTTGATAAAGCAAAGACTTGGACCACATGTGGAGAACCATGTCCAGCAGCATGTAAAAAGATTTGGAGGGGTAAGAAGCTAGACTATGAACCATCAAATGCTTTAGGGCCATTCATAGGAGTCTTTAAGATAGAGCTAGTAGCAAAACTTATCGATCTGGTTGATCAGTTAGGATTTGATGCTATTGAGATAGGACATGTGATTGCATGGTTGTTTGAAGCAACGTATCGGGGGCTCCTTAAGCCAGAGGAGTTAGGGATCAGTAGCAAGCCTATCTTTGATCCCATGCTTCTCAATATCGATGAATTATCCGTGAATGCTAAGCTTGCCGAAGAATTGCTACTAAACCTGGTTGAGGGTAAGACAGAGATTCTGAGGATTGTTGCTCAAGGTATTAGAAGAGCTGCTAAGGAGTTAGATAAATTATTTGAGGAGAGGGTTAAAAAGCTTGGTACAAGATTTGAGGATATAGTGGTCTATCAGCCATATGGCAATTACTGGTATATGACTCCAAACCTCTATTGGACACCAGGATTCCTCATATCATTACCTGTTACAGGCAAGTACTGGACCAACTACACCACAACATTTACTGAGCCCGAAGACTTTGGAAAGA
>JAPYWC010000054.1 GCA_028276605.1 Desulfurococcales archaeon
TCAAGTATGGGTTTCTCTATGAACTCCTTTACATAGCCATTCACAACCTTTACAACACCATAAGGACTCTTCATATAAACAAGAGCGATAGAGGCAATAGTATTGCCATCTTTTAACGTTTCTACAAGGGGCATAGGATTAAGATCCGTAACTACATCTCCGTTAATTACGAGAAACCATTCCTCGTTCCTTAAAATGTGCTCAGCATTCTTTATCGCTCCCCCAGTACCTAAAGGTTCATCCTCTACAACATATGCTACATTTACACCATACCTTTTCCCACTACCTACAAACTCAATAACCTTCTCTTTCGCATGACCAAGCAACAGAATAAAATCTTTAAAACCGTATCTGCTCAACCAGTATATGTGCCATTCAAGCAAAGGCCTTCTACAAACCTCAACTAGTACCTTAGGCCTATCCTCAGTCAATGGCCTCAACCGTTTTCCAAGACCTCCTGCAAGAATTACAACCTTCACATATCATCCCTCAAATCTTTTCTCGAGATAGTTTTATTAAGGAGTTAAAGTAATAAGGTTTTATCTTGATGAGCACCGCTGGGTTAACTGAGCTCCAAGAATGATGAATTCACGGACCACGTGATCGGCCTTGACATCAGCAGGAAAGAAAGTTTTGGGCAGATGTGCTATTTGTGGAAGAGAGATTTACGAAGATGAAAAGTATGTGCAATGCTCTATTTGTCGTGCTTTGATGCATGAAAGTTGCATTGATAGGGAGATCCTCGAGGATTCTGAAGGAAATATACTTTGCCCTTATGATGCAGCTTTAGCGGCTCTTGATTGGTTTGATGCAGTAATTACAACATACATAGCTTCACTTAAGAGCCCTGAAAATAAGGAGAAGCTACAAGATATTGAAGCGAGGTTGAAGAACTATATAAAGATTATTGAAGAATCCACTGAATAATCCAAATCAGGTATTATTTCATGATTGCTCCTTTAGCACACCGTCATATAAAGCATACTTTTTCTTTACATACTCAAGCACTCTTGCATCGTGCGAAACAATAACTATCGTTGTTTTAAAGTCTTTGTTTATTCTTGTAAATAACTCCAATATTTTCTTAGAGTTTTCCCAGTCCAGATTGGCTGTTGGTTCATCGGCAAGAAGGATTGAAGGTGTAACGACAAGGGCACGTGCTATTGCAACACGCTGTTTTTCACCACCACTAAGATTCTTAACCTTTGTATTCATCTTCTCTGAAATCCCTATATATCTCAGTGTCTCAAGTATAATTGTTCGCCGTTCCTCTTCTGAAACGCCCATAATTAATAGTGGAAGCTCAACATTTTCATAAACAGTAAAGTCTTCTATTAATCCATAATCCTGCGGTATGTAACTTATGATTGATGTTCTAAGCTCTGCTAACGCATCATCGTCTAGAATAGACAGATTATACCCTTCAACTATTACTTCCCCCATATCGGGTCTTATAAGCCCTGCTAAAATCTTTAAAAGTGTTGTCTTACCAGCTCCGCTAGGTCCATATATGCACACCATATCTCCTCTGTAGAGAACCATGTTAATGCCCTTCAATACCGCAATTCTTTGACCCATATAGCTGTAAAATTTCCAAACATTTTTCACTATAACAACAGGTTCGCTCATTCCCTTCCACCACGAAATATTGTGTAGAAATATAGGATAATAAAGGCGTTGGACAAAAGTACAAAGTATAGCAAGATTGATAAGCTAAAGACATTTATTAATGCTGTAATAATGTAAGGTATAGCCATGATTAGAAGACGTATGTTTGAAAATAATGCAAACACCATTACTATTTCTTTCCTCTTCATTCCAACAATATTTAATGCTCTAAGCAACTGCATTACGTTTTGCTTGTCAGAAAGTGTTGAAGCTTGAATCATTATTAGACTTAAGAGTAGTGATGAAAAGAGCGTTATTTCACTATTGAAAAACAGCAGAAAAAACGATATAGCTAAGACATAAAGTATTGTATAGCGGAAACCGATACGTGTAATAGAGTATTTCACTACCTTGCCCCATATCTTGAGGCGCAATTTATTAGCACCCCTTGTATCTTTGACAGCGCAAATATGGCTAGCCTATTTAATTCACTTCTATTAAGCTCTTCAATACTCCAAACATCTGCGTACAAGTCATATCTCCAAACACCATCCTCCTTTCTTTCGCTCATTTCAATTGTAATTAGTGTCGCAAGCCTCTTCCTATAAACAAGCTCTATCCTCATTTCATAGAATCCTTCTAGCGATGGCAACACCTCCAACTCGCTAATTGCGAACACATCGTCCTTCAAAAACATTTTTTGCAGCATTTCTTTGAACTCGTGAATATCAACTCTAGTGCTGGACGTAAAAACAACAAACGGTTTTGATACAGGCTTAACAGCCTTAGCTGAACGCATAATACTTAAAGCCCGTAATACCACTAAAAATGCTGATGCAAATGATGAAATTATGTAAGTTATTAGTGTAGTTGCTGAAATGAAACCCATAATCGTCAATACTATTAATGGAGCTAAGAAAATGAGAAGTAAACTTAGCAAAGCTATGTACGTAGAAGACATTATCAAATCACGTGTAATTCCAAGAAGAACTAGTTTGTATACTACATCAGCTATCTTTTCTGCTACCCCTCCTGAAATAGATGCTGATATAACTAGAGTAAGGGCAACCAAAGTTAGTATTCCTAGGATTGTTTGAGGTGTGGGCACAAAGGATGAACTAAAGATAAGTATTTTATCATTTGTTCGTATAGCAAAAATATTAAAGTACCTCAGCACATTCCTAGCGATATCATCACATTTATCGCACCTGTCAAGGATTAAAACAATAGTCTTTACATCACACTCCTCCTTACAAATCGTATTGAGGAGCTCCGCTTTAAAGGGTAGAATGCCTACAATTGATGGAGATATGGTAATAACGGAGCCTCCTATAGAACCTATTGAATGACCTAAAGGTATTCCTGGAAGCAAAGGGATATTTACGTATCTAGAAATATTCGTTTTCATAACATGAAAAACCTCCTCCCCTATTCTAATTACCGATACATTAACACCGCTATTTATGTCCAAAATTATTGTATTATTTTGCGAATTCAAGGCTGTGCATAGCTCTATAATCTGCGATTGAATTGATACATTGAACTTCAGAATAGAACTGGTTGCTTTTGTACAATCTATAATTAGGGGGAATATATATGACAAGCTCGTTTTATTGCCTATCAAGACTTCATTATATACCTGTACTATTCTGATGTAGCTATAGTTTTGAAATATTTTATCGATAATGGTTTCTGAAACATGCCCATCCGATATCGCCATTGCAGAGTATACTATTGGCAAGTCTGTGGCAGCTATTTGTGTTCGTGAGTAGGTATAGGAAGTTACATAACCCGCTGTAAAAGACGTTATAATAATCGATAGTATTAATAGCAGTACCTCAAGGCTTAATACCGTTTTGATAAACATTAGCCTAACTATTTTAAATGCTGGCGACACAAATGATGGTATTGATATGTAATCCTCCTCTACTATTCCATACTTACGTTTTGTTAAAAATAATAACGCAAATACAGTGATTGCTAAAGCAACTAGCAGTATCATAATATTGTGTAGCCCAAGAATTGCTATAGCTGTCATGGGCTTAAGCCCACAGCACTTAGTATAATGATGATTGCAAGAGCTAGTGTAGCACCTAGAAGCATAGAAACTGCTGCTACTATAAGTCTACCTTGTGCTGCAGGCCCAAGCTTTGAAACAATACTCTTAACAATGTATGCTAAGAGTGCTTGAAAACCAATGTCTGGTGTCAATGTTAAGCCTACAAGTAATGATGCTAAGGGGAAGCCGTAGCGATGCGATGCAATTGCAAAAATTAGTGCCAAAAATACTGCCAGGAATATTATTCGTATTGAGACTGTACTTAGTTTACCACTATATATCATCGCCATGAATACGGTTGTAGGTATCCATCTATCTAAGGGCATTTGTGCAGAGTTTATGCCAAAGACCGATACAAGAATGTTTCCATAGATGTATGTAATTATGCTCCCTAGCAGAACCCCCACAACAAAGTACTTTAAAACCTTCACACTATCACATTTTGATAAACGTGAAGCTCTAAGGAGATTCATTGTAGTAGAGGCTATTGTTTGAGGCATTGGAATACCGGTATAGGGATCTAGAACTGCATACATCATTGGATTCCTTACACCAAATATGTAAAGAGTTAGTGTTGCTATGGGGTAAAGTGCTTGAGACCCTGTTCCAGCTTCTCCTACCACCCTAATATTACCTAATATTATAATGAAGTGAAGTAGCAGTATCAATACAATTGCAATGATAAATAGCGGTTGCTGAAACACCATGGGAGCAAAAAATATTGCTGAAATTCCTAATAGTATGAGGTATGCGATACCTATTAGCATCATTTGCCTTTCTGCAGTAAACTTCATAGCTATC
>JAPYWC010000055.1 GCA_028276605.1 Desulfurococcales archaeon
TCCAATCGCGGGAACAATCACGTTGATTCCTCCAAGAACTGGTATAAAGGCTGTATGGAAAATTGTAGCAACCACTCCTGAAACAAGGTATAGCACTAGGTATTTTCCGGAACCAATTCTCCTCTCAACACTAGGTCCAAAAATGTAGAGAGCCCACATGTTGAAGAGTATGTGAAGTATATCGGCATGGGCAAACATGCTTATGAAGATTCTGTACCACTGGCTAGGCTCCTGAATTAGTGCGGGTATAAATGCAAGTTTATACATCCATTCATCGGTTATCTGTGTAAGGAAGTTTTCATACGACGTTAACACGTAGACAGCAACATTAATTACTATTATTGTTAGTGTTGCCCAAGCCCTTTGTCTTCTCCTCTGTACAGGAGGCTCGACAGCATAATTCATCTGTTGCACCATTCCATTGATTAAATCTGATACTACAAATTCCTCTGAGAAAATCTGAAAAATTGGAATATATCTCTAAATTATCTCTAAATCTTATTTTTACTAAACTTGTCCGCTCCGTAAATAGTTATTCCTGCTTCACCCAGAGGAATTCCAGTTGATATAGATATAGGTATGCATTTTGCTACAAGAACAAACACTATAGGCTTCCCTAGCATTGGGGCTATTTCAGATATGTATTCATAGTTAGCCATACCTTTCGATACAATTACGTCACTGCTGTTGATGATTTCCCTTGCTTCGCTGCTGAGCTCTTCGATAAATATGCTAGCTGCGTCAGATCCTGTGCTAACAATCTTATCGAAGCTCTCATCAAGTCTTGCAAAGTACGCATCTTCAATGGTTACATCATTTTGGAAAGAACCTCCCTTAACAATGGCATAAACCTTTGCCCCCACATCTCTTAGTACATCGGCTAGTAATCTGTCGAATACAGCTTCCCCAGCGTTATCAAGAACTACTGCTATATTTTTTGCATTAAGCAATATATTTATGGCTGTATCTGTATCGCCCCAAATCTTCAGATTAAGAGCCTTATTCATTAACTCATCTGTACTAGGAGGGGTGAAGCCCATTACACCAAAGTCCAGCAGGTTTCCAACAAGGGAGAACTGAAGAGCTCTATAAAGCCTTGCCCTTACATTTTTCTCACTAGAGATAATCCTCTTTGCCTCTTCATACAATCTAAGAGCCTCCTTGTGTGCATTAACCTTCTCATCAAAGTAAGGATCATTAACACCTGTTACACGCTTAAGGTATCTATAGAGCCTTGTCACCAATAATGCTGGTATACATGGAGTAGCATCTTCTTGACATTCCACCACAAACTTTGAAATAGTGTCTAAAATGCTCTTCACAATGGCGATTTTCTCCTCATTGCTAAGCCTTGAACCAAGCTTTTCTAAATCTCTATACCTAACATTGACTTGGCACACTATGCACTGTGGATGCATTCTCATGCCCAACTCCTCTTGCACACTCTCTCATTATCCAGGTAAACGTTTCTTTAGATAATAATAGCCTATAAGTAGATATACTGGAAGGAACTCAAGCCTTCCAAGATACATGGCGAGCATGAGCAAAACCTTTACGGCTAGGGGAGCAGTTGCCGATGTAATGCCAACTGATAGGCCTACACATGAAAGTGCACTGCCAACCTCGAAGAGCGTGTCAATGTAGGTAAACTGAGTAAAGCCATAAACTCTGAGCACCATGTAAGTCGTTACTGATAATACAATTAACGTTATCATGTGCAGTATTATGTATGACTGCGCAGACACTATGGAATCTTCGTCCAAAACTTCGCGCCCCAAACGCTTAACAATTATACTGCCTTTAGGAAGCATAGATCTCTGTATATCCCACGCAACGGTTTTCACTCCTATCAAGATCCTTCTCGTCTTTATACCTCCAGCAGTAGAAAAAGTTGCTCCACCAATGATCATAGCCATTATAATAATGAACTTCAATACATCTGGATATGAATACAGTGACGTCGTTATCTGAAATCCTGTTGTTGTGTAGCCTGATATAAGATGGTACGCAGCTTCCACTAAATCAATTTTGTATATTTCAGCAGATAATATTGTTGGAATCGACAATATAGCTAGTATTGCAAAGAAACCTCTCACCTCAGGAGAGTTTACGAAGTCTCTTATGCGTAGTTTTAACAGGTTGTGGAGGTCTTTAAAGTTTTGGGCTCCTAGAGCCATTACAACAATTGTTGCTGGTATTGTTGCATACATTCCATTTAATACCCAGTAACCTATACTCATAGATTTTGAGGACATTCCACCCGTTGCTATAGCTGTCATTGAATGCATTATAGCATCTAACACATTCATTCCAGCGATGAGAAGTAATACCACCCCTATCAATGTATAAACGCTGTAGATTTTAAAGAGAGCCCTCATAGATTCTCTTATGGTTGGCATAAGTCTGGACCCCCTCTCTAAGCTATAGACCTTTATCAGGGAAGGGTGCACATAAGGCAAGATCACACCCGCTATGACGACAGTTCCTAGCTCACCAAGCCACTGTGTAAGTCCTCGCCAAATATGAATAACGTAAGGTATTGCATCTGGATTACTAAGGATGGAAAGCCCTGTACCTGTAAATCCGCTAAGGGACTCAAAGAAAGCGTCTACGGGATCTAGACCAAGACTTGCAATATATATTACTGCGGAGGATAAGGGCACAGTAATCCATGTTAAAGCTACAACAAGCACAGCTTCACTCACACTTTCAATTGCGTATCCCCTATTTGTAAGCACCATTGCAAGCCAAAAGAGTAATAGAAGAAAAGAAGCTTCTGCAAATTGACTAGCTATCTGTAGCCCTGCAATGTCATTTACAATTCTATAGTAGAGCAAGAATAAAAGTCCATTTATTGTTGCTAGCAATGCTATTGAGAAGTTTATCAATGCTACTGCATTAAGAAGTGCCCTAATTTTGCTCACATTATTGCTCAACGCCTTGATACCTCTGAAAATTCGAGCCGATAATATGAGTTAAAAACCTTTAAAAAATTGTCCAGAAAGGTTTTTTATATAGTTCTTTATTGTTCTAGTGGCTTAAACTTTAATCCGTAAATTATTATTCCTTCCTCAGACTCTTCCCAAAGTTTTCTAAGAGTTGCTTCAACAGGCATTCCTATGTAGACTTCCTCAGGCTTTACATCTGTTAATGTTGAGAGAACCTTTACACCATTTTCAAGTTCTATTAATGCAACGATGATGGGAGATTCGTGCCTATAGTTTTCAGGCACTGTATACTCTATGGCGAAGCTAAGAACCTTTCCTTTCTTAGGCAGCTCAACTCTCTCAACTTCTAGATGTCCACAGTAGGGGCAAGCAGGTTTTGGCGGATAAAATACTCTTCCACACTTCTTACATCTTGCTCCTTCTAATCTGTATCTTGCTCCTCTTTCCCTCCAAACACGAGCAGGAGACATCTTCATATACCTTCACCTCTTCAACACAATTACTGATGTGAGTGTTGCTACACCTCCAGTGTTCATTGCTACGCCAATTTCAGCTTTACCAGCTCTTACTCCCGGAAAGTCGCCTCTTAGTTGCATGGCTATTTCAGCTACTTGGTATACACCAGTAGCGCCTACGGGGTGTCCCCGCGCCTTTAACCCTCCGCTAAGATTGATAGAAGGTTTGTCTCCTGAAGCAAATCTCCCCTCTTTTATGAGCTTCCACGATTCGCCAAAATTCGCAAATTTCATGCCCTCAATCGAAAGCAATGCAGTTATAGTGAACGCATCGTGGATTTCTGCAACATCTACATTCTTGGGCTCTATACCAGCCATTTTGTATGCTTTCTCGCTAGCTAGTATAATACTCATAGGCTTTAAAAGATCCTCTCTCGATGCAAGGTCTATACCATCAGAGGCAAGCCCTGCGCCAGCTATTTGAACAGGTGTATCTGTAATCTTCCTAGCCACATCCTCCGATGCAAGCAAAACAGCTGCGGCTCCATCACCAATCGGAGCAGAGTCCATGAGTCTAATAGGGTCTGCAATAACAGCAGACTTCAACACATCCTCAACAGTGATCCTATTCCTTAGCTGTGCATAGGGGTTCTGTGATCCATACTCATGCATTCTAACAGGCCATAAAGCTAAATCCTCTCTCTTAGCTTCATAAACATGCATGTAAAGCCTCATAGCAAGCGCATTTAGAGCCGTAAAGCTAGCGCCATAAATTGTTTCATGTTCAAAGTCAGCTGCTTGAGCTAGTGCTGATGTGACTGTCCGTGTTGGATAGTCAGACATCTTTTCAACACCTATAACGAGAACCTGGTCATAGAGCCCTGATGCTACAAGAGCAAAACCCGCAACTACGGCGTGTCCTCCACTACCACATGCAGCCTCAACTTTGAACCCTCCTTTACCTCTCAAACCAACAGCGTCAGCCACGAGAGCTGCTAACGAGTCTTGCTG
>JAPYWC010000056.1 GCA_028276605.1 Desulfurococcales archaeon
GCTATTGTTGAGATTATAGCTGCAACATTCTATGACTTGAAAGGTAAGGTTATTGAGGTCCTTGATTAGCTGCTCCTAGGGTGTGAAGAGAAAGAGTAAAGTTTCTACAACACCTATAAGCAATAGAAATGCGATCTCCTTAATGCTTGGACGTTCTATAGCAAGCTTAGGTGCTTTAGGTAAACCATAGAGGTGAATAGCTTGAGCCACGTGCTGCACCTCTATTACGGCATGAATAATCATTGCTATAACGGTTTTATGGATTTTTCTTCTGCCGTACTTAAGCAGTGTTGCAGTATATGCATCTGCATATGCTTGTAAAAAACGTGGAACTAGAGCTAAGGTGGTAGTAAGGTAGCTTCCTAGAGTACCAAGACCAACCCTGCTTAGTAGTTGTCTAAGCTCTCTTAGTGTAATTAGCTGGAAGAAGAGTGAGATCACAACGAGTAGGGTTGCTAGATTAGCTGATGCACGAAGCATTTCGAAGAATGTAGGTGCAGGGAAGCCCAAGACTTTGAATAGTGCGATCGAGAGAAAGCCTAGCATAATCACTGTAAGTGGTATAAGAAGACCTGACAACACTTTTTTAAGACCGCCAATAGCGTGCAGAATGAGCATTGCAACTACGGCTGTAAATATTGTTGGGCAAAGCTTAGAGCCGTGAATAGCATTAATGATTGTAGCTATTGTGAGCATTAATGCTAAGGCTAGGCGTGTGAAAAGCGAAAACTTTTTGCGTGATTCCAGCGAGAGAAACAGTGATGCTAAGTTCCTTGCAAATGTCATGCCTTGATCAGCTCTAGCAATACTTCTTCCTCGCTATGATCAAAGGGTTTACAGATGTTTCTACATGGTTTGAGAACACCATTCTGCAGTCTAAAGAGCTTTCCATGAGCAAAGAACCTTAGGTGATCTTCTGAACTTACAGTGACAATCTTTGCTACATCCCGTAAACTGTTTAGAAGCTTGGCAAGTCTTAAAGCCTCTGGATACGAGGAGCCTGTAAACGGTTCATCAAGCAGTATAGCTCCTCTTGTTACACTGTAACCTAGAAGCGTGGCTAGCCTAGTTAGCTGCCCCCACGAAAGGTGTAAAGGAAGTTTGTCCAAGTCATTGTAGCCAAACAACTTTAAGGTCTCTACACATCTCCTAATACAATCTTCTCCAAGTCTTCTTGCCTTACAGAGGGACTTAACCTCATTAATTATGCTATCCTCGGTTATGAACAGGTAAGGCATCTGGGGAATGTAAATGAGGTCTCCATAAACCTTGACACTACCACTCACAGGCTTGATCACACCAGCTATTAACCTTAGCAGCGTTGACTTTCCAGAACCATTATTGCCGAATATCACAATGGTATCGCCCTTGCATACCCTTAGGCTAACACCTTTTAGAATCCATGGGGAGTCTCCATACCTATACCAAACATTATGCAACTCAACAACAGCTTCACAACTACCGTCACTATCCTTACTTTCTTGAGCATCAGTACAGCAACTACTACTTCTAATTCTATGAAGTTTTGAGCTTAACATGCCTATATCAACTCTCTTCAACTCCCCCAATTCAAGCCTATAAACAGTGTCTACAAGGTCTAGCACTCTTAGGAAACGGTGCTCAGCAATAATTACACTCTTTCTTAACATCCTCAACGTTTTAAGAGTTTTTCTGAATAGCTCCACACCTTCCTCATCAAGCCACATTAAGGGCTCATCAAAGATTAGAACACGAGGGTTTGGAATCAATGCTTTAGCTATAGCCAATCTCCTAAGTTGTCCACCTGAAAGTGCTGTTATGGGCTTCTCAGCTATATCATTAATGTTGAGTAGCTTTAGAACATTCGTCACAACGTCTTCGGCTTTCTCACCGTAAAACCTTTCCGCATAGCTTAGGAGGTCATCGTATGGTAGCGGATCTAAGAAGTGTGTAAGAGGATCTTGATTAACTACCTGTACACACCGTTGAACCTCGTCCACAGTCATCTCTTCTAATCTCTTAGAGCACAGCTCTACTTCTCCCAGAGTTTCAGCACCAAAAACATTCTGAGCAACTCCAATCAATGCCCTTATAAGAGATGTCTTTCCAGATCCACTAGCACCAATAATTAGTGTGAATTCTCCTTGAAGGACTGTAAGATTTAATGACCTTAAAACCCAGTCACTGTTACCTCTATACCTAAGCCAAAGTCCCTTAACTTTAACTACAGCCTCATCCCCAAGCATTCTCCAGCACTACATTAACAGCTTCTTTGCGATACGCCATGAAATTAGGGTTAGCGGTACTACGTAAAGCGCCACAGTTGCATTAAATAGTGCTATATGGGGTAGTATGGCTAAGGCCATGTAGTATCCCTGTTCAATACTTTTTACCCACCTGGCCCACAAAGCCCAGTAAGGTACTACAATGTAGTTCATAAGCGTCATTACAGCAACCCTACAAATAGTTGCTAGGGCAGTAGCTATAGCCACATAATGCAACGCCAAAGCGTTTTCCGTTCTAAACCTCTTAACTGTAAATAACAGTGGCATAACTGTAGAGAGCATAGCTAGAAGCTTCATTGTAGGTCCTATAACTTTTGTTGGGTCATCAGTTAAGAGTACCAGCCCTAACCAGAAAATAGGTTGTGCAGCTAAACCTAGTTTAAGGTCTAGCAATATTAGCAAGGCTAGCGGTACTTCAGAAAGATCATATTTTAGAAATGACGCTAAAGGGTAAGGATATTTAAAGAGATGTAGGAGTATGGCTAGAGCTGTGAATGCGAGCATTAAAGCCGTACTGATTGGTCGAGACATTCCTTTCTGCGTGTTCATTTGTAGCGCTCACCATCATTTACTTAATACGTACCTTCATTGTGTACAACCTTTAAGCCTGATCATTGTAAAACTTTATATTTAAACTATTTAAACACGATACTAAGGTGTATTTAAAGAGGGCGACTCATATAGAGGGTTGTTAAATGAAGAAGGTGTATAGGCTTCAAGCAATTGGAGGCTCTCTCTATGTTGCTGTGCCTAAGGAGTGGTTAAGAAGGTTTAACCTAGGTAAGGGTTCGGTCGTTGAGGTCTCTATAGATCCTGATGGCTCTCTTAGGATACTTCCTCTCGGAAGAGGAGAGCAGAAGGAGTTACGTAAAGAACTAGAGGCTGAAATATTAATTGAGAGACCTGGAGATGTAATGACATCTATTTTAACAGCTTATCTAAGAGGTTACGACACTATAGTTATCAGGTTTACTCGGAGTGTTTCTGAGAAGGAGGTTAAAGATGCTATCGAAAGAGCTAAGGAACTTATGTTAGGTCTTGAAACAGTTGATAGTGGTAGTAACTATGTGGTTCTAAAGGTGCTGGTCTCCGAAGATACTCCTGTTCTTCAGCTTATGCAAAACATGAGTAAGACAGTGAGATTCATGTACCTAGACGCTCTTCGATCCCTCGAACAAAGAGATCCTGAGCTTGCCAAGGCAGTTATCTTAAGGGATCGAGATGTGAACAGAATATACTTCTATATCACCAGGGTCATTAGGAAGAAGATGATTGAGTCCATAACTCTTGACTCGGCAGAAGCGTTAAAACTTGTTGACTTAAGGCTCCTCATAAAATCTATTGAAAGCGTTGGTGATGAGGCTAAGAACGCTGCTTCAGCAGCTCTTGAGATTCTATCTAAGGGCTTGGATGTACCTATGCAAGAGTTTTCATTGGTTAAGGAGTACACGACTAAAGTTGATGAAGTGTACAGAGATGCTGTAATGAAGGCTTTTGAGAAGGAGCTCAGCATTGAGGATATACGTAGCAAGCTATCTACATGCAACCTAGTAAGGGACTTGTTAAAGCAGTTGAGGATTCGTATTGCCGAACAAATGAGGATTTACTGGTTTGCAGAATTTGTAAAGTCGTATGAGAACATCGCTATGTATGTATATGACATTGTAAGTCTTATTTCCCCCGAAATACAGCTACACCAATTAGTATTTGAGTAAGCTTTCTGGCGCAACCCTTATAGTGCCCCACTACGTCAAAAGAGCTTCTCAGGGGTATAGGGTATGAAGCCCAAGCTATTCATTACAAGAGAGCTCTTTCCAGATGTTATAGAGAAGCTTAAGCAGTACTACGATGTCGAGGTTTGGGATAGGTATTATCAGCCACCATATGAGGTGCTCTTGGAGAAGGTTAGGGAGGTAGATGCACTAGTTTCTCTACTAACAGATAAGATTGATTGTAACCTTCTTCAGCAAGCTAAGAGGCTTAGAATAATTGCTCAGTACGCTGTTGGCTACGATAATATAGATGTTGAGTGTGCTACAAGGCT
>JAPYWC010000057.1 GCA_028276605.1 Desulfurococcales archaeon
ACCTATGGCGAGAGGTCTTAAAAGCTTTGTTTTTCTTTAGAGCTTTTTGGCTATACTTATCACCCTTTCTATGAATTTCCTGTTGTAGTATTCTTCGAGTTTGAGCATGTTTACTGCGTTTTCGTATCCTCCGAACCTCTTTGCAAGTTCTTTTAGCACTTCTCCTACCTCCCATGGAAAAACTATCCAGCTTTTCGTTTCCCTCACATAGTAGTCTGGTACTGTTATGGACCACGGCTTGAGGTATAATGTTGCGCTTCTAACTTCTTTTGCTCCATGAAGCCTGGCAAGATCTATCACAACTTGCAGTGTTCTGCCACTATCAGAAACGTCATCAACTATTAGTACCTTTCTGCCTCTAAGGTCATGAGTTATTGGGGTTATTACCACTGGTCTCTCTGCTTTCTCTCCAACTCCTTTATAGAACTTTACCTCCACGGTCGCTATAGAGTCTACTCCTAGATAGTCGCAGAGAAGTTTTGCAACTATGTATCCTCCTCTCAGAACAGCTACAGCTACATCTGGCCTGTACCCTGAGTCAATCACCTTCTCCGCTAATTCTAGCGTTAGCTCGGCTATATCATTCCATGTTAGCACAAGAAATGTTTCGCCCACAACCCATCACACTACTCTTACTTTGTTCATAAACTACAGCTGGATAAGGGTAATAACTTTATCCTATTAATGGTAAAACCAAGGGCTTTTATATGCACAAAAAGTTATTTAGTGTAACCTAGCTATGCTATACTCTTAGATAGATGAAGATGCGAGAGGTTAAATTAAATGAGTGAGAAGAGCCCTGTAAATGTAAAGACTATAATGCTTGGCAATAGACCGTTAAGGGAATATCTTCTAGAAGCTATAGTGAGTATAAATAGAGACGCAGATGTTGTTGAGATAATGGGTAGAGGAAGACATATATACAGAGCTGTAAATCTCTACAACATGCTTACCTCTAGACTTGGAGATAGACTTGAGTTAAAAGGTGTTGAAATAGGAAGCCTCCTAGTTAGGGGGCGCAGAGTCTCATATATAAAGATATCAGTCGCAGCCAAAAAGACCTAGAGCCCGCTACTTTTAAGCCTCTAGACCTTAATCCTTAATCTGACCTCCTGCACAAACTCGTTAATAGTATCAATAGTGGTTCTCGTTGCCAGTGACCTACCTTCAAGTAGTATGCTTAGAGCCTTCTTTACAACTCTCTTCACATTCTTACTCTTCAAAGCTGCTATAATCTCATCCTTACTAAAATTATGTCCAGGTCTAAAACGATCAAGGGCACTGACAATAGCTTCGGAAACACTGGCTATATCTGTTACTTCCTCCAGCAACTTCATAAGGCTCCTTACAGCTAAGCTTATCTCCTTTACAGGCTCCTTAATGCTTGGGTCAATGATTTCATGTAGCTTCTCTCCAAAACCTTCGCAAGCTATTATTGCAGCTGACTTTGCGTCGTAGAGGTGCTTTACATACATTGCATCTGGGTAAAGTTGTGATTCGAGTTCTGCTATAATGGGGTTTTCAGGATCTCCAACATCTATGTAAGCCATGTATGATCTTACATCAAGCCTTGTTGAGACCTCTTCATAGAGTTTATCGAGAGGCTCTGGCTTAATGAATTGCGGAGTCTCTATGCTGAGAAGGCTTCTACTTTCACTCCAGGTATAGAGCTTGCCTTGGGGATCTCTTGCAAATAATAGATACAGTTTGTATCTTTGGTAATCCTCGCCTAGAGGATATGGAGGTCTTGTAATAGCGGGTTCAGGGCCTTCTAAGACAAGTGTAAAGGTCCAGCCTTTTCCAAATCTTGAAAGCTTTTCATATATTCCCTGCTCCTCGGCAATCCTATGCGCTACATAGACGTAGGGATTCGCAATATTATTGAAGTCCTCTGTAATTAGCTTTCCCGCCTCAAAATACATATTGTGCAGAACATACCTTGTTGCAAACATCCACTTGTTAAGCACAGGGTTAAAGTATGCTGTTATTTGCCATCCATCTATGCGTTCAGTTACTTCCCTCGGAACCACATCACCGTATTTCTCTCTTGGTAGTCCAGGGGACTTGGCGTAGCTTAGCGCTTTCGGCATTGGGTATGCAAGAAGTTCTACAGGCTCTTCCCCCTTAAACAGTATTATTGTGCCAAACGCATGCATAGATACTGGAAAGACTTTGAATGGCACTTTCTGGTTCCATGTATAGATACACACCTTAGTATCACTACCTATCTCTGAACACCTCTTAACTATGTATTGCCCAAAGACCTGCTTATACCTACTTAGAACAACGTCAAGCTTCTTAGTTGGTTGTCCAAGAATTTCGCCAACATGCTTGATCTCTTCTTCTGAAGGCACATAATTTTCGTGAGAAACCCTGTACATGAATTTCTCAACATAGAACACGTTGTTGACCATGGTTCTCTCAGCTAAGATTATAGTGCTGGAAGCTTATTAAGCCTTACCATGAGGTCTTCTCATCAATGCATATAGCATTGGGTTCTAGAGCCACTAATAAAGAGACTGTGTCTCCATCCATAAGGCTAAGTCTGCACCTTAAGCAATCCTCGGAAACCACTTCAATGACATCGACGCCCCATACAGTCCTTACCGGCTTCACTATAAACACCTGCAATGACTTGATAAACCCCTTCCATACAAGAACTGGACCTAGTGCTGTGCTTGGTGGAGTAATAATTGTGTAGGGTCTTGAGTTCAGCACCTCTCTTGCAGCCCTGATATATGCAGGATCTAGCCTAATGTTTAGCGTTCCAGGGTAAGGATCTATGCCCAGAGCTTTCTTAATCTCATTTCTGTAGAGCTCTATGTACTTCCTTCCCTCACCAATGCCGCTAAAGACCTTGCCCACTATTTTAACGCAACGCATTTTGCATCACTTTTCTTCGTTTATGTAAAAGAAAGGTTTTCTTTTTGTACCTTTGTGCAGTATATTGGGGGAGAGCATGATTGGGCCCATACATATAAAGGCTAAGAAGGGGGATGTAGCAGAAAGAGTGATTATTGCAGGAGATCCCGCTAGAGTTGAGCAGTTGGCTAAGATGCTTGAGAGTCCAAGGCTTGTAAACACAAATAGAGGGTTCCTTGTCTATACAGGTACATATAAAGGTGTTCCAGTCTCTGTAGCAGTTCACGGCGTTGGTCACCCATCATCGATGCTTGTTGTGGAGGAGCTTATAATGCTTGGAGCAAAGGTTATTGTTAGGTTCGGCACATGTGGAGCTATGGTTAAGGGGCTTAAAATAGGGGATCTAATAATACCTACTGCAGCTGCTTACTACCCAGGGGGTGCATTCTACCAGTACTTAAAGGAGAATGTGTGCATGGCTACTGCACCACACTTTGAGGTTCTGAAAGCCCTAGTTGAAGAGGTTCAAAAGAGTGGAGTAAACTATGTTATAGGACCTATTGTTAGTAGCGATGCTTTCTACGCAGAGGATCCAGATTTTGTTAAGAAGTGGACTAGCAGAGGTATTGTTGGTGTTGAAATGGAGTGTGCAGGACTATTCATGCTAGGCTCTATAAGAGGGGTAAAAACTGGTGCAGTGCTAATGGTTAGCGATTCATTGGTTGAAGAACTAGGATTTGCATCGGCTGAAGAGCTTAAGGAATATGTCGAAAGAGCTGGAAAAATAGTGCTGGAAGCTATAATAAAGGTTAAACCCTAGGATCAGCTAATTATCCTTACAAGAATGTTGCATTCCTTCAACAATCTATACACCAAGTCAACTATTTTTACAATACTTTCCGGGTTCTCTCCCTCAACCGTTACATGCATTATGAGACCTCTTAGAGAACCTGTAAAGAAAGCTTGCTGAAGTGCTTTAGAAGATTCCTCAGCGAGCAATACCTTGACAAGAGTGTTTGCATAAGCGCAGACAAATGATGATTGTGATCCTGTGCATGCTCCACCACTGCTCATTAATTCCCTTAACCCAGCAATACACTTCTGTTCTTCAGGTATTCCTTGCAAAATTATCTCAAGAGTAACTCTAAACATTTTTACTCAGCCTTATACGCACTTTCGGAAACCTCTCTAAAAAATATTACTTTGCAAACATTTTCAGCAATTTGCTGGGAGTATGTGGAGCTGGAGCCCAAGAAGTTTAGGGCCATTAGTGGGCGTCATTACTTCAGGTGCTAGAGCCTCTCTCGCACCTGTTAGAATCTCTAGGG
>JAPYWC010000058.1 GCA_028276605.1 Desulfurococcales archaeon
GTCAGGATGAATAGTGGGTTCACCACCGCTCAAGGCAACAGCAGCAACACCAGCTTTATCAAGCTCATCAACAAGCCTCAGCTTCTCTTCAAGTGTAAGCTCGTTTGGGAGAGGTTTCCCCGCAGCTCTGTAACAATGCTTACACCTTAAGTTGCACATATTCGTAAAGTCCCATACAATCATGAATGGAGCTGGCAACTTCTGAGGAACTGTTACACCATAGTATGCAATTCCCTTCAGGACTGTTTCAACACCTTTCCTAATGCCAGGGATTTTGAGAGCTTCCTTAACATCATTAATTCTACCACCAAGGATCTTAACACCAACTTCTATAAGCATCTTTGTGAAGTCTATGAAAAATCGAGCCGTTAAAGGACATTGAAGAGGCGTTCCTGTCAAGCTTAGTAAAGCATAGTATATCAACGACCTTCTACTATAGCTATAGTTGGTATGTGAACGGCAGTAAACCTCTTTCACACCTAAACGCAGAAATGCTCTAGTAAATGGATTCCCTAGAAAAATTCTTGTAGCAGCAAGAAAAGCTGAAACCCCGCCTCTTTCTTTCCTCGTCATACTAACACCAGTATAAAATCCATAATCTACTATTATACGTCTCTTTAGCTAGCTAATTAGGCGACCCTTCATTAATCCCAAATAAAACTGCCATAGAAAACTATTTCAGTTATATATTGCCAGCTCTATAGAGGGTATTTTGCAAGCACTTCAAAAATTTATTTTTATCTGTAAACTGATTTCTATTTCTGGCTATTGTTATGAGATTTGATAATGTTGTTAAGATAATTATTAGAGCCATCTTTGATCAGGTCATGAACTGTCTGAGGTATAATCTTTACTGCTTAGATCCACCAACAATAACTTCAGGAATGCTCAATGCCTACGGAATTCATAATTATGCTACTAAAACAAGTTTTTGGAGAGCTGTTGAAGAAATAGTTGAGAAATACAATAACACTGTTCTATTCAAAGGTGAGTTTGGTTTATTTAGGTTTGTTTTTAGTCATGTTATTGAGGAAGTGTATAAGGTGGAGGGCACAGATGTATATGTAGATGCACTTGATTGTAGTAACATAAAATGTGATGTTGTTCCAAGAAGTCATGCTCTCTATGTATATATAGAGGGGGAGTATAACAATAGAGTTATACTACGATTAAATGTTGTTACTTTGCTTAAGTTAGCAATCTATGAAAACCCCTACTTCAGGGATTGCTTAGAACGATTTGTTCAGGATCCCTTCAGCATGGATAAAATAGTTGAGATTGCTCAATGCTCATACTCCGTCCTGACCAAACATAAGAGCATATTTGATGTGATCTTTGGTCAGCGACACAGAGATTTTGAGCACATAATTAGGAGATCCCCTTTACTGAAGAAATATGCCAATATGTTTCTACAGGCAGGGCACTGAAAACTTGTTTACGAAGTTTTTATAGCTGGGTTAATGCCTAGTTAAGGTAACTCTCTAGGGTGCTAGATATGAGTGTTAAGAAGGAGCTGTGCATAGTTAGTATAACTCCCGACCTTGCACTAGACATTGGCTATACATATGCAGGAGGTCTTGGTGTTTTAGAGGGAGACAAATTTTATGCCGCTGGAAAGCTTGGTATGTGTTACTATGTTCTAAGCCTTTTCTATAGAAACGGTTATGTAGACTACGATTTCGATTCAGATGGGACTCCCAGACCCAAGCCTCAACCACAGCCAAAAGAGTTCATAGATTCTCTCAAGCCTGTAGACAAGTTTACTGTGAAGCTTCGTGAAAGCACTGTAACTGTTGAGGCTCTTGAGTACAGTTATGGCACAGCGAAAGCTGTTTTCTTCAATGTTCTAGAGCCTCAGTGGGCTACAAAGTTTGTGGATAGGATATATATCGAGGATAGCATGGAGGAGAAGTTCTATAAGTACACTTTGCTAGCAAAAGCTTCAGCCACATTTATAACTAGAAACATTAGGCTTAGTGATATAGCCTACATAGACCTTCAAGAATCTTATGCAGCTTTACTACCACTCCAACTGAGAATACCAGGTAAGTACAGGATAGTTATACACACAGCAGGTCTTTGGGGTCACCCTACATTTCCACGAGACTTCTTTGCTTCAGAGTATGGCTATAGGTTCATAGAGTCAGAAGTCCTGTTAACAGAGATTGGATTAGCTGTTGCAGAACAAGCATTCGCAGTTTCAGCTAAGCATTACGATGTGTTGCTAAAGATATTTCCACACTTCAGCGATAAGCTAACGTATGTAACTAATGGTATAAATCTTGAGAGATGGATGAATGAAGAGCTCAGGAGAGCCTATGAAGGTAGGGTTCTAAATCTAGACATGTTTGTAGAAATGAAGGAAAAGGCGAAGTACAAGCTAGAGCAATTTCTACAAAATTACAAGAGGGATGTTTCGCTTGATGGGAAGTTTGTGATTGTATGGGCTAGAAGAATAACAGAGTATAAAAGACCGTGGATGGTGGTAAGGCTCATTAAGGAGCTCAAGGACAAGGAGGTCTTCAAAGATTTCTTCTTTGTGCTTGGAGGCAAAGCTCATCCACATGATGCTGTAGGTCTTGAGTACATGAAGATGTTTAGAAGACTACACAATGAAATAGAGAACGTGGTCTACGTACACGACTACGATGTCCAGAAAGCCAAGATTCTCCTCTCATCAGGAGACCTACTACTCTTTACACCATTCTCAGGACTAGAAGCATGTGGCACAAGCTACATGAAATCGTCAGTGAATGGAGTTCCTGTACTAGCCTCAAGAGATGGAGGAGTCCTAGAGTTCATAGTGGACGGAGTTAATGGCTGGCTCTTCGGAGAAGACATAAGGGAGCCTATAGACATCTATAGTCAGAGAGCAAGCGAAATAAACGAGAAAGAATACAACGAGTTCAAAGCAAGATTGCTTCAGATCATAGAGCTCTACAAAACAGCTCCCGAAAAATACTACAGTATAGCATTCTCAGCACTAAGATCCTTTCCACCAAGAGCAAGCATATACAGGGTACTGAGAGAGTACTACCCAGACATAGTCAAGGCACCGCTACTATAAATAACACTAAATAACACAACGCCAATGTAAAGTTTTTAATCTAGTACAAATCAACCTAATTACAGAAAGCATGCGGCGGTCGTCTAGCCTGGTCTAGGACGCCGGCCTCCCAAGCCGGAGATCCCGGGTTCAAATCCCGGCCGCCGCATAAAATAAATCCTCCTCATTTCCTTGACCAGGTTTCATCAGCTTCATTATATTAGATTATTTATAGAAATGTTCGTGGATGTGGTTGTGGCGGGCCCGGGGGGATTTGAACCCCCGACCACCGGCTCCGAAGGCCGGCGCTCTGTCCTGGCTGAGCTACGGGCCCTCTCTGGCATAGGTTTTGTACTTGTTGCAAGCTTTTTAGCTGTAGCTAGAAACAGTGTTTCTTGTGATGATTAGGTCCGCTACTGAGATATGATGAGAGAACCCGAGTCTGAATCTATGATAAAGTCAATGCTCATTGTTGTCTGGATCCCTTGTTAAAAGGAGTATAAGCGTTTTAGTTGCTTTACAAAACAAATACAGTATATTGGGATCGGCTTATGCTTCGTAAGGCTATATTTCCACTCGGAGGTTTAGGCACAAGGCTTTATCCTCTCACCGTTGAGACTTCTAAGGCTCTTGTAAGATTCCTTAACAGACCTCTAATTGAGTTTACAATTATTAAACTTGCTAGGCAAGGTATAACAGAGTTCTATATGGGTGTCAGCGGATATTATAATTATAAAGAGGTATATGATTACTTTGGTGAGGGGCTTAAGATAAGGGCTAAGTATGGTCTTCCAGATATTAGGATAAGGTATCAACCTAATGAGGAGAGTGTCGGTAACGCTGATAGCGTTAGAATTATTATGGAGTACTACGACATAAAGGAGGACGTTCTTGTTGCTCAGGCAGACCTGCTCTTTGATATAGACTTAGCCGATATGTATAATCATCATCTTAGGAGAGGAGCCTTTATGACGATAGCTGTTAAGTATCTTGATAAAGAGGAGGAGCTTAGACACTTTGGTGTAGCAGACATAGATAAGGATATGAGGATCAAGCGATTTGTTGAGAAGCCTAAGCATCCTAGCGAGGCTCCGAGTAGATTCATTAATACAGGTATATACATTCTCTCAAAGGAGTTTA
>JAPYWC010000059.1 GCA_028276605.1 Desulfurococcales archaeon
CTTATCCTGTAACTCCCTTAAGTCAAGCTCTTCTCCAAACAATCCCTCTGTAAATCCAAATATCGCCCCTATAACATCTGACTTCTCTACTTCACCATCAACTTCTATCTTCGCTCTAATCACATACTTCGCCATAGACATACACCATACCTCTACCTAGTTACCCGTTGCATTATCTGCTCTAACTCCATCCACAACTCTTTATCAGACTCTAGTGCTGATCTAATTGGCTTAATTATCCTTATAAGCTCACTTGCTACTGCATTCTTAAGGTCTAAAGGATGTATAGCTCCCTCTCTATAGAGCTTCTCCAGCTCCTCATAGCTATAGACCTCGATAACGCCTCCATGTTCAGGCTTTCGCTCAATAACAAATCTCTTATTACCTTGCGCAAAAATTATGTGCTTCGCTATAGCCATTACAGGGTTTGCCTCTACCTCCTTTGGCGGACAATATGCTGCACGAATCTTCTTGACGATATCTTCATCGCTATCTATAACAAATATTGCATCTTCAGGCTTTGATTTACTCATCTTTACCTCTGCATAAAATTCGTCAATCTCAACGTTCTGTGCTGAGCCCATCTTTATAGTACTCCTTAGTGATGGAAGTAACGGTGTATGGATAGCTATAGGCTTCTTGTACCCTAACTTCTCGGCAACATCTCTTGCAAGCATGTGTGCTTTGCGCTGATCTATACCGCCAAGAGCTATGTCTAGATCCATATGGAAGATGTCTGCTACCTGCATTAACGGGTATATCAGTTTAGAGAAGTCGAGCTCAGCCTCACTAGCTTTTCTACCCATTATAGTTAACGCCCTCCTTACCCTACTGAGCGACACGTTCTTAGCTATTCTAAGTACCTTCTCCCAGTACCTAACATCATTAACGAGCTCATCCGCATAGACAACCCTTACTCTACTCATATCAACACCTATGGCTTCAAGAACCTTTACAACATGTCTTGCAGCTGCTCTTATTAGGTTCAAATCTCCTCCAAGCTTATCATTTATCCAAGCATGCCATGTGGCTGCAAATAGTATCATCTCGACCCCTGCATCAACAAGATCTTTAAATTTGTACATCCATACGAGCCAACCAATGTGAACTACTCCACTAGGTTCAAAACCTATGTATCCCCTTAGCTTCCTCCCTTCTTCAAAAGCTCTTCTAAGCTCATCTTCAGTAACTATCTCAACAGTATTCCTTTTAACAAGCGCGAGTCTGGATGAAACATCCATAAGCGTTCAACCATAGATTAAGTTTGCAGACTGAGCTTGATCTTATTTGCTAGGACTGAGAATATAGAGTCTATTGAAAGTTCTGCAAGTGTTATTGGATAGAAAACCCCTATCTTCTCCAGCTTCTCTGGATGCACTTCGCCCATGAAGCCTATATTGACATCTGCAACAAATATATCGGCGCACCTACCCTCGATAAATAGACTCATACTACAAGGTTTAAGGCTAAGGTTCTCAGTAAGACCAAGTTCACTCATTACTGCATAAAGCGTTGCATGAACCTCTTCAAACCTTGTTTCACTGTCCATTATCGCCCAGCATACCTTCATCTCGTTCCTCCATCTATTGTAGCACTCATGACAAGGCACTACAACCTCTCCTACCTCAAACACTTTAACAGGCTGAGGAATGTACTGAGAATTTCTAAGTACCTGAATCACTGATTGTAGAAGCATAGACCTCAAAGCATTCATCTCTACTGATGGTGCGTTAACTATCAATGCTACATCATTAAACCCTAGATCCTCTGCAAGCTTTCGCGGAATAAGTGTAAGCGTGTTTAACTCTACGTAGCCTAGACCTACAAGAACATCTCTAATAATGCTTATCACTGCCTGCTTTGTCAGCTTCTTTCTAACTAATGGTTTTGGCTCGATCTCCTCTATACCAATGTTCTCATAGCCGAGACCTATGGCTATGTCCTCAACGATATCAACTTGATGCAGAATATCACCTCTATAGTACGGTATCTCCACATCTATATACTCGTGTGTAATGGTCTTTACACTGTAGCCCATCCTCATTAAGGCGTCTACTATTCTGGAACTTTCACCCTCTATTCCCAACCAATACCGCACAAAGCTTAGGTCTACACGCATTATTCGAGAACTTAAATCTGGTGTTACAACAGTTTTATCGGGGTATATAATTACTGCACCAAGAACTTCACCACCATAAAACGTTAATGCGTGAATTATTGAGTTGAGGACAATACTAATAGCATTTGCATCTGTTCCCGTAACGTCTATCAAGATATTCTTCGTCCTCTCAGTCAACCTAGTAATATCACTGTTTATCACTGGAGGTAATGAAATCACCTCACCTCCTGATAATATTGCTGGGTGTAGATTCCCATTCAGTGCTATTGAACCATACAGAGCTCCTTGTTCTGTGCTTTCTAAGACTTGTCTAATACTCATCCTTCTAAAATCGTGGAGAGGAATCATGCTAGTTTCATCGATATTCACATCCTTGTACTCTAACTCGGTTGATGGAAGCTTGTCAAGGTCATGAAGCCCTATTGCAACCTTCCTCCTATTTCTACCAAAGGTATTATGAAGCCTTTCTTGAAACTCTATTAACAACCTTAACTTCTCCTCATCAAGATCAACATTAGTTACAGCTGCAACTGCTATGAACGGTCTTTTAGCAGGGGGTTTTACACGAACTTTAAATGGTGTTCCCTTAAGCTTTATGTTTGTAGGCTTATCAATGCCTAGGTACAGCCTAACAGCCTTAGCTATTCCCTCAACTGAGAACATATCTATTCTATCGCTCTGAACCTCTATAGCTAGCTGACCATCCTCACTTAGTTCAGTCTCACATTTAAGATTAAATAAAGTATGTCGAAGCACTTCGATACTATTAATTCCCGTAAGCCTCATTAATGTTTCAGGCCTTACTCTAACAACAGGCATTACTCTGACCACCTTAGGGTGAAGCAAAGTATAGCTTCTTTATCGATGGAAATCTTCTAACGAATTCTACATCACGTGAAAACAGGAGCCTTATATCATTAATTCCATAGACTGCCATTGCAAGCCTCTCCACACCCATACCCCATGCACCTACAGGTAGCTTTACACCAAGAATCTCTAGAACCTCAGGTCTGAACATGCCAGCTCCAAAAACCTCTATCCATCCATATCCAGGCACATATGCATAGCCTTCAACGCTAGGCTCAGTAAATGGGAAGTAAGCTGGCTTGAACCTGAACTTTTCTATGCCTATAGCCTTCAAGATTTGGCTAAGTAGACCAAGCAATTTCCTGAATGTGAAACCTTCCTCCATTACAACTCCATCAAAGTTTGTGAACTCTGGCGAGTGTCTAGGATCGGGATTATCTCTTCTAAACACCCTACCTATTATGTATAATCTTGCTGGAGGGTTCCTTCCTATCAAATGCCTTGCAGTAACAGCAGTCGTGTGAGATCGGAGCATAAGCCTTGATGCTTTCTCAAGAGACCATTTATATCTCCACCCAGTACTACCACTACTACCACCAAATTCGTGAACTGCCCTCACTCTCTTAATCACATCATCGAACCTTGAAATATCAGCGTAACCTTCAACAATTAGTATGTCATGAATATCTCTTGATGGGTGATCCTGTGCTTGGAATAGTATGTCGAAGTTCCATAGCTCTGGTATTATGTAATCATCATGAATTTCCTCAAACCCTAGATCCTCCATAACATCCCTAATCATGTCGATGAACTCCTTAAAGAAGTGCCTCTTTCCAGGATAGGTTATAGGGGGTAAAGCCTCTAGATTAAACGGCTTGAGTATGACCTCTCTCCACTTACCTGTTGCAAGAAGCTCATGAGTTAGCTTAGACACAGCTTTCTTGCTTATGAGCGTTCTCGCCTCTTCTGCAGAGACAATGAGCCTTACAAACCTTTGCTTAACTCTGCGAATCTCAATAAGCTTCCTCTTTACCAGCTCCTGAAAGACGGGGTCATTTTCAATACTTTTGTCAACTTCTCTTTCACTCAAGAACATCTTCAATATTTCTCTATGCTTATCTAAAGGTGCAAATGAGATTAGTTTAGCTGTCCCTTTCTCTACCTTTATCCAGCCTCTTTTTATAGCCCAAATAATCCCGATACTTGCTATAGACTCGCCTAAACTACGTTTAATCTCG
>JAPYWC010000060.1 GCA_028276605.1 Desulfurococcales archaeon
TTCCTTCCTTCTCCTTCTGTTTCTCAAGAAACATTTTCCTTAGCCTCACTATACCTATACGCTTCACTGTTGAAACACAGAGCGCTATTGCCTTGTGCTCATGTCTGAAGTAATCGATCCAATCTCTGCATACTGCTGGCGGTACTAAATCACATTTATTTAAAACTAGTATATAATCTCTTCCGTATTTTCTTGCAAGGGATTCCACAGCACGACTTTTCAATCCTAGAGGATTTCTAGCTTCAACAATTTCCATTACAAGATCAGCTCTAGCAATGATTCTAGCCATCTCTGAGAATTTCAAAAGTCTCATTATTGAGTACCCATTGAGCACCGTAAAATATATCATATTCTGCTCAAAAACTTAAAGCCTTACTTGGTCCGAGACATAATAAACTGATGATGAGTCCAGCGGTGTATGATTGGTGATAGAGGTCTTGAGTGCTGAACACATATCCTGCCACTCTTTTACGTATCAATACTTTGTGCTAATTTCACGAGATATTACGGAAGTATTTTACTGATGTGCTTCCTTAACTGTATAGTAAAAGTGACACAACCATCGTATAATGTAGAGTAAAATATATAGATTTTGAAAAAATATAAGTTATTGTATAGAGCCCCTTCATCGCATTTACTCGCATGGTGCACATTATGAAGTTTTGCCCGAAATGTGGTGCTGTTATGCTTACTAAGGGTAGGGTACTCTACTGTCCTAGGTGTGGGTATCAGGAGGAAGTAATAGGCTCTTTTATCACACTAAGGAAATCTGTTATCTTTGAAAAGGTCGTAGAGAAGCGTGAGGACGTTCATCTTGATGTCCCTATGGAGGCAATATTTGATCTCAATATTACTTGTCCTAGATGTGGAAAGAGAGGTGTATACTACTGGAGAAGGCAGGTATCTTCAGCTGAGAGTTCTGATACTGTAGTTAAGGTATATAAATGTGTGGGTTGTGGGTACACCTGGGTTGAAGGTGAATAGAATAGCGTTGAAAGCTTGCATTATGTTTAGGCTCTGCTCATTATTGCTTCAATAACTGTTAGATTCTTAACTGCATCAATAAGATTGGGCTTATAATCCATGCTACCACGCTTCACTAGTTCTATAAACCATAGCAGTTCTTGCTTGAGAGGTTCACGGTTTTCAACTTCTATTACTCTCTCAGCTCCTGGCTTTAAAATGGTAAGCCTATTTGTATTTGTATCAACTCTGATGAATGCCTCACTAGTTATAGCATCTACCTCTCTTACCTTGTACGGTGAGACTCCGTCTATGTGAATATGGCACGGGATCCCATTTTCAGTTTTTACTACAGCTACTACTATTTCGTCATCTGCTACTTTAGCTCTATATGCTGTTAGCACTTCCTCTACCTCATCTTCGGTTAAGTACCTGCATAAATCTATGTCATGTATACCTAGATCTAGCAATAGCGGATACTTAGTCATGTATGAAGGTCTTCTAGAAAGTCTCCTGAATGATAGGTAAATAAGCTTACTATTCTTCAGCAGCTCTTTAAGCTTGTTAACGCTATCGTTAAACCTCATGATCATACCAGGCATGGCAACAACCTTGTTTCTATTAGCTATTTCTAAAAGCTCTAAAGCCTCTTTTGATGTGGTTGCAACAGGCTTCTCTATTAGAGCATGTTTGCCTTGTTCGAGAACCATTCGTGCAACATGCGATAAGCTATCTATGGATGTTGCTATTATAGCTGCGTCAATATGTGCTAGAATTTCTCTACAGTCAGATAATGCTATAGGAACTCCAAATTCTTTACTAACATTTTTAGCGACTTCCTCTCTAATGTCACACACCGCTTTCAATTCTATATCTACTTCTTGCTCCAGTTCCTTTAATGCCCTAACATGATTTTTACCCCATCTACCAACACCAATAACACCTATTCTTATCAAGGTTTTACCCACCTTTAAGTGCGTCTAAATGTAGAGCTATGAGTAAGATTAAGAAGTATTGAGCTAGTATTATGAGAATAGTGATCACAGTTTTTTTCACTATTGTTAGACCTCCAAGGAATGAGAGTAATTGCATTAGATCGCTTGGAGTATATAGGTGTAGTGCAGGGATATAGTTTTGAGTTACGCTAAATATGTAGAGAAGGTAATAGTTTATTGACTGCATTAATAGTGCCCTTGCATCCCAGTAAGCCATATCCTCAGGTATATACGTTCCTTCACCTCCTACAGCAGGCATTAAAAGCAAGTACATACCGTAGGGTAGTGATACCATGAGTATTAATAGCGCTGTTAATCGATAAAACTTTCTCAATCTATGTTCATCAAGTGCGATGATCGATGTAGGAACAAACCATACCGCATAATTTAGGTTTCCAATTTTACTAAACATAATGAGGATAATGAACGCTAATGATGTTAGTATAGAAAGAACCTTTGCATGACCTTTGACGTTGTTCTCATCTTTATTGGCAGACTTTAGTATTGTGTAGCCCAGATACAGTAGAAGCGTGTATACTATACCCATAAAGATTACCCACAATTTGTTTATGATCCCCAAGTACGGCTTTAACTGATCCTCTAAAAACCATGTTGTTAAAGCCCATATAGAAAGATCTTGTGGGGGTCGTGTAGAGTGAAATGTTACAAGATTGTAGAGTATGCCATTCACTGAGGTTACGAAGAATGGTGCTATGGCTATAACTACAACAATCATAAACGTTATCAAATATCGTATCGCTTTTTTGGTACCTGCTGTTGTATACACGTATATTAGTTGTAGGGGTAGAAGTGTCGCAATTACATGCTTAATTAATGTTGCGAGAGCGAGCATTACTGATGCTCTATCATACTTTTTCTTAGCTAAATAAACTGTTGAGAGGAGGACCAGGCAAGCTATTAACACATCAAACTGCAGTACAAATAAGATTTGGAGGAATGGCATACTTACAAGCCATAGTAATGCCGCATCTAAGTCACGTTCCTTCTTTATAATGTGAAAGATTATCAGAGCTGGAATGATCACAAGAAACATTTTTAGAACTAACAACCTTAAATGTGCTGGAAGTGTTAATGCCAAGGCATATAATGAGACAAAAATAATTACTGCTAGAGGAGGATAGGGAACTTTACAGGAGGGACCTTGACACAAGCTGTAAATGTGTAAGAGTGCACTAACACCTTTTTCAGAGGTTATCTTGTACCAAGAGATCCACCACATAATGTCGTAATAGTTCCACCCAATCAGCGTAACTGTTGAAAGTAAAAACAAAGCTGCAATACTGTAGGTTATAATGCGTCTCTGTCTCTTGGTAAAAAATTTCTCTGCATCTTCCTTTTCCGTACCTATTTCTGTATCCATGTTCATCATAGGCAGGTATCAAGAATAGAGTAAAGTAACCAGCAACAAAAATTAAACCTTTTGCTTACCTCAGCACTTTAAGAGCTCCATAGCCGCCTCACTAAAAGTCTTACCACTTTTTTCAGCATGGTTCTTAACCTTTTTGTATAACTCTATGTGTGCAGGATCACGTTGCCTTACAAAATATGTGATATGATTAACAAGATGCTTTACATCAGAAAATGTCTTGCCGCACGCTTCACACCTCCAGCAGAGTTCTGCTACAACAGTTTTTCTCTGGCTTTCCTCAGCAGAGATGATTACGGCTGCTTTTGCGCCCAGCTCTTGCTTCGCAATTTCGTGCCATAGGTTATAGGGGTCCTCACTACATAGCCTAGCTATAGACTTAACAACCTCCATTGTTAACGGTGCTCCAACTCCTTTCACGATTGAAATAAGCTTACTACTACAATCATTCACAGAAACTCGCCTATTCTTGAAATATTGTAATAAAATCTAAATAAACTGCTATACAATACAGCCATATTTAGTATTTGGCCTGTTTATGATGAATGCGGCGAAGAACTGAAGCATGTGATGTGGCTTAGAAGGGCTGATTCGATACACTATACAAACTTATTAAGTCTTGTAAATATATTAAAGTAAATTAAATGGAGGCCGCCGTAGCTCAGCCTGGTAGAGCGCCGGACTCATATGCTAGGTATAAATGAGGCTGGGAGATCCGGTAGTCGGGGGTTCAAATCCCCCCGGCGGCATTTCAATGCTTTTACTGGGTTTCCTTCT
>JAPYWC010000061.1 GCA_028276605.1 Desulfurococcales archaeon
TGCTGAAAAAGAGTTGAACAAGAGACTAAGAGCTGTAGAGCTTAACCTAGATTTCAAGGAAATGATTAGAGCTATACACCCAACCGCATGGATATGGAAACACATAGAGGAAGTAGACTTTGCAGGACCAAATCTTCAAATAAAGATTTATGAGGATGTTATAGGTGCAGCTGTTGGTCAAAAAGGTGTTTACGTAAGGTTCCTAGATGCTGTAATGAGGCATCTTCTAGGAATAGGAGTAAGGATAGTTGCTATAGAAAGGCCTAGACCAAGCAAAGAAAAAGAAAAAAGTAAGTAAACAAAGTTGAGCAATGCAATAAAATTTTATTTCCTCACCCCCCAAGATGGATTACATCCTAGCATTATTACCTTTACATTAAATATTAAGTATTTGAAGACAGAAACTAATTTCATCGTCGATTTTATAAAGGCTATAAAGTACTATTTTTAAGCAGTACTGGACATGGGTTCAGTATGAAGATTCTCATTGAAGGTGTAAGCATACTTTCACTTGATGAGAGGAGACCATTCATTAGGAAAGGATACATATATATAGATCGAGGCATAACTATAGCATATAATGAAGGTGAACCGCCACCAGAACTTGAATTCGCTGAATATGTAGTTAATGAGAGCTTTGCTGTTGCTATACCAGGGTTTACTGTGGGCATGGGTAATATCTTAAAATATCTCTTCCGGTTTACACAGAAAAACGAACAAGAACTGATGCAGCGCATATCATCGTTAACAAAGCTTGAAACGGAAGCACTTGTAGAGGTTTCATTGGCGTCATTAAACCATAACGGTGTAACCTCTGTAATTTCAGTCATTCCAGAACCCTCGGAAAAGCTTCTAAGTGCAGTTGCCAGTGCGGCATCGGATGCTTGGACTAGATTTAGGATCGTAATACCCTTCGCAAGCTTATCGAGCGTTCATGAGCTTGAAGATGCTGTAAACATTGTAATGCGTAGTTGCAGAGATCCTGAAGCTATAAAACGAGGACTACTCTCCCTAGGCATACTCATAGAGAACGACAAAGAGATGGATAAACTCACAAGTGAATTTATATCCACTATAAATGAAAAGGATGTCTTCGTTTATGTTAATTACGCCGCCTATGTTCGGCACCCAAAGATTTTTGAAAATATAAAAAACCTAATCGTATTAGACCCTGATACAACTATAGAGAATTGTGTCTATACAAATCTATCACAATGGAAACCCCCTTGTGCACTACTAACACGTGAAACAATGATGCTTAACCCGAAGAAACTATTGACATCGCTTCCTGCACACGTATATAACGACATTTACACACCCATATCAATATTAACAAGGTATAACTCAATGAATAATAGAATAGGAGTACATAGGATATCTGAAGGAGTTCACAGCGACATAATACTTATCAGTTTTAGAGATCCTCCTTATGGGCCTATACCTATGGAAGACTCCACAATATTGAATGCTTTAAACAATGCATTTTACAATGTTAAGTTAGTACTGGTAGATGGTGAAATTGTGGTGGACAACTTTCTACATCTTAATGTAGGAGAAGAGAAGGTGCGTAGAGTACATGCAATAATGGAGGAATTTGAAAAAGGGTAATTTTTAGCAATTACTTTACTACCTTTGCTTAAATGAAAATTATCTTACTGCTCTTAACTGCTACGAGACTCCGTGCTATTAGATATACGCATAACCGTATACTCTAGACCTGGGTTAATAATGACTGAAAATAGAAACAATACTAACGAAGACGTCATGTGTGTGGATAGCTCATGTATGGAGAAAATTGTCACCACACTTCTCGATAGCTACAGACAGGCATTGTACGAGTATAATAGGACAATTAAACGCTTTGGTGTATACTTAAAGCCGCTACATATTGTTGTGAAGAAGTATCCCTATGGTGAAAAAAGACTTTACTATTACTTTGGCAGATATTGGTATATACTCGAGAAGAAAGGATCAAATTTGAAATGGATTTACTTAGGTAAAGAAAAACCGTTTCCAGAATTACCTGACCCTCCAATAAATCCATTACTACTAATAGAAGTCATAAATGAGAGGACTACGCCAAATACATATAAATGCATTAGAATTGATAGTTTTGGAGCTGCGAGTCTACAAATAAGGGATCTCATCCTTAAAATTTATAGAGAGTGTGAGAGCGTAAAGAAAAACAATAACAAGTCCTAAGTAAACCTAAGTAAAGTGAGTCATGAAATGACCTTACTTACTGCAATTAGTTCTTTCTTGGATGCAAGCTCATGTGATGAACTCTTCAAGCAGTTCTTTATTGAAGACATCAGAATGTTTGCAGAGATAAGTGCAGATGTAGCTTCTCTTGCTCAGAAAATAAAGGATTTGAGTGAGCATGAGCTTGCAGACCTTCTTGCTAAAGTTGATGATAAGTACATTGCTGCATTATTCATTATACTTACACAATTCTCACAATACACCATTACACTAAATAGACTGGTACATAAAGTTGCTATGTCTTTACAAGAGTTGCTCAACAAACTTTCTGATCTAGATATTGTGACCGTTGCACGTGCACTAGGTGTAGAAATTGAGTATAAGCCGTGTGCTCTGGAAACCCATTACATTGTTATAAAATCTGCAAATAATGCACAGATAGGGGCTTTATGCTTCAATTATAGAATGCCTTTATACCATTACCTTAAGTTGGCAAAAACTTTACTCACGGAGGAAAGTTGGAAGCTTGTGGCATTCCCCATAGCTAAGGGATATGTTTATATAGATAGTAAAGCAAAGGTGGTAAGGCTTATAGCTGAGTATCTTAGGCATGCTCTTGTCTCAAAAATCACTCAGCTTTCAAGCTCATGTACGCTGAAAGGTGGTGAGACTGAAGAAATTTTAAGGAAGTTTGAAGAGATCTTGGAGATACCTACAAAAAGCATTGCTAATTCCAATGCTTCTGATAAAGGTAGAGGAGGGGCAGATGCGATTGCCATATCTGAGCGAGTACACATAAGTAGATTAAAAGAGCTTTTTGCAAGCATCAACAACGTGGAAGAGCTTGTAAAGATTGCTGAAAAGTATTTTCCGCCATGTATTAATAACATTCTCAACCTATTGCTTAAAGGTGAGAACCTTACACACCATCAAAGATTTGCCCTAGCAACATTCTTAATCAATCTTAACATATCATCAGAAGTTATAGTTAACTTATTTAAGTATAGCCCAGACTTTAATGAAAAGATTACGAGATACCAAATAGAGCATTTACAGGGATTGAGAGGCTCAAGAAAGAGGTACTTACCCTATAATTGCGCAACAATGAAAACGCTGAATATGTGTAAATGGGATTGCGGAATTAAGAATCCCCTGGTTTATCCCTATAGAATAATTAAGTCTAGTAAGCAAAGTAAAAATAACTAGATCTTCGCTGCTAGGAAGTACTCTGCCTTTCCTCCTGAGAACTGTAGTGCCATGTATAATGGTGCTTCCAATCCAAACTTTATATCAACTACAGAACCAAGACGCAGAATATCGACTATTTTTGACATGTACTCGCTATCGTAGGGAACAGTAATTTGCTCTTCTTTCTTTAGGTCAAGCGAAATCAGATTACCTGACGCCTGTGTTATTCTATGGCTAACCTTCTTTGTATCTAAATCGATGAAGATCAGTGCGTCTTTTGTTGCTGACAAGCCTATTGTAGACGTGAGCGAGGCTAGTTCTGAAATAATTGTTCTTACAACTGATGCTGTAGCCGAAGCCTCTACATCAAACTCTGGCTTTATTTCTGGCACTTCTTCCGACATCACCTCAATATTTCTAAACTTGTATCTTCTTGTAGTTGTCCCCTCTACAACAACTTCAACAAACTCTTCATTTGCTGCAATTGTAATTTTATCCCCCTTCTTTAAGTTCTTCAACACCTTCACCAAGTTGCCAACAGCCAACCCAATTTTTAGCTCTTGCTCAGCTT
>JAPYWC010000062.1 GCA_028276605.1 Desulfurococcales archaeon
CAGGTGTTAAGTCAACTCTATGAGCTGATAACATCTGCATAACTAAGATAATTGCTATCGATATAACGCCAGCAATTCCAATAACAAATGCTACTATTTGTAGTAAGAGGTAGTGCTTAAGCCTTGAACACCCCACAACAATGATGTGTGCAAGGTCCCTAAGGCTAGACAAGCTTACACCTAGGTGCGTAGAGCGAGAGACTGTAATAAACCTTTGTATTCTTCCTCAATGCTTAAGAGCTACTCTATCCAAAGCTCTGGTTCTGAGCTTTCCCTAACCCTATCATCTCCTCTAATCCTCCACAAACCTCTTCTAGGCGCAATAATCTCTATTCCTAGCTCCTCAGCTAACGCATCATTTATTATGACCTCGTACTCCCCTAAAGCACATACAGCTTCTGCTTCTACAACCCTAGAGCTATGCCCTACATCTAGAGATACAAGAACTTTTCCAAGCCTAAACACAGTTGTCTCACCACCTACAACAGCATACCTCTCACTCTTGGCATTCTCAAGTGAGAGGCCAAGCCTCTTTGCCAAAGCTAGTGGTATTGTATCTCTGGCTTGAAGCCCTCATAACCAGTTTTAACTAGAGCTGTTGTAGTCGCCTCTCTATCTCCATACCTAATCTTGACCCTTACCCTCACACCCATTAATCAACACGCCTAAACTTGCCAAACCTTGAACTCCTCTGCTGAGACATTATCCTACCTTTCTAAGGATGAAGCTAAAGAGGATTATATGTTTACTATACAGCTAATTAATAACATCGTTGTCTGCAATCTGTGCTTCTCGAATACCAAGTGATAGCTTAGCTAGTAAGCTTGCCCATTCCCTAAACTCTCCAAGTCCTTTCCAAGCATTGAATACTCCTATAAACCATAGTACTATTACGATGATTGTTAGGACGAATGCTAGTACTGGAAATGCTTCAAGAAAACTTAGAATCATTGTTATGACTATGGCAACTCTAAAGTAGTTCGTTGCTTTACTAAGCTTCTTCAATTCCTCCTTATACAACCCACCAATACTTACTTCACCACGCTCTATAAGTAATAGAGCCTCTTTACCCATCTCATCGAATACCCCTACAAGGAAAAACGATATGCCTGCAACAATAATGTCTAGCACTATTCCTGCTAAAGCAATTCCCTGAACTGGTATAGCAATTTTAGCTATGATGTGTTGTGGTGGAGTAGAGGTCGAGATACCGGTATTCACCTCATTAGCAACAGTGTAAAGCACGTAGATGGTCACAGCATTGAATGCTAGGATTAGTGTCAAAAGTATTAGCCCTACCTTTGCATATGCAGAGAAGCTCTCTCTCCACAGCGAAGCCCTTCTAACACCGGCTACAAAGACTAGCACTGGTATGATGCTAATAATTAATGCAGCTATTGAGAGCCCAGCAATATAGCCTAGATCTATGTACATACCTTGCGAAACTCTATATCTTATATGTGCAGGTATGAAGCTTAAGAGAAATCTAGCTATGATACTGAATACAATGCTTATAACTATATAGTACCTTAGTAGCGTTGCACCACTATAGATGCACTTTGAAACCTCACGCCAATCCATAGACCCCACTAAGCTATGAATACATCACCCAGTATATAAACTTATTGTTTTTACACAACCTCAACCTCTTTATATCCCTTAACCATTATGTAGATAGTTGCAATGAATAGTGCTAGAGCTGATAATGGTACTGCTGTCACGGGTGAGTTGTAGAGGTTGTAGATAGCAAGAAGATCAATAGTCTTTAGCTCAGTTGGGTGAGTAGGCGTGAATTCATAATCTACACCCACAAAGCTTCGCCCACAAGACCATGAAGCCCATGGTACAACACACGACATATCATATTTAAGGTATACTATGTAATACCCCTTTAAGCTTGTTAACACAATTATCGCTGATGATAGTATCAGGAGTAGGAGTAGTGTAGCCGCAAAGACTATTATACCTCTTGCTGTAGGTGTTAGGGATTTCTCAACAATGTCTTCTCTGAATGGTGATAATCCTCTGCGCCTATCCCCAACAATGGCTTCCCTAAGCTCCTTAATTTTCCTCCTATCAGCCAGGAGATATGTTAGTACAAGTCCTGTGAAGAATCCTCCTAGATGAGCCCATACCGCTATGAATGAGAAGATCACTGCGTAGAGAAATTGTAGTAGTATCCAAAGAGCTAGGTATGCAGAAGCCCTTACCTTAAAGCATTTATATACAAACCTGAAGCCTAGACACATACACATTGCTGAACCTGGGTACAGAATTATGTAGCTACCTATCAACCCGCTTATAGCAGCTGAAGCACCAACTATAGGTACATGCGCTCCTCCAAGATTAAAAGCAAGTGTTATGAGAGCTTGTGTATATGCCCCAACTATTCCTGATGCCAAGTAGATTAGCAAATACTTTACCCTACCCAAAGTAATCTCTATATTGTCACCTACTATGTAGAGAAAAATCATGTTTCCTAGCAAGTGCAGGAAGTTTGCATGTGAAAACATCGAAAGTATTATGCCTAGGAAACAGCCTCCAGAAACTAGACACGCTGATGATGGGTATGTTCTATAAGCAAACTCTGCAGATAATGAGATTATTCCACCAGTGAATAGAGCCACAAGAACATTCACAACAATCAATAGCTTAGTAAGCCAGTAACTACCAATAGGTGACGTGTCTTTAAGCTCGCATGCAAGAGCTTTAAATGGTCCTACAACCCCTCTGAAATACTCTTCCTCCTCTTCATATACATAGCTATGCTCGCCCTGCTCATTGACCCCAGCATTTGAAGCTGAGGAAGATTCACGGTACTCATCACATACAGGAAAAACTATGTATCCCTGAGAACTAGAGATTATTTCCTCACGACACCTCCTATTCGAAGACATTAATCCGAGCCAAAAATCAATAGCCTCTTAATATCCACAATTCAGGGAATATCTAGCCACTTTAAAAACTTGTTTGCTTGTCAGAGGATTTAAGTATACTAGTTTGTGAAGTGTCTGATGCCATTATGTGAGTAATTATGAGGAGCAGATCTTACACATTATTAGCGTTGCTATTGGCTATCCTACTTCTAAACAAATACATTTTAATGTTTCCCTCAACATCCTTTATCGTCTCTGCAGAGCAGCTACCTACAATACATGGTTTAATTGGTCCCTACCTCTACTTCAGGGTTGATGCACTGAATGAGACTGCTGTTAATGCTTCTACAGACATCTTCTTAACTATTGCTTCTCTCAGAACTATTCAGGTTCATCACCTTGTTGCTGCTGTTTATGGTTGTGGTGTTAATGTTTCGAGTATACTCATAAATGAGTCTCTGCTTAGAGCAAACACATCCCTTTCCTACGTGTTTCACGTTACTCCTAGGTACGAAGGCTTCTTGAGGATGGCTATAGCGGTTCTCTACAGCTATTACGAGCCTTCAACTGCTAGCTACATACATCACTATGCTCATATAGCATTCAATGTAACTGTTGTTAGATTTTAACGTATAGAAGCTTATTAGAGAGGTATAGGGGTTTGGAAGAGGAGCTAGAAACATTGAGAAGCAACTGCGAGAAGCTTCTCAACAGCTTTAACAACTTAACCATTACATACACAGATCTCAACAATGCGTATGCAACTGCTCTTCAACGCATAGATGCATTAAGTCAAGAGCTATCATCATTACGCAACCTGGTGCTTACCCTTATAATAGCTGTAGCAGTACTTGCTACACTTCTTATCATTGCGTTACTAAGGAAATGAACCTAGTGCTATAGTTTAATGAAATAATGAATTCTTATCTTGCTCCACCAGCAAAGAGAGGCATTACAAGAACTTCATCACCATCCCTAAGAACTTGATTCTCGTCAGCAAATCTGTAGTTAACGTAGAAAACACCCTTTGCCTTAACATC
>JAPYWC010000063.1 GCA_028276605.1 Desulfurococcales archaeon
AAGAATTATTGAATCTAAGGTTTCTTTTTCCACTGAAGGCATCACCTTTAGAATGTACTACAGGTTTCGTGCAAGTAGATTCTATGGCGGATCAGCAACGGCTGACGCTGTTGGCTGTAACTTAAGGTGCTTATATTGCTGGAGCTGGAGATTTAATAGCAGACTTGAAGGAGTTTTCTACTCACCTAAAGAGGTCGCGTCAAAGCTTGTAGCAATTGCTGAAGATAAGGGCTATAAGGTTGTTAGAATTAGTGGAGGCGAACCAACAATAGCATTTACGCACCTTACTAAGGTTTTGGAACATTTACAGGAATACCTAAGGAATAAGAAATCGTTGTTTGTTCTGGAAACAAATGGTATACTACTTGGGTATAGGAGAGACTATGCAGAGATGCTGAGCACGTTCAGTAATATTGCTGTAAGGATTTCTATAAAGGGTTGTTCTGAAGAGGAGTTCGAGAAAATAACCGGTGCTGATAAGGCCTTCTTTAGCTTTCAGTTCCAGGCACTAAAAAACCTGCTAGACTACAATATTAAGGTGTGGCCAGCTATAACAATAAGTTTCTGTAGCACAAGAGGTCTTGCAAGCCTTTTGGAAAGGCTTGCCAGAATTGATGAGAACCTCGTAGCTGGGTTAGAGTATGAGTATTTTAAGGCTTATCCAGCCAGTGTTAAGAGATTGTGCAAAGCTGATTTGCTTCCCTGGCTTTCAATCCTTGTTAAAGAGAGAAGGGTGTTAAATAGCAATGAATTTAGAGAGCTCTGTAGAAGGTACTCTCAAACGTAGAGTACTTGACATTTTGCAGAAACACACCGAGGGCATAGTATTTGATGAGCTAAGGAAAGACCTGGAAATGCAGGGAATATATGTGGATGGAGTTATGCTGAGGAAGATTGTTGCTGACTTAATTAAGGAGAAGATTGTTTGCAAGGAGCCTTCTCCAAAGCTAAGGAAAATGGTTCTTAAGCTCTGCTCAAAACAGTGATGTTTTACTGCTTTGAAGCCAAACTTTGTAGAGATTGAAAACAAAGCAATTTTATAGCTACACCAAGGATATAGTGTACTTGTCGGTGAGAACTTGTGACTACTGTTCTGGACATAGCAATTCCACCACCACTACTGCTAAAGCCGAGTATGAGGATAGGTGAAGTACTTCCTAAAATGAAGGAGCTTAAGATATACAACGCTCCTGTTATTGATGAAAATGGCGTCCTCATCGGCATCCTAAGCTACAGAACTGTTCTGTCAAGTGGTGCAGGTAGGGATACAAAGGTTAGGACTGTTATGGAACCCCCGTACTCTCTTCATCAGAAGACTAGCTTTGAAGAGGCCGTTGCAAAAATTGTTGGTTGGAAGGCTAGAGAGGTTCCAGTAGTTGATGATCTAGGCGTTGTCGTGGGTTTCATAACTAGAAACTTAATATTGGATTACATGCTTAAGAATGGGCTTATACCTGATGCAAAAGTTGATGATGTAATGTCAAAGCCTCCAATAACTATTGGTGAGAGGGAGAGCATTGCTAGAGCTAGGTGGCTTATGCTAAAGCATGGCATTACAAGGCTTGTTGTTGTCGATGAAAGCAATAGAGTTATTGGGGTGATAACGCTTAGCGACATAATCGAGAGGCTGTACAGAATTAAGTTTGTAAGGAGAAAGGGGTTTGAGTGGGTAGAAAGTGAAGAGTCCTTCTTAGCCGCACCAGTAGGCGATTACATGTCAGCACCTCCAATCACTATACCAACAGGTTCAACACTAGAACAAGCAGCTAAAACACTTCTCGATAAAGGCATTTCTGGAGCTCCAGTAACAGATAGTGAGGAGAGGCCTCTAGGTGTTGTTAGCGGTCTTGATATACTTAAGGCGTATGTTGAGAGATTAAAGCTTGTTTACCCCATACCAGCAAAGATCTCTGAAACTATAGGTGACGAAACTCAAAGAGCTCTTGTTGAGAAGCTCGTAAACAACTATTTATCGAAGTTTGCTAGGTACATAAATGTGATCGATTTTAAGCTTGTTGTTAATGAGGAGAGCAAGGTTGAGAAGAAGGAGGGTAGAAAGAGATATAATGTCACAGTAAAGATTGTAACTGATATTGGTACAACAACTACCGAGACAACATGCTGGGATCTATTAACATGTGTAAGGGAAGCTCTAGAACTTGCTGAAAAAAGGCTTAGAAAAGAGATAGAGAAAAGCTTTATGATTAAGAGAGGGGGCGTGAAGGGAGAGCAAAGCTAGAGCAACTCAACATCAAACCTGTACAAGGATTTTGAACGAATCCTATCGATAACCTCCGCAATAAAGTAGTTTACATCTTTTTTCACTGCAGCCTCAATCATCACTATAGCCTCATTCTCTTTAATAGAGACAGGCCTAACATTCACGCTTTCCATAGCTAACCCTAGCTCATCAATAATGCTGCTAATTTCATTAATAATATCTTTAAGCTCGATATTATAGCCGTAGAACCTAAGCTTGATATTTACGGTTCTAGAGCTAGACTTTATGATGATAGAGTTGAGAAGAGTCTTGTAGGGTATGTAGCTGAACGTACCTCTATCATCAACTATCTTTGCAAAGTTGTAATTATCAAGCTCTAACCTGCCTTCATATACCCCTTCATCAGTAATTATTTTAACCCTATCTCCATCTCTTACAATACCCGACGAAACAACGACTACATAGCTTCCAAGGTTTTCCAGCAAGTTCCTAAACATCAGTACAATAATTAGTATCACGGATACCACAATAATTGCCGCTACAATGGTTTGCTGAACACCTACACCACCAATAACTATATTGTAGATTACGTAGAGAGCTGATATAGCAATAATAGTTGCTATACTGAACCTAATTATACCCATAGCTCTTCTAAAGGTGGCATACCTATACCCAATTCTGTCAAGAGCTCTACTTATTATGTAGTATATGAGAATGGCTATTACAATAGCAATTACTATGTAGACAATGCTAAGCATTTGCGAGACGATAATAAATTCGGGGGTTCCTCTTGAGAGGTTAACGACAAATTCATTGCTCAAAAAGCTCTCCCTAAAATATCCTTAAGCCCACTATTATTTCTGTACTAGGAGTTTATAAACAGTTTCCTTTGGTCCTAGAATGGCTATAAAGTCGTCAATATTTAGTGTTGTATCAGCTGTGATCTCAATTGGATGACCGTTTCTTATAATGAAGAGAATGTTTACACCCATTTCGCTTAGTTCCTTCACATTCCTCCCACTAAGCTCTCGAAGCTCTTCAGAAACCTTACCCACAGCTAGTACATTTTCTCCGAAATCATATACTTTAAAACCGAGTAAAAGCTCCTTAACCTTTTCACTAATACTTGAGGATCTCCCCACAACATATTTTGTAATTTCTTTAGAGAGCATTCTTATGACAGTTTCATTGTTTGCGGCTACTATTATCTTTGGAACATTATACTCTTTAGCAAGCATAGCTACAAAAACATTGATCATTTCATTTTCATGTACAGCTATAACTACATCCACGCTTCTCAACCTAGCCTCAAGATATAGATTCTCATCGAAGAGATCACCAGAGAACACTGCAACATCAAACTCTCGTGTTATTAGCTCTGCATCACGAGGGTCATCCGTTAAAACAACGATTTCATGATTGCGAGGTGGAAGAGTCTGTATTTCGCGTATAATTTCTATAACATCACGGGCGCGCCCAACTATTGCAATATTCAATGGTCTTTCACCTACGAAACATGGTCTTAAGCTACACTGAATTCTTCAAAAATCAATTAATTTGAAGCACACAATGCTTTCCGTTACTTAACCTACT
>JAPYWC010000064.1 GCA_028276605.1 Desulfurococcales archaeon
GTATAGAGGCTTTGTACATAGGTGTTAAGGGCAGGATACTCATTAGAGGCAGATCAGCTAAGGCTATACAGAACAAGATTCTTGAGCTAGGGTTGGTATCAGAACTTTCACACGCATTCTACCTAGGTAGAGAGCTTATGAAAGCTGAGATAGCTCTTCAGCTAGACAAGAACTACACCCAGGAAATGCCGTTGTTTAGAAAGCCAAAACCTATTAAGCCATGACGACAAAAATTTCGTAATTCCCGATACAGCACTATTAAGCCCAGTAGCTATTCCCTACCCTTCATGCACTCACATACCTGTATCTTTTGCAGTAATTAAGTGTATTGCTCAATTCTTGATCAAGGCCATGTAATCCCCCTCATCACCTAGGTAAAGCCTGTAATACGACTTACTACTCTTTGTCTCAATAAGCTCTACAGTGCCGTGAGCAACTATGACATCATCCTGTTTTGCTATTTCTGTGAATCTTCCTCTTAAGCTGTATACCTCTACTACATCAACTCTAGGACCCTTTATATGCTCTACAACCTCAACTCTGTATCTACATGGCGTAAATATAGATTCTCTATCGTCTACAACTCTAAGCTTCATTAATGCCTTTCCAACCTTAACACATCTGTAACTATCGTAGGGAGGTTCTTCCCAGCTATACTTAACTAATCTGATGAAGTACTCTCTATTCTTGAAGAAACCTTCAAGAACTTTACGAGATTCTTGCATAACAACTTGCTCAAATGTTAATGGGGTTTCAGAAGCCCTTCTACTAAAAAGTTTGTGGACATCGTCTTTTGTGTACCTCCTATACCTCTGACCCTTATCAACAACCTCTAGCAAGTATCTATAAACCTTCAAGCCATTCTCCCTACCATAGATAACTACATCTATATCTGAATCCTCTGTATAGAGATTGACAAGTATAGAGCCAGAAACACCAACTTCTCTAACCCCCGAACCATTGATAAGATCTAGAAGCATTTCTCTAGCATCGCTTAGTACAGCATCTCTTTGAGTAGTGCCTGAATATAGTAACTCCTTCGCCTTCTCTAAAGGATTGTAAACAACCTCAATATCTGTTAGAGGAACAACTACGACTTCTCTTCCATAAAACTCGTCAAACCTTACATATGCTCTATACCTCGAAATGATGTAGCTACACTCCTCAGTAACTGATGCAACTCTCCTATACCTAGTACCAGTAAGCCTATCAACTCTATCACCATTTGAATCAACTACATACTTAGGATACGCAACAACAGCATTTGGCGGGTGTGAAACTCCTTTAGCGTAGAATATATCACCACCTCTAAGTTTGTAGAAGAAGCCCTCTAACCTTATATCCATACCCATACCCGAATCACTTAATGCTACAATGCTTCACAATTGAGTCAAGTGCTTAAACTACTTAATATCTTTAACCTGATTAAGAGTACTGGGTAATGCCTTACCTTATCAATATCACACCATCTCAAAGAATCAAAACCTCTGGTACCTATATTCCTAACCACTTCAATAATGTTTCTTCCGAGACCACACCTCATATACTTTGAGCTAATCTTTGCAATCCTCAAAATCATAGGCAAACCAATATCTATACCTGCATAGGCAACTGGTGTTGGGTAAGAGGCAAAGAGCTTCTTAAAAACCTTTCCAATGAGGTAGGCATACACACCTAAATCTATGACGCCCTTGATTGAAGAGGGGTGTGTTGCAAAAACAATTCCTCTTAAGCCACGAGGTTTAAACGATCTATCGGTATCGACTATGAGAACATTAACTAGTTTTCCAGTTCTATAGCTAATCTCCCTTCTAAGCTTTTCAGCATATAGAGAAGGGTTTTTAGAGGTAGAGACACTACAAACCTTCCATATAGGTACGTGTCTCTACCTCCTTCAGATAAAGGTTTTAGGAAATGCTTTAAACCTCCATATCTAAGACCAAGCTTTTTATGAGCTGCAAGGAGATCTAGAGGAATATTCTTGAGGATGTGGATGGTGTCACAACTTTTAAACACAATTGCTATCTTTGTCAATGGATCGGCTCTGATCATGCTTTCATCATATATATTCCCTATGGCAATGGATAGAGCTTTCTCTGACTCAACAATGAAGTCTCTATTCTCAATAACCTTGCCATACCTCTTAACAATTTCGCTTACAACATCTGTGCCTGGATACCAATACTTGAAAGGTTTTCGTATTACAATTACCTTTGCCTTATACCTACGCTTAACCATCTCACACAGCTCACAAAAGAATCTCCCTCTAAGCATAAAGGTATAAATTTTATTAAGTTCCCCAAATAATGTTCAGAACCTGGCTTTGGTGATAAACGTGTTGAGAGGTTTTAGGGATAGAGACTTTGTGGAGAGTGTAGAAGGCTTGATATTTTGTGTCATAGGTAATGTGCATCCGAGGGATAGGGTAGTAGCATATTTAAAGTATGTGCCAGGTCTTTACTCATCTATAAGGGTGAAGTGGTCTAGAGAAGGTATGATGTATGACCGTATACTACCGTTCTACAGTGCTACAGGTGTCAGAAACACGTTTGATTTCCTGAAGAAGCACTACCCACACTACATCGTGTTTGATAGGTATAGATCTATAGAGTTGATTGAGGTTCCTAAGGATAGGATTAAAATTCATTACAAGCCTGAAGAGAGGTTAAAGGAGATTCTGAAAGAGCCTAGGGATGAGTTAGAGGCATTAGCAAAGGAAATTGTTGAAAAACTTTCTCACGAATCTGGTGTACCACTAAACTTCTTCGGTATAACAGGGTCAATACTTCTTAGAATTCACAACCCATTAATTTCAGACATAGACCTGGTTGTTTATGGTAAGGAGAATGCGTATAGGGTTAAAGAGGCTTTGATAAAGCTATTTGAGGATGTGGAATCCAGTTTTAGTAGGCCTAAGGGTGAGGTTCTAGAGTCTTGGGCTCAAGACATAATCAAGATACATCCGCTAACCCTTGACGAAACAAGGCTTCTATACGGTAAGTACAAGTGGAATAGGGCTTTGTATAAGGGTAGGCAATTCTCTATACATCCTGTGAAGCTAGAGAATGAGGTTGTTGAGGAGTGGGAGCAAAAGATATTCAAATCATTAGGTATTGCAACGATTAAGGCTAGAGTAGTGGATTCAAGTGACTCCATATTTATGCCAGCAACGTATGTAATTGAGGATGCAAAGGTTTTGGAGGGAGATGAAAAAGCTTCTAAAGCAAGACTTGTTGTGAGTTATGAAGGTCTCTACATAGATCTTGCCAGACCAGGTGAAGAGATTGTTGCTAGGGGTAAGCTTGAAGAAGTTACAGATTTAAAGGCAGGGGAAACATATTATCAGTTAACTGTAGGGGTTTACGAAGCTCAGGGAAAGGATTATATAAAGCCTGTTAAATGGTTTAAAGAGTTGTAGACTAGTATCTACACCTATCTATGACTCCTCTATGAATAGCTAATAAGAGTGCTGTGGTTAAAGGGGTACATGTACTTAACTCGCATAGGCTTGCTGTATGCAAGAAATGCGGATTTAAAGGTGATAGAGACTCTGTGGGAGCATTAAACATCTGGTTAAGGGCTTTGCAGGCGTATGCGGGGGTGCCTGGGTCACCCCAAAGAGCCTCCGCAGTGAAGGATGAAGCCAGACGGAGCTGAGGAATAAAAATGAGGGGATGAAGAAAACAATTAAAAGCTATTCACAGCTAATTAAAGCTAATTACCAGATCCGAACCCTAGGCATAGCTGATTAGCTTACTCTAGCAGGTGAATAGGCATTGTGTAGAGTCTT
>JAPYWC010000065.1 GCA_028276605.1 Desulfurococcales archaeon
GGGCATGCATGGTGGACGAGGTTTACATACTTATATTTGCACATGTCGATGTATATGTAAACGATGAGGCAAAAAGCGTATATGTTGCGTTCACCGCCCCTGGTGGTCTCAGCTTTGGCGATATGGCCAAATTTATAAGTGCAATAACGTATCTTGGTACAGGCAAAAAGCCGCTTAGTTTGCCTACAAGGACGATTGCAAGTATTCCAGTGCCGAATTACTATGGCTACTACTATGATCTGAGCATAAATGATTGGATAGTGATAAAGAGCATAAACATAGGCGGCAATACCTACCCAATTAATGTTGGCTTAAACTGGAACTCTTCAATAGTTCTGAACGCTACAATGCCGCGTCTTTACGCTTACGCTGTGACTAATGTGCTCTCCAAACTTTATCCTGGCTATCAAATAAAGATTGTTCCATGGATCCTTGACTACGAATTTACACAGCAAGGAATGACACTGGTTATATCAACAAACCTCTTTGACGGCACATTTGAAAGGTACGGACTTTATGCAACAGCAACACAAGTTAATCAATCATTGTATAACCTAGCTTTTGTTGGGATTTCACAAAGAGCTCCACTGTCTCAGCAAGGAGATAAAGCTTATAGAGTGGTTTTAATTGCTTTGCTTAAGCTTAGCGAAGAGGTACATAAGCAGATCTGTAGTATAGCACGGTAGCGAATAGATTGTTATTATTCTTCTGTTTCCTCTTCTTCTACTTTCTCTTCTTCTGTTTCCTCTTCCTCCTCTTCTATCTCTACATATAGTTTCTTTGATTCAACCCTGCTATGTGTCTTCATATGATAAATTACATCCTCAATAGAAAAGAAGTAAGGCACATTCTCAGGTATTATGGATGTAGGCTCAGTATAACTAGGACATATTTTTGAGACATCTACACAGAGAGGGCAAAGCAAAAGACCCGTTGAAGAATCATAGCATGTTTCTATCTCTAACCCCTCAGAAATTTTGAACTTTCTTCTAATCCACTGGGGTTCCCAACTATAGCTCACGATTATCGCCAAACATGGTTATTTTAAGTTTTGGTGCGGGGGGTGGGATTTGAACCCACGCAGGCCTACGCCATCGGGTCCTCAGCCCGACCCCTTTGACCTGGCTCGGGCACCCCCGCACCACAGAGCCTTACTTTTCAAGATTTACTCTTATATTTAGGCGTTTAAAAAGTGTTTATGTTATGCTATGTATATCTCAGTATGCTATCCTATCTGCAGTGCTTTCGTAAGGCTATCAGTTTCATAGACGTTTTTCACTGCGATAATGAACACAACTGGTTTACCTGGAGGCGGATTCTCGCTACATTTAACTTTTCCGTTCTCATCAACATATGCAAACCTGCATTTTGTTTGCGGCGGAGGCGATGAGAATACGAATATCTGTTCATCTCCAGCACTTATTATGGTAAAGCATATTTTTGTTGTGCACATAAGTGCGGAAACCATGCTTACAGGAGTCATTCGCGAGTGTAGCATTAGTATCATGTCTTCAAAACTTTCAAGTTCTACTGTTGATACCTTCACAATCCTTTCACCCTATTATCTCGCCTTTAACGCTATTTTGCAGTGTGTGGTATTAAAACATATTTAGGTCATTGCATTATACTATTGCATCTGCATCTTACATACCATGGCAGTGATATGTCATAGGTATCTTTCACGTACATAAATTACCGAACCCATAACAACACGATCGCTAACAACCTTCTCTACCCTTACTACGACTTTACGACCTACTAGTTTTGATGATCCTTGTAGTAGTATTACAGGACCATGTTTCTGTGGATAGGCTATCAGAAATCCTTTTTTATGCGGATGTCTACCGGCAACAATAGCCTTAATTAGCTTCCCTACAAGATTTCTCTTTTGTTCAGTATTGAAGGCGATTACTTTTTCGTAGAGATTTTTTCTTACCTCGTCCTTTATAGCTGGTGATGGTCTTGGAAACCCTTCGAATGCGGTATACGGTAACGGAGTAAACCTATATAGTGTAATCTTCTCTACGCCAATACGCTTTAAATGATCTATACAATCAATAGTCTTCTTTATATCCTCCACAGTCTCTCCAGGAATTCCGTGTATGAGGTATACATATGGTCTAAGCCCATACCTTCTCAGAAGTTCCAATGCTTTTAGTATCGACTCTGAGGTGGCGGGTCTACCTACTTTAACTAGTAAATCATCGCTACAGCTTTCAACCCCTATGTATACAGCTGTATCCCTCAAATATCTTCCCAGAATTTCTGCAACATCTTCATTGACTAGACACGGCTTTAGGTTTTCTATCATAATAACAGTCTTTTCAGATGATACCTCCGGTATTTTTGAAAGCTCTCTTAGCAATTTCTCTATTGCTTCTATGTTTGGTGGTGGATTACATGGATCTGTTAAGTAACTATCAACAAGCTCATCTCTACCAAAATCGAGGAAGTCCGGGGCACTCAAAACTACTCTGCTAACGCCAAGTTTAGCTAGCTTTTCAACTTCTTCTACTATGACGTAAATATTGCGACTTCTAGCAGGGCCGTGAACTGATGGCACACTGCAGTAGCCACAACCTGGGGGTATACCGAGAGGGCATGTAAGCCTATCGTTTAAAGGTCCTGTATAGCAAAGCCTACAATCGATGCACTTAATTTCGCCAGAAGCAAATTTTGCTCGTCTAAAGTTGCTACAGCCTCTAACTACTTCTACATAGATTCTTGATGCCCAGTAAAAAGGAAAACTCTTTAAATCTTCAACAACAGGCATCACGTTAAGCATACTCTTAGGGGTCCAAATACCGAGACCACCATCGATTATGTTTCCCTCACTAGTCTTAATAGTAAGACCCTTTATTGTGCGGCGTTCTTTGGATAAAGTTTCGTAGGCCTCTTTAAAACTTCTAAATTCTTTAAACAGGTGCCATAAGGTTATTTCGGCTTCACCCTTAAAAGCTAGCGAAAAATTTAGGGATGATAGAATCTTATTGCTTAAAGCTCCTCCACCACCAAGAATTATAGGGCCGTCATTATGCTTTGTCCACGCATTTATAAGTCTTCTTACAGCACCTACATCGCTAATCATAAATGATATTGCTAAGGCATCGTAGTGCTCAAGGATTTGTTCATCCTCAACAACACTTTCATAAGCTACAAGTTTGGCTTCTAGGTTGTAGTACCTAAACAAAGATGTTATAAGTCGCGGCCCAACGCCTATGACATCAAGCGTAGAAAACTTTTTTCCATTACCACGAGCATTAGCGTCAACAACTAGCACTTTCTCCATTTCCGTTTTAGCCTCTATCACTGTATTTCTTGCTGGTTTAAGAAGGAAGCAAGTTTTAATAAGGCAGCTGTAGCTTCCGCTATTGGATTTGGGGAGAGGTTAGAGTTCATTTCATTTATTTTTGCAGGCATTCCTAGTACTATCTCTTCTTTTGGTATAGGTGTTTCACCTGCTTGCACTATGATGGCAATGCTATTGGCAGTAACACTCTTTAGTACATCTGTTAAATCCGGGCTTTCTTTCCTACTTTGCAAAATAAAGATTAGCAGTTCGATTCCAAGGACTTCTTTTAAGTCTTTCAAGCTTGGTAATACGAAGAAAGGTTTGTTTTGTCTATATGCTAGCTTAAATGCTTCAGGAACTCCGGTTTGTGCAGCTAAACCAGTGGGTTTGACGACTATGAATCCTTCTATAAAGTTAAAGGAGTATGCGGTTTTTGCTAAGTCTATAACTCTGTGTGGGCTTGAAG
>JAPYWC010000066.1 GCA_028276605.1 Desulfurococcales archaeon
ATTGGTTCCTGAAGAGGAAGACATATGTGAGTTACGGAGAGTATGCAAAGATGAGACACTTACTAAAAATGTATAGGCTTTAGATGCAATTATAGTTCTCTATGCACAGATTCAGTTTTTTCGCTAAGTTACACAAAGCTTCTACACTAACAAGTGCTTTTGAGCCTCGCTCTGTCCGCAGAATAGCTATTTTGCCCACAATTTTAACAGTAGCTTTTTCGCATGGATAGGAACTCATTATCTATAGCCAAGTATACGCTATAATCGTTGACAGCAAATATAACCTCTACGCTGAATTGCAGAGAAAATTGCTAGATACTACTCCTCCACAAAATCAAATTCTTCTATTTCCTTATTCTCTTCCTCAATAACTTCTTCAGCTGCTTTCTCACTCTCCTTCTTACTCTCCCTAACTTCAGCAACGCTCTGCACAAGACCTAACTGCTTCAGAGCCTCACCAAGAGGTAAGCCAGTCTTTCTCAGCTTTGCTGCTAGATTGCCCCACCTAGCTCTAAACTTTGATGGAACCAAGGGTCTAACTCTCTTTGTAGTTGCACGAGGTATATAATTCTGCTCCATACCAGGAAGTCCAATAGCTCCATCAGGCAACTCGATAAGCTCATCTCTCTCTATCAGCTTTATTAATACCTTTCTCAGCCTATCCTCACCAGCAATACCAGCAAACTGTTCTCTCAACTCTTTCCATGTTAATGGTCTGCCAGCCTTCCTCACAATATCCTTAATTAACTGCTCTAGCTCCTCCTCCGTAGGAGCCTTAAACACCTCTACATCTATATCTTCATAAAGCTTTTTTGTCTTCACCATAACCATCACCTTTTTGCTCTCTCACGCCAATATATATTTTTTGTAGTAAAACTTATAAGCCTTTATACGTTGAATCCTTGAAGCTTTACATCTTAAATATTAGTGCAAAGTTAATCAATTGCGTGAGGCTGTGCAATATGAATAAAGTGAGGTTAATAGTAATAGCATCAAATGCTGATAGTATGCGTAAGTGTGGTAAAATAGTAAACAATGTAAAAAGGTCTGTGAATAGGAGCTATATCAACATAGAGATAGTTGTATCACAGCCTATGTCCTCGCAGATTTCTGGGATATCAATTAATGGAGAGGAAATTATTCCTTGCACCGAAGATGACACTGCTATTGATACAATATTAGAGAAGTTAGCTGAATCAATAAACAAAGCAGCGTTTGAAGGTTCGGTAATTGCGGCGGCTACTTTTACAAAACATTGAATTAAAGTCTGACAATCTGTTTTAATGGGCTATAGATGTTTTACTATGCATACCATATATTTTAGTTTACTTAACTTAAATTATGTTCGCTCAGTCACAGTCTCTTAACTAATGGAGCGTCAAGTTTATTTTAAGCGAAGAAATATTTTACGGTTGTATAGTTACAAGTATATAGCTTTGATAGAGTCTGTAGGTGTGGTGCATGACTGTTGATGAGGGGGATCTTGTTGTAGAGCTATTGATAAGTATGAAGAAGTTCTTCAAGTTTAAGGAGCTTGAGAAGCTTATTGATTTGAGTTCCCCTACAATATGGAGGTATGTACACGGTGAAGTAAAGCCTTCTGCTGAGAGAGCAAGGGTTCTTTTAACAAAGCTTTTGGATCAAGCTATCATAGAGAAGCTTAGGGAGAAGCTTGTAGAATTCGATGCTGAAGGCTTCGCAAAAACCTATGAGCTTGTCTACAACATAGACTTGCTAAATATAGCCTCTATAGATGCCTATATCTGGAGTCAGAACCTTGGAGTCAACTGTGTCGCGACTGTGGAGGTTGATGGGATAGCGCTTGCAACGCTTACTGCTCGTAGGCTTAACTCCAAGCTTGTTGTTATTAAGAAGAGGAAGGAGGTAGGATACCAAAAGTTTTATGAAGTAAGTTACGTCACATCCTCACCACCAGAAGTTGTTACGCTATACCTTCCAAGCGGAGTCATTGAGTATGGTGAGAAGGTTCTTGTTGTAGATGATGTTGTTAGGAGTGGGAAAACAAGTGCAGCGGTCTTTGAGTTAATAAAGAAGGCTGGAGGCAGACCAGTAGGATTTTATGCGCTTTTAGCCATTGGCAACAACTGGAAGCAGGTTATAGAGAAATATGTTGGTAACAACTACAAGACGTTTTTCCAAGTCTAAAGAAGATAGGGACATAGATACAAAATGCCTCTAAAGGTTCTTACAGTTCTCAGTACGCCTATTCCAGGACCTGTAAACATTGATAGAATTGTAACGCTTCTGAAGGAGCATAGACCCAACGTTGTAATTGTATGTGGGGTCTCAAGCTATAGAAACCTCTTTGACCTATGGCCAAACACGTACGGCTTATTGCAGCTTGAAGACGACATATATAATATTAGGTTTCTGAAGAAGAGAGGTAGGTACATATCAGGATCTTGGCAAGTCATCGAAACGCAGGTATGCGTTGGAGGCATAGATTCTAAAAACCCTCTTCAGAACTACGAAAGACTGAAGAGTACAGCACCAAATTGGTGTAGATACGCATTAATAGTCTCAACCTATCCGCCAAAAGGTTCGCGTTGCTCAAAGGTGCGTATCCTCGGTAAAGAGCTTAGCATAGGTGTGCATTCATTGCTTGATTTCTCTCAGCTTTTCTCTAAAACAGTAATACTGGTGTGTAGTAACTCACTAAAGGATGAGATATGCATAGATAATGCGAGTGATAATCTTGTGATTGTGGCGTTAAAGAAGGATGTAACCGTAATCATCATAGATTTTGAAACCTTAAACGTTGAGGTAGTTACATAAATGTATCAAGAATTTGTTGTGTTTAGGCGTAGAAGAGAGAATGTTGTATTTGAGAGGAAGGGCAGACCATCAGATATTAAGGTAGGGATACTGTTGCCAATACCATATAATGCTGCGTCAGCATCTCTATTCTATCAATATGCTTATACATACCTCAACACTCTTGATGGAGTAAAAGCCTATAGATATGTATTCAACTTTAAGGAGAAGGTTTTGGAAGCGCTTGACGAGCCTTTGAATCTGAGGAAGCTTGACCTCATACTACTTTCGCTATCATTTGAGCTAGACTATGTTACAGCAGCATATATTTTAATGCAGCTAGAGCTGTTAAGCAGTGTTAAGGGGGCTCAAAAACCTGTTATAATAGCAGGTGGTGTAGCACCTACAGCTAACCCTCTACCTCTAAGCGGTATTATAGATGCTGTGGTTATAGGCGAGGCAGAGGAAGTTCTAGAAGACATAGTTTACAGCGCTTCAGAACCTAACCCACTTAAGCTTATCAGAGATCATCCATGCGTTGTAGCACCTCCCTTCAATGAGGTGAAGAGAAGGTGCTTTGTAAAGGATTTGAACAGTGTTCAGCACCCTATTAACCAGGTCTATTCAGTGGATGAGGAGCCTGTTTATGGCTATGGCTTCAGGGTTGAGGTTTCTCGAGGCTGTCCACACCTCTGTGCTTTCTGTATGGAGGCTCACATAATGTACCCATTTAGGTACAGAAATATTGATACACTTGAGAGAATTGCTGAAGCTGGTATAGAGTTTCTCGGCATTCCAAGGCTAGTGCTCTACTCACTCTCATTATTTTCGGTACCAGGCATAGATTCCTTTCTTGAGAAGCTCGCTGAAAAAGGCGTTGAAGCCTCTGCGC
>JAPYWC010000067.1 GCA_028276605.1 Desulfurococcales archaeon
GCGATGATTTTGTTAGGAACTCATTGATGGGTGTCGATGCTGTAATAGAGGTTTTGCCTGAATATGTAGATGGGTTGAAGGGTCTTGAAGGCTTTTCACATATAATTGTTGTTGCTTATATGCATAAGGCTGGCGAAGAGCATAAAGGGAATCTGCTTGTAAAGCCTCGTGGATTGGCCAGAAGGCTCGGCATCTCTTTAGATGCTCTCCCTACGGTAGGTGTTTTCGCCACCAACTCTCCTCATAGACCTAACCCAATTGCTGTAACAATAGCGAAGCTCGTAAGAATTGAGGGTGATAAACTATTTGTTGAAAACATTGATTTATTTAATGGAACACCAGTACTAGACATTAAGCCCTATACGAGAGATAGATGTATTGAGGATGCAAGAATGCCAAAGTGGTTAGAAGATTTAGTGAATCGTACTTCACGCAGATAACCTTGTTTATTGCTTCGTCTCTGAATACCCAATAATCTTGCTCCACTCCTCTATAATCTCACCTTCATCTCTTCCACTCTCAATAAGCTGGTGCTCTGCATAACCTATCTTTCTACTCTCCTTATCCAGCCTTACATGTACAAATTCAACTGCTTTTCGAGTTGGATGAGTAACAATATCTATATATGCTCTTACAATAGCTGCTACAGTTGCTTCCTGCAAAACTATGACCTGATCTTTAAGCACTAGAACAAGTCTCATATGCGCATGACCTGGAGGTATAAAGCCAATAACCTTCACAACATCACTGTTCCTATAAATCCTTAGATTCGTTATCTGCTCCATAGATGAACACACCATCTATGCTACCCCATATACTAGAGAAGCGTAGTTTATGTTCTTAACTCTTAACATTGAATTAGTAAAAACATGTATTCAAAGGTGTACAAAGTTTTTTAAACACAAAGTATAAGTGTGTATAAGTTATGCAGAAGCTTTAACCTTGACTAAGGAGCGTGGAAACCTTGACATCTAGACCCTTGGTTGTTGTTGCATTTGGAGGAAACGCGTTTCAGAGTAAAGGTGATAGGGGTGCTACTGAGGATTACTGGAGAAATGCGTATATAGCCGCAGAAGCTGTTGCCAAGCTTGTTAATGAAGGCTATAGAGTTGCTGTTACGCATGGTAATGGCCCGCAGGTTGGTGTTATAGCTGAGTGGATGATGCTTGGTTGGAGGCTTAAGGGAACGCCGCCAATGACTCTTGATATAGCTGGTGCTATGACCCAGGGCTGGCTAGGGTATATACTTCAGCAAGCAATATACAACAAACTTCGTGAGAAGGGGCTTATACCAGGTAAGGTAAGGGGTGTAGTCACAATAATCACGCAAACCCTTGTAGAACCTAATGACCCATCATTTAAGAATCCGACAAAGTATATTGGGCTGTGGTATGAGAAGGAAGAAGCTGAAAAACTGTCCAAGGAATTTGGCTGGGTATTTAAACCAGATTCTAGAGGAGGTTATAGGAGGGTTGTACCATCACCAGACCCCATAGCACATGTCGAAATTGAGGCTATAAAGAGGCTTATAGATGAAGGCTTCATAGTTATTTGTAGTGGTGGGGGTGGAATTCCAGTTATTGAGGATAGAAACATGCTGAGAGGAGTTGAAGCCGTAATCGACAAGGACTTGGCTGCTGAAAGAGTGGCATCTGCTCTTCACGCAGATATACTGCTTATATTAACGGATGTGGACTACGCATACCTAAACTACGGTAAACCGGATGCAAAGCCTCTTAAGCGATTAACCCTTAGTGAAGCAATCAAGTACTATAATGAAGGGCACTTTGCCTCAGGAAGCATGGGGCCAAAGGTTCTTGCCGCCATAAGGTTTATTCAGAATGGCGGTAAACTGGCGATAATAGCTCACCTAACTAAGGCTCTTGAAACGCTTAAAGGAGAGAGCGGAACATGGATAGTGCCAGACACTACATGAACCTCTGCTTCTTTCACCAAGTTAGATTTATTAATCTTCTGAGCAGTTATGAAAAACTCTTTTGTGGGATGAAGAGACGTATCCTTGACTGAGCTGATGATTAGTACGAATCCCGCTGACCATAAAATAAGCAAACCTATTTGATGCTAAAATAGTATCAAAAAATACTCTAACTGTTTTCCTTCCCTAGCAACTCCCTCACAGTCTTTCTGACTGCATCCTTTGAGGTGAGCTTAGGCCTCCATCCAGTTAAGCTCTTAATCTTTGTTATGTCTAAAAGCATTAGCTTTACATCACCTGGCCACCCCCTACCATCTGGTGTTACCATAACAAACCTGTACTCCACGTTTCTTAACCCCATTTCCTCAACAACAATATCTGCTATCTCTATAACTGTGACCCAATCTTCGTTACCTATGTTAAATACTTGGAAACCCTTCTCCTTTTCTGTATAGCGAATTATTGCAAAAGTGGCTTCAACAGCATCAGATATGTGGAGATAGCTCTTCCTCTGAGTGCTATCACCAAGTATTTCAAGTAGCTGTGGGTTTCTCCTAAGCTTATTTATGAAGTCCACTATAACTCCGTGGTTAGACCTATAGCCTATTATATTGGCATACCTCCCAACGGCAACGCTAAATCCGTAGAGCTTTGTGTAGGTATAGTAGAGAAGCTCACATGCCGCTTTTGAGGCTCCGTAAACTGATATAGGCTTTAGCGGATGATCCTCTGGTGTTGGAATCTTCTCTGCATCCCCATAAACAGTAGATGAACTTGCAAAGAAATGCATCTTCACGTCATGCTTCCTTGAAGCTTCTAACACATTAAAAGTTGCAACAATATTCTCGTTAAAATGTATCCGTGGCTCAATTGATGATACCCTAACCTCAGGGTTTGCAGCAAGATGAAAGACCACATCTACATCTTTTAAGGTGTCAACCCATGAAGGGTCATACTGCTTTAGATCAGCCTTAACAAGTTTAAAGTATTTCTTATCTAGATGATGCTCAACATTTTTCAGCGATCCACTACTAAAATTATCTATAACAACAATTTCATCTGCAAGAAAATGCGAAGCAATGTAATCAACTATATGACTGCCTATAAAACCTGCACCACCAGTTACAACAACTTTACCCCACTTCATGACAGGCTTGCACCTCGTAAACTTAGCATAGAAGCACCTTAATTTAAGTCTCGATGAAAATGCCCCTAAAACCTCCTGAAATTAAAAACCTTAGAGCTTTCTACTACTTTGTAAGACCTTTCTCTTTTAGAACACGCTCTATATCCGCTATGACAGCATCTGCATCTCTAGACGAATCTATCTCTACAAGTAGTCCCTTTCTTCTATAGTACTCAATTATTGGTGCAAATGTTTCCTTGTATATTCTATACCTTTCTCTTACAACCTCAGGTTCATCATCTTTTCGTCTAATTAATGGCGTACCACAAACATCGCAAATTCCAGGAGTTTTTGGAGGTCTCCACCTGATGTGGTATATTGCTCCACATTTAGGGCATACAAGTCTCCCTGAAACTCTTTCTATAATAATTTCTAGCGGTGCTTCGAAGAGGAATACTAGGTCAATTTTAGTAAATTTGTCGAGCTCTTCAGCTTGTTTTAGTGTCCTAGGGAAGCCGTCTAGTATAAACCCTTTGCTACACATAGGGCTTTGCAGAACTTTCTTGACAACCT
>JAPYWC010000068.1 GCA_028276605.1 Desulfurococcales archaeon
TCAAGAGTTGTTGATGAGCACGTTTATGCTTTAGATATTGTTGAGATAACCCCTCCCTACGATAAGTCAGAAATCACAGCATTTCTCGGTGCTAAGATTATAATTGAGGTTGCAGGGCTAATACTTAGAAAGTTAGGAGGTGGAACAAATTGTTGGTAGCCGGGCGGGGATTCGAACCCCGGTCACGGGGGCCAGAGCCCCGCATCCTTGGCCGCTAGACGACCCGGCTACTTTACCTCAAATTACGTTTTGTACTATTCTCGCATACTTATAAGAGTTTTGCTAAATAAGACTTAATGGCTCATTCAATGTATAGAATATATGTGGCTACGTCTTAGCATATATTGTATAAAAAATAGAGTAAGTTTTTGTTCATTTTGCAAAAAGGCTTATAAGCACTTTTAAAGCTAGGTTTATAGGCGTTGCTATATGGTTATAAGGCCCTCTGAGCCTTCTCAAGAGGACATTATCTCTAAGTGTCCTAGCGGTAACATTATCTATGATGAGGTTAGAGGAGAGTGGATATGTGCTGATACTGGAGAAGTAATTGCTGAACATGTAATTGATAGAGGTCCTGAGTGGAGGGCTTTTACTGCTGAAGAAAGGGAGCGAAGAAGTAGAGCTGGAGGAGCAGTAAACATGGCTTTCCATGATAGCGGTCTTTCAACAATTATAGACTGGTATGATAGGGATAGTGCTGGTAGGAAAATTGATTTGAGGAAAAGGTTAGAGATGATAAGGATCAGGAAGTGGCATAGCAGAATGAGGGTTCAGAGTGCAGCTGAGAGAAGCTTGTTACAGGCTCTTGAGGAGCTTGAGAGGTTGGCTGAACAACTAAACATTCCTAGGAGTGTTAAAGAGGAAGCAGCAATGATATACAGGAAGGCTGTGGAGAGAGAGCTTGTAAGAGGTAGGGCTATAGATAGTATGGTCGCTGCAGCTCTGTACGCTGCCTGTAGAATTCATGGCATTCCTAGAACGCTTGATGAGATAGCAAAGTACTCTAAGAGTGCTAGGAAGGAGATTGCAAGATGTTATAGAATGCTTGTTAGAGAGCTTAATCTAAAAATACCTGTGGTTGACGCAGCTGAGCATGCTCAACGTATAGCATCTATACTTGGTTTAAGCGGTGCTACAGTTAAGCTAGCCATTGAGATTATACAAAATGCTAGGGAGAAGGGAATTACAGCAGGTAGAGATCCTGCAGGAGTAGCTGCGGCAGCAGTCTACATAGCAGCTCTACTGAATGATGAACGAAGAACTCAGAAAGAAGTTGCGATGGCAGCGGGAGTTACTGAAGTAACTGTTAGAAACAGGTATAAGGAGTTAATCGCCCTCCTAAGCGAAGAGCTGGCAGAGAAGGGGAAGGAGAAAGCAAAAGAGGTTATTGATCTTAAGAGTAGTGGAGAGTTACAGAAGAGGGGGGAAAAACAAGAAGAGAAGGTACAACAAAAAGGATAACAGGTTAAAGGCTGTAAAACTCCTACTACGGATATATTATATTGCTCTAATAACCTTTACCTCACTACTTCTAGCTTTTGCAATTACCCTATAGCCGCAGTAAGGGCATCTAACAGTCATCATAACAGCTAGCTGTGATTCATCAAATTCCCTTCCACATCGCAAACATATATACTTAACCACTTCTTCGCACCTCATGCTTGAGGACTTGGTTTACTGAGAAACTATTCTCAAGCACGCTTTTAAGCTACACTTCTCAGAACTCATACCGGGTATACAATCAGATGAATTTAGAATCTAGTTGTGCAGGTCTACCACCAGAGCTCTGCGAACAACTACAACTAGAATCGCAAGTTGTGAAAATAAGGTTGGAGCATAGAAAAATGGGCAAGGTAGTGACCATAATAGAAGGCATAGATGAGAGGGTATTTGATCTTAAGAAGCTTGTATCCTACCTAAAGTCAAAACTTGCTGCAGGTGGAACAGCAAAGAATGGTAGAATAGAGATTCAAGGAGATCACAGGGCAAAGATAAAGAAGATACTTATCGAAGAGTTTGGCTTTAAGCCCGAGAACATAGTGTTCATTGAGGAGGAGGAAAAGTAATGGTAATAAAAAGTAAGGTGTTTCTACTGCCATTCACAATCTTTTTTATTCAGCAACTTTAAGGTTTCAAAAGGAGATTTCTATCCGAGCGAGAGCTTCTCATCATACCTGATGTGTAGTGTCTTCAGCCGGTTTGCTTCTCTTCATCTAAGCATTGTTCACTTCTTTGCAAGCCTAACAACGAACTCGGCCAATTTTTTCGCAGGGTTTATCCCTGTAGCCCTTTGGATTCCTCTCCATTGTGGAGCTGCGTTCACTTCAAAGAGCACATAACCATTCTTGCTTTCACCAAAATCTATGCCAGCATAATATAAATTCAGCACCTTAAGAGCTTTGAAAGCATATTCTTTCAATTCTTCATCAAGTTTTTCTATGGGTTGCGCTATTGCACCCTGTGCTATGTTTGTTTTCCAGTTTTGGGGCGAGGTCTGCACCCTATAATATGCAGCAACAATTTCATCGCCTATTACCAGTACCCTTATGTCTCTATTCGGCTTCTCTATATACTCCTGTATGTATATGGGTTGCTTTATTTGGGCAAGTGTTTTGCTTATGGTGTAAGCCATGTCTGGGTTATCAACTCTTAGTATACCAAGTCCTAGACTGCCTATGAGAGGTTTTATCACAGCCTTTGAAAACATTTCTATAGCTCTTGTTGCCGTGAAATAATCCTCTACAACAATTGTTCTGGGTACAGGAATTCCCGCCCTGCTTAGGAGGCAAAGGCTCATGAACTTGTCTCTGGCTGTGATATAGGATTCAACGGGGTTTACTACAGGTACTCCTAACAACTCCATATGTCTAAATACATCTACTCTACGTAGGAACATCTCAACAGTTGTTACAACACCTAAATCTCTAAGTATAACAGCATCTAGCTCTGCGGGTCTTAGTGTGCTTGCTAGAATCACGCTGTGCGTATCGCCAATGAGTGAAGCAATATCGGAGGGTCTTAAATAAACGGCTTCTACGCCCATCTGTTCAAGAGCGAGTATTATCTGTCTTGCACTCCAGGGAGGTACAGGTTTATCGGCAACAACAGCTACTTTCATAAATCATCATCAGTTATGTAGTGCTAGGTTTCCACATAGTCATAGTTTAGCTGGAATATAAGGTAATAACAGTTTGTTTAGTATCTCAAGTAATTGAATTGTAAGTGTGGAGAGGTATATTGCATCGTGTTCCCCAGCCCCTCCAATGACTAGTGTTACACTGCTTCTTCTTGCTATATGTAGGTAGTGAAAAATGTCTGAACCTATAACAACTCCTAGTGATGCTGATAATGGAAGTGCAGCAGGTAGTAGGGGGTTGCCTGCAAATAGGATGTTGGACGCTAAATAGTGGA